>NZ_JBEOSZ010000014.1:0-159017 GCF_040303285.1 Streptomyces sp. NPDC096046 | reverse complement strand
GGTGCCCTTGGCGGAGGCGTTGCCCCCCGCGTAGTTGGTGTTCCGGGGATCGGAGCCGAGCCGGTGCGACCGGGCCAGCAGAGCGGCCCCTCGGGCAAGGGGCGCCCCCGGCTCTCGCTGTGCGGCCGTCTAGCCCGCGTCCTCGCCGTCGATGCCCAGACCGGGCAGCAGCCCGGGCAGGAGCGGCGGGAGCGTCACGTCCGGCTCGGGGACCGGCGTGCTGCCCTCCGCGGACGGGGAGGTGCTCGCCTCGCTGTCCTTGTCCTTCGGCGGGTCGAGCAGGCCGCCGGTGTTGCCGCCGAGCAGGCCGTCGCTGTCGCTGCCGGAGCCCGCCGAGCGGCTGGGGCTGCCACTGCCGGTGCGGCCCTCGTCGCTCTGCGTGCCGCCGCTGTCGCTGGGGCGGGTCGAGCGGTCGCTGCCGGAGGAGCCGCTGGGGGCCGCCTCGGACGCGCCCTGCCGCTGGTCGTCGCCGCTCGTGGCCGGGGGCTCGGGCAGCAGGGAACGCAGCGGGGCGACGTCCTCCTCTATGGCGTCGAACACCGAGGAGACCTGCGCGCTGACGTCCCCGAGCTGGACGGGAAGTCGTTCACGCAGGTCCCCCCAAGCCTCGCGGTGGGAGCGGGAGAACGCGGACAGGGCCTGGATGGGGCCGAGGGAGTCCGGGTCGTGCTCGTACGCCTCGCTCAGCAGCCGGTGGCCCTCCGACGCGTCGTGCCGCATGCCGGACAGGGCGC
This sequence comes from Streptomyces sp. NPDC096046, assembly GCF_040303285.1. NCBI lineage: Bacteria > Bacillati > Actinomycetota > Actinomycetes > Kitasatosporales > Streptomycetaceae > Streptomyces > Streptomyces sp. NPDC096046. The sequence continues at coordinate 158,283 of NZ_JBEOSZ010000014.1, read as the reverse complement.
GGCGGATCTCGCCGAGGGACTCGTGGTCCAGGGGGCCGCTGCGGCCGCGCTCCATCAGGCGCCGGGCTTCGCTGAGCCGGGTGGAGGCGTGGTCGAGGTAGACCCGGCCGCGCTCGTCCGCCCCGTCGGCGAGGCCGAGCTTGACGTCCTCGATGCCGCGCTTGAGGCCGTAGAGCGAATCACCGGGCAGGGCGTCCGAGCTGGCGGCGGAGACTCCGCCGAAGGCACTCGCGGCCACGCCGACACTGAGTCCGCCCGCGGTGAGGCCCCTGGCGAGCCGGGAACGCGGCCGGAGCTTCTTCAGCGAACTCGCGCGGTGAGCGCCACGGGTCCGGGAGCGCTGCTCGGGGACCGCGCGGTCCGTCGCCCCGCCGCCCACGGTGCCCTCCTGCAGCATGGCCTCGAACGCGGCCACCAGCTGGGCCCGCTGGACGACCTTGACCTCCGGGTCGAGCTCCGGCTTGGGCAACGCGCCGAGACCCGAGGCCAGCGCCAGATGGCGGGCCTGTTCGCTCGATGCCGCGGCTGCCGGGGCCGGTGCCGATCCTTCGGGCTGCTCGGCCGCCGTGCCCTGCTCGGACTGCTCCTCCAGGGCCTGGGCGAAGGCGTTCGCCCGCCGGTGCGCCGATACGTTCGCGATCACTGGCGGCACCTCCTCTCGTCATGACGGTCGACTCCCCAGGGGGTCCTGAGGGTTGCACACCCTGACCACGACCACACGATCGAGTGATCGGAGTCGGCCAGGGGGTGACCACAGGGAGCCTGCATCCCGCACAACGAGCGGCGTGGCACTTGGGTTACGGACGACGGCTGATCGGATGCCGAAGTCAACGGACGTTCACACAGCGTGAGTTGGGTGTCGCCGTCTGTGTGGGGCGGTCAGCGGGCGTCTTCCGGGAGGAGCCGGGCGAGGGTGCGGACGGCCCGGTACTGGAGGGTCTTGATGGCGCCCTCGTTCTTGCCCATCACCCGGGCGGTCTCGGCCACGGAGAGGCCCTGGAGGAAGCGGAGCGTCACGCACTCCTGCTGCTGGGGGTTGAGCCGCCGTACGGCGTCGAGCAGGGCGGCGTTGGAGAGGGACTCCAGGACGGAGTCCTCGGGGGAGCGCTCGACCTCGTTGGCGTCGAGCATCTCGCCGGTGGTGACCTCGAGGCGGAAGCGGCTGGACTTGAAGTGGTCCGCGACGAGGTTGCGGGCGATGGTGACGAGCCAGGCGCCGAAGTCACGGCCCTGCCAGGTGAAGGTGCCGATGCGGCGCAGGGCACGCAGAAAGGTCTCGCTGGTGAGGTCCTCGGCGGTCGCCTTTCCTCCGACCCGGTAGTAGATGTACCGGTAGACGGTGTCGCTGTACTGGTCGTAGAGACGGCCGAAGGCGTCGGACTCGCCCGCCTGGGCACGCTCCACGAGATCCATCATCCGGGCGCTGTCGCTGTCAGCGGCAGGCCGGCGTGCGGTGGCCGCGCCGGACGGGCGCCCTCGTCTGCCGACCGCGGCGCTGCCGTCGGCCAGTGCGTAGCAAGGGCCTACGGGCGCGGCGGTGGCGAATGCGGGGACGGCGTACGCGGTGGGGACGAAGCCGCGCAGCAGGTCTTGGACCGTTGCACGCAGCGTAGCCAGGCCCGAGGCGTCAACCCCGACGTGTGGGTACACGGGACTCCCAGAGGCAGAGCTTCCATCACGAGCAGTGCGGGACCTTTCACCCGTCGTAGCGACGGAGGGGTACCGGATTGCGTCTGAGGAGAATAACGCTTCGTGCAGGCACTGCTACACCGAGTTGCTCAAATCATCGATTACGTCGCTTCCGTAACCGATTGACGCCGGATCGAGTGCCCGAGTGTGAACGCTTGTTGATTGAAACGGTTCGGATTGCTGCTGAGTCCGGGGCGTGTTGTGGCCGTGTGCAGCCAAGTGGACTGGACACGAGGTTGTGGGGGTACGCCAGTTGGATTGACGGGGTTTGTCATCCCGCACACGATGGTGTCCCGGATTGATCGGATGGTCAGCGACGGCGGCGGTGCAGGGCGATGGCGGCCGCCGTGCCGCCGGCGACCGCGCCGACGCCCGCCGCGGCCGGAATGCCGACCTTGGCCGCCTTGCGGCCCGTGCGGTAGTCGCGCAGGCGCCACTCCAGCCGGCGGGCGTGCTTGCGCAGCTTGCTGTCCGGGTTGATGGCGTACGGGTGGCCGACCAGCGACAGCATCGGGATGTCGTTGTGCGAGTCGCTGTAGGCGGCGCAGCGGCCGAGGTCCAGGCCCTCGGCGGCGGCCAGGGCGCGGACCGCCTCGGCCTTCGCGGGGCCGTGCAGCGGTTCGCCGACGAGCTTGCCGGTGTAGACGCCGTCGACGGACTCGGCGACCGTGCCGAGGGCGCCGGTCAGGCCGAGGCGGCGGGCGATGACCGTGGCGATCTCGACGGGGGCGGCCGTCACCAGCCACACCTTCTGGCCGGCGTCCAGGTGGGCCTGGGCGAGGGCGCGGGTGCCGGGCCAGATGCGCTCGGCCATGTACTCGTCGTAGATCTCCTCGCCGATCGACTGCAGTTCGGCGACGCGATGGCCCTTGACGATGGACAGGGCCGAGTCGCGGGCCTCCTGCATGTGCTCGGGATCCTCGACCCCGGCGAGGCGGAACCACGCCTGCTGCCAGGCGAACTTCGCGAGGTCGCGCGTCTCGAAGAACTTCCGCTTGTGCAGGCCGCGGCCGAAGTGGAAGAGGGCGGCGCCCTGCATGACGGTGTTGTCCAGGTCGAAGAAGGCGGCGGCCCGGTCGTCGCCGTGGACCGGGAACTGCGGTTCCTCGGTCGAGCCGGCGACCTCTTGTGAGGACTTGCGTGCTGCCTCCGCCGAGGCCTCGCCTGCCAAAACGCTCCGCGCCGTGGCGGAGCGCCTACGGGGAGTGAGCCATCCGAGAGCGGCCATGGCGTGAGCATAGCCATTTTGTTCGGTGGTTCCGGAGCCGAGAGGTTGGGACCGTGTGAACTCTCGGCAAGCGTGTCGTCGAAGATGCCCCGCTCGGCGGATGCGGGCCTTGCGCGCCTCCTGGCGCTTTCGCGGGGGTTCCGCTTGGCCGCGGGCGCGGGACAATGGCCGACATGAGTCCCCTCTTCCGCCGCAGGCCCCCTCAGGACCGGCTCGTCACCCTGATCCGCAAGCCCGGCTGTCATCTGTGTGATGACGCACAGGTCGTTGTGGAGAAGGTGTGCGGTGATCTCGGAGTCCCCTGGGAGCAGAAGGACATCACCGAGGATCGGGAACTGCACGACCAGTACTGGGAGCAGATCCCGGTCGTGCTGGTGGACGGCCGTCAGCACACGTTCTGGCGCGTGAACGAGGGGCGCCTGCGCAAGGCGCTGACCGACTGATCCCACCCCGTGAGCGACTGACCGACCAGTCCAAAGAGGCCGCCGGGTCGCTTAGGATCGATGGTGACTTGGTCTCGGGGGCGGGATTCACTGAGGAGAGTGTGCGGTTTTGCCCCCGAAAGACAAGGAACGGTGGTGCGTATGCGCCGGTTCCCTGCGCGTGCGCCGGGGGCGCGTGACCCCGGTCACGTTGACCGGGCAAATCGGACACCACCTTTGTGCACGCGTTCACAAAGACATAGCCTGCATTCGACGGGGCGGTCATGTAGGGACGTATGACCGCCTACAGCCCCGCTCTACCCGCAGGAGCACCGTGGCAACTGGCCGAACTCACCGACCGGCGACCCGCAGCCGAGGGATTCCCGAGGCCACCGTCGCCCGGCTTCCGCTGTACCTCCGCGCTCTGACCGCGTTGTCGGAGCGCTCGGTTCCCACGGTCTCCTCCGAGGAGCTCGCGGCCGCCGCGGGGGTCAACTCCGCGAAGCTGCGCAAGGACTTCTCCTACCTCGGGTCGTACGGGACCAGGGGCGTCGGCTACGACGTCGAGTATCTCGTGTACCAGATCTCCCGCGAACTGGGGCTCACCCAGGACTGGCCGGTCGTGATCGTCGGTATAGGCAACCTCGGCGCCGCCCTCGCCAACTACGGCGGGTTCGCCTCCCGCGGGTTCCGGGTCGCCGCGCTGATCGACGCCGATCCGGCCATGGCCGGCAAGCCCGTCGCCGGGATCCCGGTGCAGCATTCCGACGACCTGGAGAAGATCATCCAGGACAACGGCGTGTCGATCGGTGTCATCGCCACCCCCGCCGGTGCCGCCCAGGCGGTCTGCGACCGGCTCGTGGCCGCCGGTGTCACCTCCATCCTGAATTTCGCGCCGACCGTGCTGTCCGTGCCGGACGGCGTCGACGTGCGCAAGGTCGACCTCTCCATCGAACTGCAGATCCTCGCCTTCCACGAGCAGCGCAAGGCCGGCGAGGAGGCCGCGAACGCCGACGGCGCCCTGCCGCCCGCCGCCGCCCGCAGTGACTCCGCCGACCAGGGGCCCGAGGGGGACATGCCCGCCGTGATGCCGGCATGAGTCTCCTCGTCGTCGGACTGAGCCACCGCAGCGCCCCGGTCAGCGTGCTGGAGCGGGCCGCGCTGCCCGCGGACGCGCAGGTCAAGCTGCTCCAGGACACGGTCGCCGCCGAACCGGCCTCCGAGGCCGCGGTGCTCGCCACCTGCAACCGCATCGAGCTCTACGCCGACGTGGACAAGTTCCACGCCGGTGTCGCCGAGCTGTCCACGCTGCTCGCCCAGCACAGCGGGGTCGGCCTGGAGGAACTCACTCCCTATCTCTACGTGCACTACGAGGACCGGGCCGTCCACCACCTGTTCTCGGTGGCCTGCGGCCTGGACTCGATGGTCGTCGGCGAGGGGCAGATCCTCGGCCAGATCAAGGACTCCCTGGCCCGGGCGCAGGACCTGCACTCCGCCGGCCGCCTCCTGAACGACCTGTTCCAGCAGGCCCTCAGGGTCGGCAAGCGCGCCCACACCGAGACCGGCATCGACCGCGCCGGCCAGTCCCTGGTCACCTTCGGCCTGGAACAGCTGGCCCGGGGCGGCGATGTACAGCAGTGGGCCCGGGGCAAGAACGCCCTGGTCATCGGGGCCGGGTCGATGTCCTCCCTGGCCGCGGCCACGCTCGCGCGGGCCGGGGTCGCCGAGATCGTCGTCGCCAACCGCACCGTGGACCGCGCCGAGCGTCTCGCCCAGATCCTCATGGAGGGCGACGACACGGACGTGGCGGCCCGCGCGGTACCGATGGAGTCGGTGCCGGCCGAGCTGACACGTGCCGACGTCGCCGTCTCGTGCACCGGCGCCACCGGCCTGGTCCTGACGGCCGAGTCGGTCACGGACGCGGTCGAGGGGCGTACGCCCGCGCCGCGGGCCGTGTCCGGCGAGGACGCACCGGGGGCGCCCGGCGGCGAGTCCGGCTCCGCGGCCGGGCCCGGCGCGCAGCGGGGCGGTGCTCCGGGCACCGGCCTCGGCGGCGAGGACGGCTGTCCGCTGGAGCTGTCCTCGGTGCAGGGCACCGCCGGATTCTCCGTGCTGGGCGAGGCCGCCGTGGCCGGAATGGCCGCCGCCGACCTGGAGCAGCACGCGGCCTGGGTGGACAACGGCACGGTGGGCGGCGCCCAGCGTGCGGGCGGCCCGGCCCGGCCGGGAACGGCCGGCACGCTCGACCCGGCCGCGGACACCGGCGCCATCGCCGCGCTCGCCGCGACCGTCGCCACCGTCGGGCGCATCCCCGAGCGGCGCCGGCCCGAGCCGGTCGAGGAGCCGCAGCGGCCCGAGCCCGTACTCTTCCTGCTGGACCTGGCGATGCCGCGCGACATCGACGCGGCCGTGCACCGGCTGGGCGGGGTGCGGCTGGTGGACATCGAATCGCTGGCGGAGGCCTCCGCGGGCGCTCCGATGGCTGCCGATGTGGACCAGGTCCGGCGTATCGTCTCCGACGAGGTCGCGGCGTTCGGGGCAGCACTGCGGGCCGCGCACATCACACCGACCGTGGTCGCCCTGCGCACCATGGCCGCCGATGTCGTGGCCGGCGAGATCGCCCGGCTCGACGGGCGGCTGCCCGGCCTCGACGACAAACACCGAGCGGAGATCACTCAGACCGTGCGGCGCGTGGTCGACAAACTGCTCCACGCGCCGACCGTGCGGGTCAAGCAACTCGCGGCCGAACCCGGCGGCGCCGGGTACGCGGACGCGCTGCGGACCCTGTTCGACCTCGACCCCGAGACGGTTGCCGCCGTCTCCCGGGCCGAGGACAGCACCACCGAGAAAGACCGAGGGCCGGCATGAACGACAAGACGCTGAGGCTCGGTACCCGGCGCAGCAGGCTCGCCATGGCCCAGTCCGGGCAGGTGGCCGAGGCCGTGACCAGGGTGACCGGGCGGCCCGTCGAGCTCGTCGAGATCACCACGTACGGCGATGTCTCGCGTGAGGCGCTCGCCCAGATCGGCGGCACCGGCGTGTTCGTCACCGCCCTGCGCGACGCGCTGCTCACGGGCGAGGTCGACTTCGCGGTGCACTCGCTGAAGGACCTGCCGACCACACAGCCCGACGACCTGGTCGTGGCCGCCGTGCCCGTCCGGGAGGACCCGCGGGATGTGATCGTCGCCCGGGACGCGCTGAAGTTCACCGACCTGCCCTCCGGGGCCCGCATCGGTACGGGCTCGCCGCGCCGCATGGCGCAGCTCAACGCGTACGCCCGCGGCCACGGGCTGGACATAGCGACGGTTCCGATCCGCGGCAACGTCGACACCCGCATCGGGTTCGTGCGCAGCGGAGAGCTCGACGCCGTCGTGCTGGCCGCCGCCGGGCTGAACCGGATCGGCCGCGGTGATGAGGTGACCGACTTCCTGTCGGTCGACACGGTTTTGCCCGCCCCCGGCCAGGGGGCCCTGGCGATCGAGTGCACCGCGGCCAACGCGGACCTCGTCGCCGCGCTCGCCGAACTCGACGACCCGTTCACGCGGATCGCCGTGACGGCCGAGCGATCACTGCTCGCCGCCCTGGAGGCCGGTTGCAGCGCCCCTGTGGGTGCGCTGGCCGACCTTCCCCCACTCTCGGCTCCGCTCGAGCGGGGGGACCCCCAGGCCGACGGGCAGATTGTCAAGGAAATGCGCCTGCGCGCCGTCGTCGGCACCACCGACGGCACGCGCATGGTGCAGCTGTCCACCACCGGTCCCGTGCCCGAGACGCACGACGGGGCAATGGCGCTCGGTCGCGAACTCGCGGCCGAGATGCTCGCCCAGGGCGCGGCCGGTCTGATGGGGGAGCGAGCACAGTGAGCCCCACCGCCCTTTCCGCCGGTCCCGACCACGGGCACGTCACCTTCCTGGGTGCCGGACCCGGAGATCCGGGACTGCTGACCTTGCGCGCCGTCGAGGCGCTGGCGCACGCGGACGTCCTCGTCGCCGAGCACGAGGTGCTCGACGTCGTACGTCAGCACGCCAGGCAGGGCGTCTCCGAGGTGCACACGGACACGGATCCTTCCCAGGATCCGGCTCCGGGCGCAGGAGCGCCCCAGCTGACGGTAGTTGACGGCACGTCAACCACCGCGCCCGTCCCCGCGGTGCGGGATGCCGCACATCTTGTCATGGAGGCCGCACGGGGCGGCAGGCGGGTCGTGCGTGCGGTGTCCGGGGACCCCGGACTCGACACGTACGCCGCCGAGGAGATGCTGGCGTGCGCCGCCGCCGGGGTGCCCTTCGAGGTCGTCCCCGGTATCGCGAGCGCGGTCGGCGTCCCCGCCTACGCCGGTGTGCCACTGCGGGACGCGCAGGGCGCGGACGTGCGGTTCGTCGACGCGCGCACGGCGTCGGACCGGTGCTGGACGGAGGTCGGGGCGTCGGACGGCACGGTCGTCGTCTCCACGACGCTGGACTCCGTCGCCGCGGCGGCCGGCGAGCTGGTCTCCGCCGGACGCAAGCCGGACACCCCGCTGACGGTCACCGTCGCCGGCACCACCACCCGGCAGCGCACCTGGACCGCCACGCTCGGCACGATCGCGCAGACGCTGAAGCAGGCCAAGGTGCTGCCCTCGCCCGACGGCGGCCGGCCGGTGATAGCCGTGGTCGGTGAGCGTTCCGCCGCCGCCCAGCGCGACCAGCTCGCGTGGTTCGAGTCCAAGCCGCTGTTCGGCTGGAAGGTGCTCGTGCCGCGGACGAAGGAGCAGGCGGCGTCGCTCTCCGACCAGCTGCAGTCGTACGGGGCGGTGCCGCACGAGGTGCCGACGATCGCCGTCGAGCCGCCGCGCACGCCCCAGCAGATGGAGCGCGCGGTCAAGGGGCTCGTCACGGGCCGCTACGAGTGGATCGCCTTCACCTCGGTGAACGCGGTCAAGGCGGTGCGGGAGAAGTTCGAGGAGTACGGGCTCGACGCGCGTGCCTTCGCGGGCATCAAGGTCGCGGCCGTCGGCGAGCAGACGGCGAAGGCGCTGATCGCGTTCGGTGTGAAGCCGGACCTGATGCCGAGTGGTGAGCAGTCGGCCGCCGGTCTGCTGGAGGACTGGCCGCCCTACGACCCGGTCTTCGACCCGATCGACAGAGTGTTCCTGCCGCGCGCCGACATCGCCACCGAGACGCTGGTGGCCGGGCTGATCGAGCTCGGCTGGGAGGTCGACGACGTCACGGCCTACCGGACCGTGCGGGCCTCGCCGCCGCCGGCGGAGACGCGTGAGGCGATCAAGGGCGGCGGGTTCGACGCCGTTCTCTTCACCTCGTCGTCGACCGTGCGGAACCTGGTCGGCATCGCCGGCAAGCCGCACAACGTCACCGTGATCGCCTGTATCGGCCCGGCCACGGCGAAGACCGCCGAGGAGCATGGGCTGCGGGTGGACGTGATGGCTCCCGAGCCGTCCGTCCACAAGCTGGCCGAAGCCCTGGCCGACTTCGGCGCCAAGCGCAGGGCGGCGGCCCTGGAGGCCGGGGATCCGGTGACGCGGCCGAGCGAGCGGCGGCCGGGGGCCCGGCGCCGGCGTTCGACGACGTAGTCCGGTCCGGTTCTGTCGCCGCGGCTACGCGGGAGTCACCGCGTGGCCGTAGCGCAGCAGGTCGGCGGGGTCGTAGGTGGCCTTGTCGTGGCGCAGGCGTGCGTACACCTCGGGGGTCCAGGCGCGGGCGCGGTCCTGTTCGTCGCCCGGGGTGCCGTGGATGTTGACCATGGTGCGGCCCGTGCCGTACGGGGCCATGGCGGTGTAGAGGCGGCGCGTCGCCTGTTCGACGGCCTCGGCCACGGGCGGTGCGGGCATGATCCCGACCGACTCCATGAAGTAGCCGGCGTCGCGGGCGCAGACGGCGTCCTCGACGGCCGACGGGCGGGCCAGGGCGCCGCCCATGTGCCGCAGTGAGGCGACCAGCAGCGGGTGTTCCGCGCCGGCTGCCGGCCCGACCTGTTCCAGGAAGGTGCTCAGAGCGTCCTGGGGCAGGTCGCGCAGGAGCAGGCAGCACTCGCGTGCCGGGAGCGGGTCCTGGGGCTCCATGTGGATGCGGTCCAGGGCCGCGTGGTCCATCTCCTCGACCATGTCGACGGCCACGGGGGCGGCTGCGCGCAGCGGCGCGATCAGTGCCTCGCCCTCGGCCGGGTCGCCCGGCCAGGCGATCGCGGCCCGGGCCCAGAAGCCGCCGCGCAGCGGCTCGGGGATCTGGGGGATGGGCGGCAGGCGCAGTACCGAGAACATGCTGCACATCTCGTCGGGGACGGTGCGGGTCCAGTCCGTCCAGGCCCGCAGCAGGGCCTCGGTGTGTTCGGCGTGGCAGTGGAGGCCGCCGCCGTAGAGGCGGGGGAGCGGGAGCAGTTCGGTGGTCAGTGAGGTCACCACGCCCACGTTGCCCTTGCCGCCGCGCAGCGCCCAGAACAGTTCCGGTTCGTGCCGGGGATCCGCCTCGCGCAGGCGCCCGTCCGCGGTGACGACCTGGAAGGAACGGACCAGGTCGGCGGCGAAGCCGTAAGCGCGGCCGAGGACCGGGAGTCCGCCGCCGAGGGTGTAGCCGATGACGCCCGCGTCGGTGGAGGTGCCGCACAGACCGGCCAGGCCGTGGGGTGCGCCCGCGGCCATGACATGACTCCACTTCGCGCCCGCGGCGACGGTGGCGGTGCGGGTGGTGGGGTCGACGTGGACGTCCGTCATGCGGGACGTGTTGATCAGCAGACCGTGCTCGATCGGGAAGTTCGCGCCGTGGCCGGTGGCCTGGACGGCGACGGGGGTGTGGGTTGCGGCGGCCCAGCGCATCGCGGTGACGATGTCGTCGGGGCCGGTCGCCCCGATGGCCACCTCGGGGGTGTGCAGGGCGGCCAGGTTGAAGCCGGTGACTTCGTCGGCGTAGCCGCGTTCGCCGGGGCGGACGACGGGGCCGTTGATCTCCGAGAGGGCGAAGAGGTCGGGCATGCGGTGGGGGGCGGTCATCGCGTCCTCCGTGGGGCGGATACGGAGGGACGGCGGCGGCGACGCGGTGGGCCGTCGGGGTCCTTGTGTTCTCAGCATGGACCTGGGGAGTGGCGGGCGCATCGCGGGGCGGTGAGTCTGCCCGGCGGGGCGCGAGCACGCCGACATCGCGTCGGCATCCGGGCTTTTGGGGCGGGCGTAGCGTAGAGGCCATGACGACGTACGGATCATTTCCCGGTACTCGGCCGCGGCGGTTGCGGATCAACCCCGTGATGCGTCGGATGGTCGCCGAGACCCGGTTGCACCCCGCTGACCTCATCCTTCCGGCCTTCGTGCGGGAGGGCGTCAGCGAGCCCGTGCCGATCGCGGCGATGCCGGGGGTCGTGCAGCACACCCGGGACAGTCTGAAGAAGGCCGCCGCGGAGGCGGTCGCGGCGGGGATCTCCGGGATCATGCTGTTCGGCGTGCCGGAGGAGTCGAAGAAGGACGCGCTCGGGACGCCTGGCACCGACCCGGACGGGATTCTCCAGGTCGCCCTCCGGGACGTGCGGGCCGAGGTCGGCGATGATCTGCTCGTCATGTCCGATCTGTGTCTCGACGAGACCACCGATCACGGGCACTGCGGGGTGCTGGACGCCGAGGGGCGGGTCGACAACGACGCGACCCTGGAGCGGTACGCCGAGATGGCCCAGGTACAGGCCGACGCCGGCGCCCATGTCGTCGGGCCCAGCGGGATGATGGACGGGCAGATCGGGGTCGTCCGCGACGCCCTCGACCAGATCGGGCGGGAGGACGTCGCCATCCTCGCCTACACGGCGAAGTACGCCTCCGCCTTCTACGGGCCCTTCCGGGAGGCCGTCGGCTCGTCGCTCAAGGGGGACCGGAAGACCTATCAGCAGGATCCCGCGAACGCCCGGGAGTCGCTGCGTGAGCTCGCCCTCGATCTCGAGGAGGGCGCCGACATGGTGATGGTCAAGCCGGCCGGGCCCTACCTGGACATCCTCGCCCGGGTCGCGGACGCCGTGGACGTGCCGGTGGCCGCCTATCAGATCTCCGGCGAGTACTCGATGGTCGAGGCCGCCGCCGAGAAGGGCTGGATCGACCGGGACCGGGCGATCCTGGAGACGCTGACCGGCATCCGCCGGGCCGGTGCGCGCAGCATCCTGACCTACTGGGCCACCGAAGCGGCCCAGAAGCTCAAGGATCAGTAGGTCAGCGCGTCGTCCATGTCGTGCAGCCAGTAGGTGACCGTCAGGGTGCTGTCGTAGGAGACGCCCTTGGCGGGTAGGGCGGGGAGCGCCGAGGGGCCGCCGTCGCTGTGGGGCGTGCGGCACTGGAAGCCGACCGTGGGCTTGTGGCCCGTGGTGCTCCACTCGCCGCTGCCGTCGGCCGCCGACAGTGAGACGCCCGCGTCGCCGGACTCGCCGGGGGCCAGGGTCGTGACGGCCTGCGGCTTGGAGTCCTTGATCGGCTGCGGGACCCACTGCATCTCGTCGAAGCGCAGCACCGTAGTAGGTGAGGTTGCACGCCTTCGAGCCGGTGTTCTGGTCAGGGAGGGGGCCACGGAGCAGTCGTGAGGGGCGGGCTCAGTGGAACTCGTGGACCGGCTCGATCTCTCCGACGATGTGGGAGTTGAACTCGTCGAGTTCCTCGGCGGGGACCCACAGTTCGAGGATGGTGCGGCCGCCGGCCCGCTGAACCGGGTAACGGGCCAGGAAGTCCGTGTCGACCTCGAAGCGGGTGACGAATCCGGCGCCGTCGTGCTTGACGTTCCAGTCGCGGGCGATCCTGATCGCGTAGTCCTCGTTGAGGACCGGGTAGAAGATCGGCTGCTCGGGGAGCCGGGGCGGCCAGGCGCGCCAGTCGAGTGCGCGGACCAGGTCCAGTTCCCCGGGGCCGGTGGGGCGCCAGAGGGTCGTCGTCGCTCGCGGGCCGGTCTGCACGGGCACCATCAAATCAGGTGAACCGTTAGGTTGTTGACCGCCGTAGTTGTTGCTGAATGAACTACCCACTCTCCAGGAGACGTCCATGTCCGGTGACGCCCTCAGCCAGGATCCCGCCGAGCTGCAGAGGAGGATCGACAGCAGCAAGGCGCACCCGGCCCGGGTCTACGACGTCTTCCTCGGCGGCAAGGACCACTACCCCGCCGACCGGGACGCGGCCGCCGCCGCGCTGGCCGCCAACCCGCGCGGGTACCTCGACGTGCGCCACAACCGCGACTTCCTGCGGCGTGCGGTGACCACGCTCGTGGAGCGGGACGGCATCCGGCAGTTCCTCGACATCGGGACCGGCCTGCCCACCGCCGAGAACGTGCACCAGATCGCGCAGCGCATCACGCCCGAGTCGCGGGTCGTGTACGTCGACAACGACCCCGTGGTGCTCGCGCACGCACGCGCCCTGCTGAACAGTGGCCCCGAGGGGCGTACGGACTACATCGACGCCGATCTGCGGGACCCGGCCCGCATCCTCGAACAGGCCGCCAAGACCATCGACTTCGACCGGCCGGTCGCGCTGTGCCTGGTGGCGATCCTGCACTTCGTCGCGGACGAGGAGGCCTATCCGCTGGTGCGCGGACTGCTCGACGAACTGCCCGTCGGCAGCCGGCTGGTGCTGAGCCACCTCACCGAGGACCTCAACCCCGAGAACATCCGCGCGGTCCAACGGACCTACACCGAACGCGGGTTCACCTTCGTACTGCGGTCCCGGGCCGACGTCGAGCGGTTCTTCACCGAGAACGGTCTGGAGATCGCCGACCCGGGCGTCGTCCCCGCGCACCGCTGGCGGCCCGATCACGCCGCCCCCGTCCCCGAGCAGCCGGAGGAGTCCTTCCTCGCCGGACTCGAGGAGATCGAGAAGGTGCGCTACCGCGACATCAACGACGTCACGGACGCGGACATCAACGTCTACGCGGCCATCGGCGCCAAGGGATGAACCGTGGGTCCCGGGCCCCCGTCCGTGCGCAGCCGGCGTCCGGATCCCGGAAACCCGCTTGTAGGTGGCACGTACTTCTTTGGGCTGCGGGGCACCAGGCGTCACCGCAGCCGAAAGAGCCCTGTCATGACCGTCGCCGAACCCCTGCCCACCCATGCTCCCGTGCCGCCCCTGGCCGCGCGGGTGCGGGCCGTCGGCGGCTCTCCCGTACGGGACATCCTGGCCGTCACCGCCCGCCCCGAAGTGATCAACTTCGCGGGCGGGCTCCCGGCGCCGGAACTGTTCGACGCGAAGGGTGTCGCCGCCGCGTTCGAGGCGGTGCTCGCCGAGGCGCCCGCGCGGGCGTTGCAGTACGCCACGACCGAGGGCGAACCCGCGCTGCGGGACGCGCTCGCCGTCCGCACCACCGCGCGCGGTCGCATGGCGCTCACCGGGGGTCTGCTGGCCTCGGATGCGGATGCGGATGCGGATGCGGCCGACGCGGCACAGGTCTCACCGCAGGCGGCGCGGGACTGGGGCAACTGCCGGTGATCACGGCGCCTGAGACACCGAGGGCGGCACTCCCGGGGGAGTGCCGCCCTCGGCCTGTTCACTTCCGGGTGCGCTCAGAGCCGCTCGGGGGTCCGGATGCCCAGCAGGGCCATGCCCCGGTGGAGCGTGCGGGCCGTGACGTCGCAGAGGAACAGACGGTTCTCGATCTGCTCGGGCGTCTCGGCCTTCAGCACCGGGCACTTGTCGTAGAACGTCGTGAAGAGCGACGCCAGCTGGTACAGATACGCCGTCAGCTTGTGCGGGGCGTGCTCCGCCGCCGCCTCCGCCACCGTCTCCCCGAACGAGTCGACGTGCAGGCCCAGCGCACGCTCCGCCACGTGCAGGTCCAGCTCCGGATGGGCGGCGGGACGGGCCTCGCCGGCCTTGCGCAGGATCGACCGGATCCGGGCGTGGGCGTACTGGAGGTACACGGAGGTGTCGCCGTTGAGCGAGACCATCTGGTCCAGGTCGAACTTGTAGTCGCGGTTCGCCGACGTCGACAGGTCCGCGTACTTCACCGCGCCGATGCCCACCTGGGTGCCCCGCTCGGCGATCTCCTCCTCGGAGAGGTCCTGGGCCTTCTCCCGGACGACGGCCGAGGCACGGTCGATCGCCTCGTCGAGCAGGTCGACCAGGCGGACCGTCTCGCCCTCACGGGTCTTGAACGGCTTGCCGTCCTTGCCGAGGATCGTGCCGAAGGCGAGCTGGACCGCTTCGACGTCGTCGTTCAGCCAGCCGGCGCGGCGGGCCGTCTCGAAGACCATCTTGAAGTGGAGCGACTGCCGGGCGTCCACGACGTAGAGGAGCGTGTTCGCCTTGATGTCGAAGACCCGGTCGCGGATCGCCGAGAGGTCGGTCGCCGCGTAGCCGTAGCCGCCGTCCGACTTCTGCACGATCAGCGGGACCGGCTTGCCGTCCGGGCCCTTGACGTCGTCGAAGAAGACACAGAGGGCGCCTTCGGAACGGACCGCCACGCCCGACTCCTCCAGGAGGCGGCAGGTCTCGGCGAGCATGTCGTTGTACCCCGACTCGCCGACGATGTCCTCGTCGCGGATCTCCATGTCCAGCTTCTCGAAGACGGAGAAGAAGTAGATCTTCGACTCGTCGACGAACTTCTGCCACATGGCGAGGGTCTGCGGGTCGCCCGCCTGGAGGTCCACCACCCGGCGCCGGGCACGGGTCTTGAACTCCTCGTCGGAGTCGAACAGCTTGCGCGAGGCCTTGTAGAGGCGGTCCAGGTTCGACATCGCCTCCTCGCCGCTCACCTCACCGGACTCGTGGTCCAGCTCGTGCGGGTGCTCCTCCAGGTACTGGATGAGCATGCCGAACTGGGTGCCCCAGTCGCCGATGTGGTGACGCCGGACCACGTGCTCGCCGGTGAACTCCAGCAGCTGCACCACCGAGTCGCCGATCACCGCGGAGCGCAGGTGCCCGACGTGCATCTCCTTCGCCACGTTCGGCTGGGCGTAGTCGATGACCGTGGTGCCCGGCCGCTCCGCGCGCGGCACGCCGAGGCGGCCGGTGTCGTCCGCGTAGCGCGCGGCGAGGTTCCGGGTGATCGCGCGGTCGGTGACGGTGACGTTCAGGAAGCCGGGGCCGGAGACCTCGACGTCCTTGATCAGCTCACCCGACTCCACCCGGGAGACGACCTGCGTGGCCAGCTCGCGCGGGTTGGCCTTCTCCTTCTTCGCGAGGGCCAGGATCCCGTTGGCCTGGAAGTCGGCCCGGTCGCTTCGTCGCAGCAGCGGGTCCGCGGAGCCGGCCTGCGGCAGGGCTGCCGACAGGGCCGCCGCGAGGCGCTGGTGGACGGAATCGCTGAGGGACGTGACCGAGGCCATAGGTAAGGGTGCCGTTCTCCTCGTGGGGATGGATAGACCCGCCCAGTATCCCATGGGGGTAAAGCCGTTTCTCCGGGCGCGAGCAGGTCTGGGACAATGGTGCGGTCAGCCGTGCGACCGTACCGGCTGCCCGATGCAGAAAGAAGGACGTGCCGATCGTGGCTCAGAGCACCGAGACCACCGACTGGGTCTCCCGTTTCGCGGATGAGGTCATCGAGGAGTCGGAGCGCCGGGCCCCGGGCAAACCCGTCGTCGTCGCGTCCGGCCTCTCGCCGTCCGGTCCCATCCACCTGGGGAACCTGCGGGAGGTCATGACCCCGCACCTCGTCGCCGACGAGATCCGCCGCCGGGGCCACCGGGTGCGGCACCTGATCTCCTGGGACGACTACGACCGGTACCGCAAGGTGCCGGCCGGTGTCCCGGGCGTGGACGAGTCGTGGGCCGAGCACATCGGCAAGCCACTGACGTCCGTACCGGCGCCCAAGGGCTCCTCGTACGCCAGCTGGGCCGAGCACTTCAAGGCCGCGATGATCGAGTCGCTGGCCGAGCTCGGCGTGGAGTTCGACGGGATCAGCCAGACCGAGCAGTACACCTCGGGTGTGTACCGCGAGCAGATCCTGCACGCCATCAGGCACCGCGGCGACATCGACGCGATCCTCGACCAGTACCGCACGAAGAAGGCCCCGGCCAAGAAGCAGCAGGGGCAGAAGCCGGTCGACGAGGCCGAGCTGGAGGCCGCCGAGGGCTCCGGCGCGGCCGCCGAGGACGACGGCGGCTCCGGCTCCGCCGGGTACTTCCCGTACAAGCCGTACTGCGGCAACTGCGAGAAGGACCTCACCACCGTCACGTCCTACGACGACGAATCCACCGAGCTGACGTACGCCTGCACGGCGTGCGGCTTCTCGGAGACGGTCCGGCTGAACGAGTTCAACCGCGGCAAGCTGGTCTGGAAGGTCGACTGGCCGATGCGGTGGGCGTACGAGGGCGTCGTGTTCGAGCCCTCCGGTGTCGACCACTCCTCGCCGGGGTCGTCGTTCCAGGTCGGTGGGGAGATCGTCGGGATCTTCGGCGGGAGGCAGCCGATCGGGCCGATGTACGCCTTCGTCGGGATCTCCGGCATGGCGAAGATGTCGTCCTCGAAGGGCGGCGTGCCCACCCCGGCCGACGCCCTGCGGATCATGGAGCCGCAGCTGCTGCGCTGGCTGTACGCGCGCCGCCGGCCGAACCAGTCCTTCAAGGTCGCCTTCGACCAGGAGATCCAGCGGCTCTACGACGAGTGGGACCGGCTGGACGCCAAGGTCGCCGACGGCAGCGCCCTGCCGGCCGACGTGGCCGCGCACGCGCGTGCGGTGGGTACGGCCGCCGGTGCGCTGCCGCGGACGCCCCGGCCGCTGTCGTACCGGACGCTGGCGTCCGTCGCGGACATCACCGCCGGGCACGAGGACCAGGCGCTGCGCATCCTCAGCGAGCTGGACCCGGAGCAGCCGCTGACCTCGCTCGACGAGGCCCGCCCGCGCTACGACAAGGCCGAGGCCTGGATCAACACGCACGTCCCGGCCGACCAGCGGACGATCGTGCGGGACGAGCCGGACGCCGAGCTGCTGAAGTCGCTGGACGAGCAGGGCCGCGAGTCGCTGCGGCTGCTGCTCGACGGGCTGGCCGGCCACTGGTCGCTGGACGGGCTGACGCACCTGGTCTACGGCGTGCCGAAGGTGCAGGCCGGGTTCTCCGCCGACGCCACGCCGAAGGAGCTGCCGCCGGAGATCAAGACCGCCCAGCGGTCCTTCTTCGCCCTGCTGTACCACCTGCTGGTCGGGCGGGACACCGGGCCGCGGCTGCCCACGCTGCTGCTGGCCGTGGGGCAGGACCGGGTGCGGTCGCTGCTGGGGGACTGAGCCACTGAGGGGGCCCTCACCGGAGGGCCCCCTTCTGTGTCAGGCCTTCCGGAAGAGCGGCATCGTCGACGAGCGGACGCCTCGGTGCCGGTGTGCGTGCGGATTCCGACATTGCCCCGGTTATGCGATGTGGTCCTCTTCCAGTTCCGCGTTGTGGCGGTTCGTGAAGCGGTTGACCATCCGCTTGGCATCCTCCGCGGGCAGGCCGATACCGAACTCGGCCTGAACGTTGTCCATCAGCTCGCGCGGCGTCGGGTAACTGCCGTTGATCGACTGCTTGAAGACCTGGTAGTACGACTCCTCGTCCGGCTCCGCGACCGGCGCGGCGCCGGGCAGCGGGGCGCCGCCGCCGTCCCCCAGTTCACGGGTGCGGCCCGGGCCCACCGGGATGGGGAAGCCGCCGGTGTCCTCCGGGGAGGGCTCCTGCTCGAACCGGGTCTGGTACCGCTCGGGCTCCTGCTCGAACCGGGCCTGGTACTGCTCGGCCTCCTGCTGCTCCGCGATCCACTGGGCGTACTGCTCCGCCGGGTCGTAGTCGGGGTCGTAGCCGCCCTGGTACTCGACCTCGCGGGGCGTGTTGAACCACGGGCTCTGCTCGGGTTCCGGGACGCTCGCCGACTGCCCGGCGCCGTCGTTGCCCTCCAGCTGCGGCCGCTGCTCGACGGGCGGTGCCGCCCGCAGCGGGGCGGGCGCCGCAGCGTCGGGGCGAGCGCCCGCGGCCATCTCGGTCCGCTGAGGCGCCGCGGGGATCAGCGCCGGCTCTATGCCCGCCGCCGCCAGTCCCGCGGGAGCCGTCTCCGCCAGCGGCACCCCGTACCGCGCCAGCCGCAGCGGCATCAGGGACTCCACCGGTGCCTTCCGGCGCCAGGCCCGGCCGAACCGCGACCGCAGCCGGGCCTGGTAGACCAGACGCTCCTGCTCCAGCTTGATGACCTGCTCGTAGGAGCGCAGCTCCCACAGCTTCATGCGGCGCCAGAGGAGGAACGTGGGCAGGGGGGAGAGGAGCCAGCGGGTGAGGCGGACGCCCTCCATGTGCTTGTCGGCCGTGATGTCCGCGATGCGGCCGATCGCGTGCCGGGCCGCCTCGACCGAGACCACGAACAGGATCGGGATCACCCCGTGCATGCCCACACCGAGCGGATCCGGCCACGCCGCGGCGCCGTTGAACGCGATCGTCGCCGCCGTCAGCAGCCAGGCCGTCTGACGCAGCAGGGGGAACGGGATCCTGATCCAGGTGAGGAGCAGATCCAGGGCCAGCAGGACGCAGATGCCCGCGTCGATGCCGATCGGGAAGACGTACGAGAAGTTCCCGAAGCCCTTCTGCAGGGCCAATTCGCGGACCGCCGCGTACGAACCGGCGAAGCCGATACCGGCGATGATCACGGCGCCGGCCACGACCACGCCGATGAGAACGCGGTGCATCCGAGTCAGTTGCAGTGGCGCGGCCACCCGTACTCCCCTCCCCTTGCGTGTTGTTGCGCGCAACAGGGTGGCACATGCGTGCGGAGGGCGGGTGGCCGGTTCCCGTCGGGACGGTTCAGCTCTTCGACGCCGGTTCCTTGGACGGCGACGTCGAGGCGTCCTTCGAGGGCTCGTCCGAGGCGTCCTTGGAAGCCGACCCGGACGGCGACTTCGAGGGGGACTTCGACTCGGTCTTCGAAGGGCCGGCGCTCGCCTTGCCGCCGCCGGTGCCGTTCGCGTCGGACACCGCGGCCACCGCCTCCTTGGCCGCGTTCTTCGCGTCCTTCAGCAGGTCGTCGCTGCTCGGCGTCTTGTCACCGGCCAGACCGGCGCCGTTGTAGTCGAGCGTGACGACGACGTTCTCGACGCGTGCCACGATCGTCTGCTGCTTGAAGGTGCCTTCCTTCTTCTTCAGGTCGTAGCGCACGGCCGTCGCCTGGTCGCCCGTGCCGGTCACCGGCTCGGTCTTGACGCTCTTCGCGCCCTCGACGGCCTGCGCCTCCTGGACCTGCTTGTCGAAGTACTCCTGGGCCAGCTCGTCGGCCGGGCCGCGCGTGACGTCCGACTCGAAGCGCAGCATCGACACGTTCAGCCAGCGGAACTGCGAGCCCTTCACGCCGTTGTTGTCGAGGCTGTTCCAGGAGCAGCTGGCACGCGTCGAGATGTCGTCCGACGTGCCCTCCTTGCCGGACTTGCCCTCCGGTACGAGGTCCTTCAGCGTCTTCTTCGAGAACGCCTTGCACGGCTCCGGAAGCTTGCCGTACGCCGCCGCCCGCACCGTCGGGGACGGGCTCGCGGACGCGGACGCCGCGGCCTTCCCGGCCGTGTCCGCGCTGTCGCCGGAGCCGGAGTCCGAGGAGCAGCCGGCGGCGACCAGCATCACGGGGACGGCGGCCGCGCAGACAAGGACGCGGTTGAGGCGCTTCGCTGGCTGGTCTCGCTGTGCTCGTCGCTGCATGGTTCCTTCACTCATGACGCTCGTGGTTCCCTGCGGTCGGAACGGGTCCGGGTGGTCACGGTACGCGGTGAGGCGACGGTGTGTTCTTCCTTCCCCCGCTTTCCGGGTTCGCGTGAAGGGGCCGTGAAGAGGCTTCAGCCGCTCAGCGAATCCGCCAGCTGGGAGGCCAGTTTCTGCGCCCTGTCCTGCATTTCCTTGCTGTCCGGGACGACGCCGACGGTCGTCGGCTGCTCCGCGTACTCGATGGTCACGATGACGTTGGACGTGCGGAACGCCACAGTCACCGTCCGCTGCCCGGCCGTCGAGCCCGAACTGTTCAGACCGTCGTCGAGGAAGGCCTCGTCGCCGAGGTCCTCCAGCACCCGGGGCTGCAGCTCGGTCGGGGCCGCGGAAGGGGACGCCGAGGGCGAGGAGGAGCCGGACGGAGAAGGGGAACCGCTCGGGGAGGCGGCCGAACCGCCCGCCGGCGTACCGCCGGTGGGCGCCGTCCCGGTGGCGGTCGGCGCGGGCAGGTGGGCCGAGGCCTCCTGCTCCGCGAAGAGCTGCTCGGCCTGGCCGTCGTCGCTGACGGAGTTGTCGTAGGAGACGACCCGCTCGAAGTCGATCCACAGATGGTCGGTGGCGTCCGGGGAGTCGACCTTCCAGCGGCAGCCGACCTTGCGGTCGGTGTCGAAGGTGCTCGTCGGCTCGCCCTCGTAGGCCTTCGCGCGCTGCTCCTCGTCGCGGATCTGCCGGATGCCGGGGAGGAGTTCGTCGAGCGTGCTCTCGCCGACCACAGCGCAGGGCTCGGGCAGCGTGCGGTAGCGGCCTGGCTCCGCCGCGGGTGACGCCGTGCCGGCGTCGCCCGGGTTGGGGTCGTCCGTCGTGCCTCCGTCGGCCGAGCCGCCGGTGCAGCCGGCCAGTACCGCCGCGAGGAGCACGGCGATACCGGGTGCGTACGCCTTCCGTTGCACGTGGTGGCCCCTCTCGAGACGGATATCGGCTTGCCGCCGCAGGGCGGGCGATGAACACAATGTGTATCGCACGCACAGCCGTGAACGCCGGTCCGATTTCCCTTTCGCCGACCTTGGCTCCGGTATTTGCTGTTGAAGACTTCTGTTCGCTTACGGGGGATTGAGGGCGTTATGTCGTATGTAGAGATGCCGGGTGCGAAGGTGCCGATCCGGATGTGGGCCGACCCGGCCTCGGTCGAGGAGTCGGCGCTCCAGCAGCTCCGGAACGTCGCCACCCTGCCGTGGATCAAGGGCCTGGCCGTCATGCCCGACGTGCACTACGGCAAGGGCGCGACGGTCGGCTCGGTCATCGCGATGCAGGGTGCGGTGTGCCCCGCGGCGGTGGGCGTCGACATCGGCTGCGGAATGTCGGCGGTGCGGACGTCCCTGACGGCGAACGACCTGCCTGGCGACCTGTCCCGGCTGCGGTCGCGGATCGAGCAGGAGATTCCGGTGGGGCGGGGGATGCATGACGACCCCGTGGACCCGGGGCGCTTCCACGGGCTGGCCACCGCCGGGTGGGACGACTTCTGGGGGCGGTTCGGCGGGGTGGCGGAGGCGGTCAAGTTCCGTCAGGAACGTGCCGTGAAGCAGATGGGAACGCTCGGCGGAGGAAACCACTTCGTCGAGGTCTGCACGGATACGACCGATTCTGTCTGGCTGATGCTGCACTCCGGTTCCCGGAACATCGGCAAGGAACTGGCCGAGCATCACATCGGCGTGGCCCGGGGGCTGCCGCACAACCAGAACCTGGTCGACCGCGACCTCGCGGTCTTCGTCGCGGACACCCCGCAGATGGCGGCCTACCGCAACGACCTGTTCTGGGCTCAGGAGTACGCGAAGCGCAACCGCTCGATCATGATGGCGCTCCTGAAGGACGTGGTCCGCAAGGAGTTCAAGAAGGCCAAGCCCACCTTCGAGCCGGAGATCAGCGCGCACCACAACTACGTGGCCGAGGAGCGCTACGACGGGACGGACCTGCTCGTGACCCGCAAGGGCGCGATCCGGGCCGGCTCCGGCGAGTACGGGATCATCCCCGGCTCCATGGGCACGGGTTCGTACATCGTGAAGGGCCTGGGCAACGCCAAGTCCTTCAACTCGGCCTCGCACGGCGCGGGCCGGCGCATGAGCCGCACCGCGGCCAAGCGCCGGTTCACCACGAAGGACCTGGAGCAGCAGACCCAGGGGGTGGAGTGCCGTAAGGACTCCGGTGTCGTCGACGAGATCCCCGGCGCCTACAAGCCGATCGAGCAGGTCATCGACCAGCAGCGGGACTTGGTGGAGGTCGTGGCGAAGCTGAAGCAGGTCGTCTGCGTGAAGGGCTGACCGGCCGGCTCTACGCCTCCCGGTGCACCTTCGTGTTCGACGCCTGGGCGCGGGGGCGCAGGACCAGGAGATCGACGTTGACGTGGGCGGGGCGGGTGACCGCCCACGTGATCGTCTCGGCCACGTCGTCGGCCGTGAGGGGCTCGGCGACGCCCTGGTAGACCTTGGCGGCCTTGTTCTCGTCACCGCCGAAGCGGGTCAGGGCGAACTCGTCCGTCTTGACCATGCCGGGGGCGATCTCGATGACGCGGACCGGCTGTCCGACGATCTCCAGGCGGAGGGTCTCGGCGAGGACGTGAGCGCCGTGCTTGGCGGCTACATAGCCACCGCCGCCCTCGTAGGTGCCGTGGCCGGCGGTGGAGGAGACGACCACGACCGTGCCGTCGCCGCTCGCGATCAGCTTGGGCAACAGGGTCTGGGTGAGGTTGAGGGTGCCGATGACGTTCGTCTCGTACATCCGGCGCCAGTCGGCCGGGTCGCCGGTCGCGACCGGGTCGGCCCCCAGCGCGCCGCCCGCGTTGTTGACCAGCACGCCGATCGTCTTGAACGCCGTGGCGAACTCGTCGACGGCGGCGCGATCGGTGACGTCGAGGGCGTACGCCGTGGCCTGGTGGCCGGCCTCGGTGATCTCCTCGGCCAGGGCCTCGATGCGGTCCTTGCGGCGTGCGGTGAGGACGACGCGGTAGCCCGCCGCGGCGAGCTGCCGGGCCGTGGCGGCGCCGATTCCGCTGCTCGCACCCGTGACGACGGCGATGCGGGAGGCTGCGGGCGGGGCTGCGGTGGCCATGGGTGCTCCTCGGGTCCTCGGGCGTGCGGCGGCCCGGCGTGCGCGTCGGGCCCGCGGCCAGGATAGGCGGGCCCCGCGGTGGGAGAATGGGGCTGGGTGGTCCCCTGATTCTCCCGGAGGCGATCATGGGCGAGGCACGTGAGGTCATGGACCGGCTCACGGACGCGGTCACCGCACACACCGATCTGAAGGTCGTCGGCGAGCT
The DNA here is from genome assembly GCF_040303285.1 of Streptomyces sp. NPDC096046. Lineage (NCBI taxonomy): Bacteria > Bacillati > Actinomycetota > Actinomycetes > Kitasatosporales > Streptomycetaceae > Streptomyces > Streptomyces sp. NPDC096046. The sequence goes on along the minus strand of NZ_JBEOSZ010000014.1, from coordinate 135,065 downwards.
CTACGCCGAGGACGCGGTCGCCTTCACGCCCGACGAGGGCGAGCTGCGCGGGCGCGACAGCATCGTCGAGTACTGGCGGACGATGACGGAGGCGGTTCCCGGCGCGACGTTCGAGGTGCTGCACTCCTACGAGGCCGGTGACACGGCCATCGACGAGGGGATCTACCGCGGCCGCAACACCGGGCCGCTGGAGCTGCCCAACGGTGAGACGCTGCCGCCGACGCAGAAGGAGATCCGCATCCGCGGGGTGGACATCGCCACGGTCAAGGACGGGCGGATCGTCGACTACCGGCTGTACTTCGACGAGATGGACTTCCTCGGGCAGCTGGGGCTGCTGCCCGACGAGCCGTTCTGAGGCTCCGGGGGGCCGGTCAGTTTCCCCGTGGGGCGTACATGATGACGGCCATGCCCGCTAGGCAGACCAGCGCGCCCGTGATGTCCCAGCGGTCCGGGCGGTAGCCGTCGGCGACCACGCCCCACAGGATCGAACCGGCGACGAAGATCCCGCCGTAGGCGGCGAGGACGCGGCCGAAGTGCGCGTCGGGCTGGAACGTCGCGACGAAGCCGTAGGCGCCGAGCGCGAGGACGCCGCCGGCCGCCCAGAGCCAGCCCCTGTGCTCGCGCACGCCCTGCCAGACGAGCCAGGCGCCGCCGATCTCGAAGAGGGCGGCCAGGACGAAGAGGGCGGCGGAGCGGAGGACGGACATGGCGGCCAGCTTGGCATGCGTGCCCCTTCCCGGGCGCCGACGAGGCGGCGGAGCCGGCCGGCGCGGTGCGGGAGCCGCCGCCGACCGCCCGGAAGGCGGGCGGGTCCGGCGAGCCGGCGCGAGCGGCTGCCCGGGCGCCCGCACGACCTGGTGGCCGAGGCGCCGCACGGCACCGGCAGCCGGGCTTCCGACGAGGATGTGGAGAGGGCCTGTGAGCGCCATGTCGGTGAGCGTCGGTGTTCGGGCGGCTGCCGGTGCCGGGCTCGCGCAGGGCCGCGCACCTGGAACAGTCCCACGGGGGTCGCCGTTCCCCGGGTGGGGCGGCTGCCGGTGCCGGGCCCGCGCAGGACCGCGCACCTGGAACAGCCCCACGGGGGTCGCCGTTCCCCGGGTGGGGCGGCTGCCGGTGCCGGGCCCGCGCAGGACCGCGCACCTGGAACAGCCCCACGGGGGTCACCGTTCCCCGGGTGGGGCGGCTGCCGGTGCCGGGCCCGCGCAGGGCCGCGCACCTGGAACAGCCCCACAGGGGTCACCGTTCCCCGGTATGGTTGAACCGTAAACAACCTGGAAGGTGAGCGACCATGCAGTTCGGGATCTTCAGCGTCGGCGACGTCACGCCCGACCCGACCACCGGCCGGACACCGACCGAGCGCGAGCGGATCAAGGCCATGGTCGCCATCGCTCTGAAGGCCGAGGAGGCGGGGCTCGACGTCTTCGCGACCGGTGAGCACCACAACCCGCCGTTCGTGCCGTCGTCCCCGACCACGATGCTCGGCTATGTCGCGGCCCGCACCGAGCGGCTGATCCTCTCCACGGCCACGACTCTGATCACCACCAACGACCCGGTGAAGATCGCCGAGGACTTCGCGATGCTCCAGCACCTGGCCGACGGCCGGGTGGACCTGATGCTCGGGCGCGGGAACACCGGCCCGGTCTACCCCTGGTTCGGGCAGGACATCCGGCAGGGCATCCCGCTCGCCGTGGAGAACTACGCCCTGCTGCACCGGTTGTGGCGCGAGGACGTCGTCGACTGGGAGGGGACGTTCCGTACGCCCCTGCAGGGCTTCACGGCCACGCCCCGCCCGCTGGACGGCGTACCGCCGTTCGTCTGGCACGGGTCGATCCGCTCGCCGGAGATCGCCGAGCAGGCCGCCTTCTACGGCGACGGCTTCTTCCACAACAACATCTTCTGGCCGGCCGACCACACCAAGCGCATGGTCGAGCTGTACAGGGAGCGGTACGCGCACTACGGCCACGGCACGCCCGAGCAGGCGATCGTCGGGCTCGGCGGCCAGGTGTTCATGCGCAGGAACGCCCAGGACGCGGTGCGCGAGTTCCGTCCCTACTTCGACGTCGCGCCGGTGTACGGGCACGGGCCGTCGCTGGAGGACTTCACGGACCAGACGCCGCTGACCGTCGGTTCCCCGCAGCAGGTCATCGAGAAGACGCTGGCCTTCCGCGAGTACGCCGGCGACTACCAGCGGCAGCTGTTCCTCGTCGACCACGCCGGGCTGCCGCTGAAGACCGTGCTGGAGCAGATCGACCTGCTCGGCGAGGAGGTCGTGCCGGTGCTGCGCAAGGAGTTCGCCGTGGGCCGCCCGGCGGATGTGCCGGACGCCCCGACGCACGCGGCCCGGCTCGCCTCCGCCCGGGGGTGAGAGGACGGCAGGGCCCGGCTCCCCGGTCGCGTGGGCCCTGGTGAGAGGGCAGTAAGAAGGACGCTCCGGCGCAGCGCATGCGGCCCCCGGGGCCCGGCGGCTTGGCACACTGGACGCGTGCCCCACACCGTGCTGCTCGCCGAAGACGACCGCGCCATCCGCCACGCCCTGGAGCGTGCCCTGACGCTGGAGGGCTACCGGGTCATGGCGGTCGCCGACGGCGTCGAGGCGCTGGCGCAGGCCCACCGCAACCGTCCGGACGTCCTCGTCCTGGACGTGATGATGCCCGGCATCGACGGGCTCCAGGTGTGCCGGGTGCTGCGCGCCGAGGGCGACCGGACGCCGGTGCTCATGCTGACGGCCCTCGTGGAGACCGCCGACCGGATCGCCGGCCTGGACGCGGGTGCCGACGACTACGTGGTGAAGCCCTTCGACGTGGAGGAGGTCTTCGCCCGGCTGCGCGCCCTGCTGCGCCGCACCAGCCCGGTGGGCGTCGGGAGCGCACCGGCGGCCGAGGCGCCCGGGCCGCTCCCGGAGCGGTTCGTCGAGGCGGCCGGCGTCCGCATGGACCCGCAGGCGCGCCGGGCCTGGCGGGGGGCGCGCGAGCTGGAGCTGACCCGCACCGAGTTCGAGCTGCTCGAACTGCTGGTCCGCAACGCGGGCATCGTCCTCGACCACTCGACGATCTACGACCGCATCTGGGGCTACGACTTCGGGCCCGGCTCCAAGAACCTCGCCGTCTACGTCGGCTATCTGCGCCGCAAGCTCGACGAGCCGGACGCCCCGCAGCTGATCCACACGGTGCGTGGCGTGGGTTACGTGCTGCGGGCGGACTGAGTGGGCCGCCCGCGCCGACGCTTCAGCGGGCGGCGGCCGAAGCTGGTCTCGCTGCGCACCACTTTCGCGGTGTCGTTCGCGGCGGTGACGGCGGCTGTGACGATCCTGGTCGGCATCCTGTCCTACGGCGCCGCCGCCCGGCTGGTGCGGGTGGACCAGCAGACGGTGTTCGACGAGGTCGTGCAGGACCTGCGCGACGAGGTGCGCCAGAACCGCATGACACCCGGCGACTTCTCGTCCGCCGCGCCCGGCCACGACCTGGTGCGTCCGGCCCGCACGGACGTGCAGGTGCTCGGCCCGGACGGGCACGTCGTCGACGCGGGCAGCCCGGGGCTGCCGGTCACCGGCGCCGACGTGCGGATCGCCGCCGCGGCCGACTCCGGGCGGGTGGTCGAGCACGAGGACGTCGACGTGGGTGACGACGTCTACCGCGTCGCGACCGTCTCCCTCGGCGACGGCCGGGGCGCGGTGCAGGTGGCGCAGGAGTTCAGCGATGTCGAGGACCTGCTGCGGGCGCTCCAGCAGCGGACCCTGCTGCTGATGGCCGCCGTGGTGGTCGGCGCGGGGCTGTTCGGCTGGTGGCTGGCCCGGCGGATCACCCGCCGGCTGGTCGTGCTGACCGACGCCGCCGAGGACGTCGCCCGCACCCGCCGGCTGGGCATCCAGGTGCCGGTGGCCGGCCACGACGAGGTGGGCCGCCTCGGCCGCGCCTTCGACCGCATGCTGGGCCGGCTCGCCCAGTCCGAGGAGGACCAGCGCCGCCTGGTGCAGGACGCGGGGCACGAGCTGCGCACGCCGCTCACCTCGCTGCGCACGAACATCTCCCTGCTGCGCCGGATCGACGAACTCCCGCCCGGGACCCGGGAGGAACTCGTCGCCGACCTGGGCCAGGAGGCCCGGGAACTGACCGACCTGGTCAACGAGCTGGTGGATCTCGCGGCCGGGCAGTCCGACACCGAGCCGCCGCGCCGGCTGGACGTCGCCGACATCGCCGAGGAGGTGGCGGGGGTGGCCCGGCGCCGCAGCGGCCGGCGGATCATGCTGCGCGCGAGCGGTGACACCACGACCGACGGGCGGGCCGGGATGCTGACCCGGGCGCTGTCCAACCTCGTCGAGAACGCGGTGAAGTTCGACCAGGGAGGCCGGGCCCCCATCGAGATCGTCGTCTCCGGCCCGGCCCGGCCCGGCCGGATCCGGGTCGAGGTCCTCGACCGCGGGCCGGGCATCGCCGACAGCGACCTCACCCGGATCTTCGACCGGTTCTATCGCGCCGCCGACGCCCGCTCCCTCCCGGGTTCCGGACTGGGCCTGTCCATCGTCCGCGAGGTCGCCCTCGCACACGGGGGAGCGCCCTTCGCGTTCCGGCGGGAGGGCGGCGGGACGGTGATCGGGTTCACGGTGGGCGGAGGGCTCGACTGACTCGGCGGGCCCCGAACATCACGTCCCTGTCCGCGATCCCGCCCGCGTCGACTCCGCCCGCGTGCTGGGGCGGCCATCCGTACGCGGCGACCTTCGCGGCGGCGCAGGTCACGGGGACCCCGTCCCGCAGGCACAGGTACGTGAACACGTGCACGGGCGCCCGCACCAGGTACCCGCCCGGCACGGAATCGCGCTCGCCGTACGGTCCGGTCAGGGCCTCGCCCATGGAGCGGGTGCCGATCCGGGTGGCCCGGTGGCGCGGCTCCTCCGGGCCCTGGGTGAGCCGCGCTGTGCAGTCGGGCATCGCCTGCCGTACGGCGGTTCCTGGTCGTCCCCCGCGATCCCCTGGCCCGCCCCGGGGCGTTGAGCGGGGCGGGGGCTTGGACGTGGGCACGGTGGGCCGGTCAGTCACCGAGGGCGTAGAACCGCAGCGGGGAGTTGGGCCGGAACCCGATCCGCGGGTACACGGGCGCTCCGGCGGCGGTCGCGTGCAGCGTCGCCCGGGTCAGCCCGGTGGCCCGGGCCCCTTGGTGGAGCGCCTTGCGGGTCACGGCCTCGCCGTACCCCCGCCGTTCCCATGCCGGATCGGTGGCCACGAGCGCGACGAAGAGCCGTCCGTCGGCCTCGATCGCGGCGGCGCAGGTGACGGGGACCCCGTCCCGCAGGCCCAGGTACGCGAACAGCCGGCTCTTCCACAACGCGGACCCGGCGAGCCCGTCCCGCGCGTCCTCCAGCGGGAATCCGTAGGCCCGCGCGTTGATGTCCGCGTAGGCCCGCAGCAGGTCGTCGTCGGTCACGCGTACGAAGGTCAGTTCGGGATGGACGGGGTCGGGGATCGGCAGCAGGTCTCCCGCCATGCCGGTACCGGGAAAGGCGTAGCGCAGGCCGGCCTGTTCGGCGGCTTCCCCGAGCCCGGCGCGTGCCTGCGGGTCGAGCAGGTCCTCGAAGACCCACAGGAACCCGGCGTGGGTCTTGGACCGCATGATCCCGGCGGTCTCGTTCAGCCGTTGCTTCAGCAGCCCGGCGTCCGCGCCGACATCGGTCAGGGTCACGCAGTTCCAGAAGGCGAACCGGCAGTCGGCCCACCGCACGGCGATGCCGGGCAGGTCCCGCACATCGGCCTGCGGGTCCCGGTCGAGCACCATGGTCCGCCAGACGGTGGCGAGCTGCTCCATCGACTCGATCGAGTCCGCGAGATCGCGCACAAGGGCCCCCTCAGATCACGGTCGGCGACGGCCGCCGTACTCGTCCCGTCCGTCGCGGGATGCCTCGGTGTGACTCCACGACGCGTAGATCCTGCCCTTCGGGGGAGGGGCTCTGCGCGTCACATTCCGGCCATCACGCCTCGGGCGGCGGGTGAGGGACGGGGCGATCCGCCGGGGCGGCGCTGTGCGGAGTCGAGGCGCCGGGCTTCTTCGAGCTGGTCTTCGAGCATGATGATCCGGCAGGCGGCCTCGATCGGCGTGCCCTGGTCGACGAGCCGGCGGGCGCGGGCGGCGGTGCGGAGTTGGTGGCGGGAGTAGCGGCGGTGGCCGCCCCGGGAGCGCAGGGGTGTGATCAGGGAGGCCTCGTCGAGGGCGCGGAGAAAGCCGGGAGTGGTGCCGAGCAGCGCGGCGGCCCGGCCGGTCGTGTAGGCGGGATAGTGGTCGTCGTCGAGACGGCTCAGTGTCTCGTCTGCTGTCATCTCACCTCTCTGGTGGAACGCGTAGAGGGGCCCTGGCGCCGTACGGCACCAGGGCCCCGAAGGGACTGCTACACCATCTGCCGGCCCCAATACCTCGCCGGCCTTCTGTTTCCGCCCTGCCGTCCGGTACTGCGACGGGGGTGCGGGGATCGCGAATGCGTGACCGGAGACCACCTGCCTATCGATGTCCTGCGGCACCCGGACTCATGTCTTGCGCCCGGGCGATCCTGATGGCGCTCGAGTCCTCCGTTCTTCCCTCTGAATCGATCACTTGCCAAACGGGAACTGCGTACTGCTGATGGCGGCCCCTCGTCCTGCGGGCCACCCGGTCCGGTCGCCAGCTCCGTCGCCGTCGTGCAACCACCTGGCTTCGAAACTCCGCCACCGCACCGTCATGCGGGTACTGCTGCCCGGCAGTTCGTGTCTGCCGGGCCTCACTGGATCTCGGCTACGAGAGAAACGATAAAGAGTCGAATGAAGAATGTCTACTCTGGCGAGCACAGATTTTGGTCTGCTCGGCGGTGAGGTTCCGGCTCGGCCGATCTCCGCGCGCCGAGGGGCCGCCCGCGACGCCCGGAAGATCCGGGCTTCCGGCGGCGCCACCGGGGCCGCCCGTTACGTCTCGGAAGTGCCACCGCCCGAAGCGCCCGGGCGGGCCGGTGCATAGAATCCGGTCCCATGCGGAAGCCTGACGAGCTGATCGTTGACATCGCTGCCCTTGTGGAGTCGGGGCAGAGCAACCAGATGTCCTTGACCGTGGTCGCCGGTGGTGCTGTCATCACCGGTCGGCTGGCCCCAGAAGCCGTGTGGAGGCAGAGGGTTTCGGAGGTGCTGACCAACTCCGCCCGACTCGGCGAGTTCTCCACCGTCTTCGACACCCCAGTGAAGAAGGACGGTCCGCCCACGCATCTGCACTTCCATGTCGCCCGCATCCTCCAGGGCACGGTGGGGATCCCGGAGACGGGCGGGATGTACCGCGTCGCCATCGAGGACGTCAGCGCCTGGACCGTGGGGGACTTCAGCTACTCCGACCACTGAGCCACCGACCCGGCAGCGGACATCCATGCGGGAGCAGCCCGTACCCGCGTGGATGTCCTCTGGCGCACCCTTCAAGAGGCGGGGAACGGCCAGGCCTTGGCATGGGACTCCGAGGTCCCGCCGGGGGTGTGCGCCTCGCCCCACCGCTCGGCACCGGCCGTGGGCCGGGGAATGAGCAGGGCCGCCGGTCCGCCGGGCGCCGGCGGGCCGGCGCAGGTGCAGCCGTGGACGGAGGGACATCCCGGCCCGACGGCCGGTGATGTGCCCTGGATTGTGCCCTCGCGGCCGCCTGGTGAAGAACATCCTGACCGCCATCGAGACCCTGCGCGGCCTGCTGCTCGGCAGCGAGATCGGCCACAACGGCTGCCCGGCCTTGGCCACCGGCAGCATCAGCAGGCCGGTCCCGACGGCGACCGCGGCGGCGAAGCCGGCCACGACCACCTGCGCCGGATGCCGCAGGCGCGGCCACCGCAGCCTCACCACACCAAGCCCTCGGCTCCACGGAAGGGCACCACGATTTTTCGCACTGGGAGACGATGGACAACCTTGACCGCGTATCGAGGGCCGGGCCCTGCCTTGAGTTCTCTGCGGTGTCTACGCTTACGCCATGCGCCCACCACGCGGCCCCCGTTCCACGTATCCGCAGCGGTTCCCGTCTCCCCTGAAGGCGGCCAAGTGAAAGGGCCGGTATTCGACCATGCCATGCGGCGCATCGAGTACACCCTGTTCCTGGCCGCCGCCCTTCTGGGCACCGCCGGTGTCATCAGCGACACGTTCTGGCTGTTGGGCATCGGTGCCTGGGCGCTGATCGCCGCAGGCCTGATCGAAATGATTTACCGGCCTTGACCTCTACGGCAGGCACACGCCGCCAGTTCCCTCAACGTGCCCTGGCCGCCTGACGGCCCCTCCCCGGCACGCAAAAGGGCGAGGCCCGAAGACCCCGCCCGACGCCCTCGAAACCCCGGCTCAGGGCCACACCAGGCAGTACGGCTGGTGTCCCGCCTCATGCAGCCGGTGGCTGAAGTCCTGCCACTCGTGCAGCAGTTGGTAGACGTTGAACGCGTCGCGGGGGCCGCCGCGGTCCGGGACCGTCGACCAGATGAAGGCCGCCGCGCCCACCGCTTCCTCGCCGATGCCGCGCAGGGGGTCGACGACCGTCATGGGCAGCTTGACCACCGCGTAGTCGGGGTGTAGGACGACCAGTTCCAGGGGCGGGACCTTGTGCAGGGGGACGCCCTCGATGCCCGTGAGGACCATCGCCGCCATGGTCTCCGGCTTTATCTTCGTGAACATGCCGTTCATACCGAGCTCGTCGCCGCCGAGTTCCTCGGGACGCATCGAGATCGGGACGCGGGCCGCGGTCGCACCGTCGGGGGCGCCGAAGTACTTGTACGTCACCCCCACCCGACCACCATTCCCGCTGCTCCCGGCCCGAAGATCGTCCACCCGCCGTTCAGTACGTCCGGCGGCCCGCTCCGGTTCACTCGGTGGACCCTGGGTCTGACGCGGCTCCGGAGCGTCCTCCGCCTCGCGCCGGTGCCTTCCCCGCCGGGCACGCCGAGGACCGAGGTCGTCAGTCCCCTCGCCCAGTCCGCCACCGCGATGCATATCTCCACCCGACTGCTTTTCTAGGACGCGTCGCCCCTGCCGCGCAACCCGATCATCGTGTCAGTGACCTCCCCCACGGCCGCCCGCCGAAACGTGCGCCGAAACATCTGACCGCGGGAGCTTCGCAGCCTCCGACCACCCCTGGCCGCTTGAGCTGTGTGTATCAGGTACCAGTCTCGCAGACGACGGGCGCCGGGGGGCGGTTGTCCCACGCCCCGTCCGCCCACCCCCCTGGCCTACCCTGAACAAGTCACTGGCACCCGGAGCCCGACTATGTCGGAGAAGGTCGGAGAAGTCGCAGCTCATGAGCGAACTGGCATATCCGTATGAAGCACCGGCCTCGCAGGCTCTTTTCGACCGCGCGGAGGCTGTCACGCCCGGCGGCGTGAACTCACCGGTGCGGGCCTTCCGAGCCGTCGGCGGCACACCGCGGTTCATGGTGTCCGGCACCGGCCCTTATCTGACCGACGCGGACGGGCGGGAGTACGTCGATCTCGTCTGCTCCTGGGGGCCCATGATCCTCGGGCACGCGCATCCCGAGGTCATCGCCGCCGTGCAGGACGCCGTCGCCCGCGGCACGTCCTTCGGGACGCCCGGTGAGGGCGAGGTCGCGCTCGCCGAGGAGATGGTCTCCCGCGTCGCGCCGCTGGAGCAGGTGCGGCTCGTGTCCAGCGGGACCGAGGCGACCATGTCCGCGATCCGGCTCGCGCGCGGGTTCACGCAGCGCACCAAGGTGATCAAGTTCGCCGGGTGCTACCACGGGCACGTCGACTCGCTGCTCGCGGCGGCCGGCAGCGGCGTCGCGACCTTCGCGCTGCCCGACACCCCGGGCGTCACCGGCGCCCAGGCCGGGGACACCATCGTCCTGTCGTACAACGACCTCGACGCCGTGCGCGAGGCCTTCCGGGCCCACCCGGGCGAGATCGCCTGCGTGATCACCGAGGCCTCCCCGGGCAACATGGGCGTCGTACCGCCCGCGGACGGCTTCAACCAGGGCCTGAAGGACATCTGCTCCGAGAACGGCGCCCTCTACATCTCCGACGAGGTCATGACCGGCTTCCGGACCAGCCGCGCCGGGTGGTTCGGGGTCGACGGCGTGGTCCCCGACCTGATGACCTTCGGCAAGGTCATGGGCGGCGGCTTCCCCGCGGCGGCCTTCGGTGGACGCGCGGACGTCATGACCCACCTCGCCCCGGCCGGGCCCGTCTACCAGGCCGGGACCCTCTCCGGCAACCCCGTCGCCACCGCGGCCGGGCTCGCCCAGCTGCGGCTCCTCGACGCCGCCGCGTACGCCAAGGTCGACGCCGTGTCGAAGGAGATCCAGGGGCTCGTCACCGGGGCCCTGACCAAGGAGGGCGTCCCGCACCGGTTGCAGACCGCCTCCAACATGTTCTCCGTGTTCTTCACCGACCGGCCCGTGCGCGACTACGAGGACGCCAAGGCGCAGGAGTCCTTCCGCTACACCGCCTTCTTCCACTCGCTGCTCGCGAACGGCGTCTACCTGCCGCCGTCCTCCTTCGAGTCCTGGTTCGTGTCCACCGCGCACGACGAACGGGCCGTGCAGCGGATCGCCGACGCCGTCCCGGCGGCGGCCCGTGCGGCGGCGGAGGCGACGGCATGAGCGACGGGAAGAACAACAGCGCCGAGGACCTCACCGTCGTCCACCTCATGCGGCACGGCGAGGTCGCCAACCCGGACGGCATCCTCTACGGCCGTCTGCCCGGCTACCACCTCTCCGACCTGGGCCGCCGCATGGCAGACCGGGTCGCCGAGCACCTGGCCCCCCGGGACGTGACGTACGTCGTCGCCTCGCCGCTGGAACGTGCGCAGGAGACGGCCGAGCCGATCGCCAAGGCGCACGGGCTGGACCTCGCGACAGACGAGCGGCTGCTGGAGGCCGAGAACATCTTCCAGGGCAAGACGTTCGGCGTCGGGGACGGGGCGCTGCGCAAGCCCGGCAACTGGAAGCACCTGGTCAACCCGTTCCGGCCGTCCTGGGGTGAGCCGTACGTCGACCAGGTCGTCCGCATGATGAGCGCGCTGGGCGCGGCGAAGGACAAGGCCCGCGGGCACGAGGCGGTCGTGGTCAGCCACCAGCTGCCCATCTGGATCGTCCGGTCGTACGTGGAACGCCGCCGCCTCTGGCACGACCCGCGCAAGCGCCAGTGCACGCTCGCCTCGCTGACGACGTTCACGTACCGAGGTGACCGCATCGTCTCCGTCGGCTACACCGAGCCGGCCCGCGACCTGGTCCCCGCGCACCTCCTCGCGGGTGCGAAGCCGGCCAAGGGCCAGGGCAAGGCCTTCGGTGCGTAGCGCGTAGCGCGTAGCGCGCAGCGCGTGGCACGCGGGCGGCCGCCGGAGCGGCCGACTCGCGGGCCGTCCACGGCCGACGGTCGTCGGCCCGCGAGTCGTCAGCATGCGGTCCGGTACCGGGGCTGGACACCCCCAGCTCCGGTCTCGGACGCGCGCACCGGCGGCCGGGGCGGCCGCAGAAGCGCATGACCTCGCGGCCTGGCGGCCTGGGGGTCCTGCCAGGCCTGGGCTGGACACCCCCGGCCCCGGTTACGGAGAACGCGCACCGGCGGCGGCCGGGGTGGCGGCGGAAACCCACGGCCTGGCGACCTGGCGGCCTGGCGGCCTGGCGGCCTGGGGGGTCCTGCCAGGCCTGGGCTGGACACCCCCGGCCCCGGTTACGGAGAACGCGCACCGGCGGCGGCCGGGGCGGCGGCGGAAACCCATGACCTGGCGGCCTCGACGCCTGGCGGGTCCTGCCCGTGCCATCCGCACAGCTTTAGGTCCGGCTTCCCGCGCGCGACCCGGGCACCCCGCGCCCGCTGCCGGGAACGGCGGCCGTGGGTGTTCGGAAGCGGGCCGGGTGCCCGGCTGTCGTCGCGCGTCGCGGACGCGTACGTGCGTCCGGGTAGGCGATGGGAGGCGCGTGAGGCGTCGTCGCGCGGAGGCGTATCCGCGTCCGGGGGGCGTGAGGCGTCGTCGCGCGGAGGCGTATCCGCGTCCGGGGGTGGCGTGAGGCGTCGTCGCGCGGACGCGTATCCGCGTCCGGGGAGGTGGCGTGAGGCGTCGTCGCGCGGAGGCGTACCCGCGTCCGCGGAGGCGGCGTAAGCGCGTAAGCTCGCGGGCTCGTCGCCCGAGTGGTCGGTGCGGGCGGGGCGCCCCGCGCGGGGCGTTGGAGAGGCGTGAAAGCGCCTGCCGTTCGGCACCTTATGATCGTTTGCGACTCTTTCGTTACGGAATCTGCGCATATCGGCGGAACCTCCCCGTGCTTCACGACCTCTCACTGGGTGACCAGCACGACGTGACGAATCGGGGATGCCATGCGCGCTCTCTCCCGCAGGGGAATGCTCGGAATCGGCGCGGGAGCCGCCGCCGCTGTCTCGCTCGCCGGCTGCGGCGCTCTCACGGGCTCGGACGATTCCGGCCACGCCGACGGTTCCGGCGGCGACTCCGCCCGGGACGGATCGAAGCCGAAGCCCAAGCCCGCCGCCCGCCCCATCGGTGACGGCTCCACCGCCCACACCGGCAAGCAGCCGCACCAGCCCGCGAAGCCCGAGCCGCTGGAGCCGGGCCAGACCCCGCCGCAGTTCGTCGTGTTCTCCTGGGACGGCGCCGGGGAGGTCGGCAACGGCCTCTTCCCGCGCTTCCTGGACCTCGCCAAGGAGCACGGCGCGAGCATGACCTTCTTCCTGTCCGGGCTGTATCTGCTGCCCGAGTCGAAGAAGCGTCTCTACGACCCGCCGAACAACCCGCGCGGCGCCTCCGACATCGGCTATCTCACCGACGAGCACGTCAAGGACACGCTGAAGAACGTCCGCCGCGCCTGGCTGGAGGGCCACGAGATCGGCACCCACTTCAACGGGCACTTCTGCGGTGAGTCCCACGGCTCGGTCAAGAACTGGACGCCCCAGCAGTGGCGCAGTGAGATCGACCAGGCGAAGTCCTTCGTGAAGGAGTGGCGCACCAACACGGGCTGGACCGACCTGCCGTCGCTGCCGTTCGACTACGACAAGGAGCTCGTCGGCGGCCGTACGCCCTGTCTGCTCGGCCAGGACAACCTGCTGCCCACCGCCCGCGAGCTCGGCTGGCGCTACGACGCCTCCTCGCCCGGCGGCCTCCAGGTCTGGCCGCGCAAGCGCCAGGGCATATGGGACCTGCCCCTTCAGCAGATACCTTTCCCCGGGCGCGGCTTCGAGGTCCTGTCGATGGACTACAACATGCTGGCCAACCAGTCCCTCAACTCCACCAAGGCCCCGGCCCACAACTACCCGGGCTGGCGGAAGCAGTCGGCCCAGGCGTACATCCAGGGGTTCAAGCGGGCATACGAGACAAACCGGGCGCCCCTCTTCATCGGCAACCACTTCGAGCAGTGGAACGGCGGCCTCTACATGGACGCCGTCGAAGAGGCCTTCAAGCACATGGCACGGGAGAAGGAGAAGGGCGCGGATGTGCGTCTCGTCTCCTTCCGGCAGTTCACCGACTGGCTGGACGTGCAGAAGCCCGAAGTGCTGGACAAGCTCCGCACGCTCGGCGTGGGACAGCAGCCGGCCGGTGGCTGGCGGGAGTTCACCGGCAAGGCCTCCGCACCCGGCGGCGACGCCTCGCAAAACGCCGCCTGAAATGCGGTTTTCCGCCCGCAAGGGGGGTGGGCGAGACCCCCAGAACGGGCATGCGAAACTTTTCACATGAGTGCCGACAGCGCCCCCCAGCGTTCGAACCGCACGACCCGTGCCACCGAGCGCACCCGCCGTGTCCGCCGCAGCGCCGCCCTGACCGCGGGTCTCGCCGCGACCGCGCTGCTCGTCTCCGCGTGCGGCTCCGGCGGCACCTCCGGCGGGGGCGGCAACACCAACTTCGTCACCGGCACCGACGGCGTCGCCACGGTCGCCGAGGGCGAGCGCACCCCGGCACCCGACCTGTCCGGCAAGACCATCGCCGGCAAGACGCTCGACGTCGCCGACTACAAGGGCAAGGTCGTCGTCCTCAACGTGTGGGGTTCGTGGTGCAACCCCTGCCGCGCCGAGGCCAAGTACTTCGCGAAGGTCTCCAAGGACTACTCCGGCAAGGGCGTGCAGTTCATCGGCATCAACACCCGGGACACCTCCACCGGCGCGGCCCTCGCCTTCGAGAAGGACTGGGGCATCACCTACCCCAGCCTCTACGACCCCACCGGCAAGCTGCTGCTGCGCTTCAAGAAGGGCACGCTCAACCCGCAGGCGATCCCCTCCACGCTCATCCTCGACCGGGACGGCAAGATCGCGGCCCGCTCGCTCTCCGCGCTCAGCGAGGAACGGCTGCTGAAGATGCTCAAGCCCGTCGTCGCCGAGAAGTGAGCGGAGTGGCAGTGAGCGGAGTCGCAGTGGGCGCAGGGGCAGTGGGCGGAGCAGTGACGTGAGCGCGGTCACCACGCTCGCCGCGGTCACGGACCCCAACGGCACGGTGCTCAACGGCGCCCTGCTGGTGGCTCTGCCGATAGCGCTGCTCGGCGGTCTCGTCTCCTTCTTCTCGCCGTGCGTCCTGCCCCTGGTTCCCGGCTACCTCTCCTACGTCACCGGCGTCAGCGGTACCGACCTGGCCGAGGCCCGGCGGGGCCGGATGGTCGCCGGGGCCTCGCTGTTCGTCCTGGGCTTCACGGCGGTGTTCGTCTCCGGCGGGGCCCTCTTCGGGTACTTCGGCCAGACGCTCCAGGAGCAGCGGGGCGTGCTGACCAAGGTGCTGGGCGTCCTCATGATCCTCATGGGCGTCTTCTTCATGGGCATGATGCCGTGGCTCACCCAGCGCGAGTTCCGTTTCCACAAGAGGCCGGCGACCGGCCTGGTGGGAGCCCCCGTGCTCGGTGCCCTCTTCGGCATCGGCTGGACGCCCTGCATCGGCCCCACGCTGTCCGCCGTGCAGACACTCGCCCTGGAACAGGGAACCGCCGGTCGCGGGGCGATACTCACCTTCGCGTACTGTCTGGGCCTGGGCGTGCCCTTCGTGCTCGCCGCGGTCGCCTTCCGCAAGGCCCTGGGAGCCTTCGGCTGGATCAAACGCCACTACGTCTGGGTGATGCGGGTCGGCGGCACCATGATGATCGTGACCGGTCTGCTGCTGCTGACCGGCGCGTGGGACCGCATCGTGCAGGAGATGCAGGTCTGGTCCGACGGCTTCACTGTGGGGATCTGATCGATGAGCAAGACCACCGCCTCCGACCCGGCCCCGTCCGCCGCCGAGGACCGGGAGCTGGGTGACGCCGGATCCCAGCTGTCCACCGCCCCCAAGGAGGACGCGCCCAACCTCCCGGCCCTGGGCGTCATCGGCTGGGCCCGCTGGTTCTGGCGGCAGCTGACCTCCATGCGGGTCGCCCTGCTGCTGCTCCTGCTGCTCTCCCTCGGCGCGATCCCCGGCTCGCTCATCCCGCAGTCCGGCCAGGACGAGACGAAGGTCGCCGCCTTCCGCAAGGCCCACCCGACCCTCGGGGACGTCTACGACAAGATCGGCATGTTCCACGTCTACAGCTCGGTGTGGTTCTCCGCGATCTACATCCTGCTGTTCGTCTCCCTCATCGGCTGCATCGTGCCCCGCACCTGGCAGTTCGTGGGCCAGTTGCGCGGTCTGCCGCCCGGCGCGCCCCGGCGGCTGAACCGACTGCCCGCCCACACCACCTGGCGCACCACGGCCGAACCCGAGCAGGTCCATCAGGCCGCCCTGACCCTGCTGAAGAAGCGCCGCTTCCGCACCCACCTCACCGGGGACGCCGTCGCCGCCGAGAAGGGCTACCTGCGCGAGACGGGCAACCTCGTCTTCCACATCGCCCTGATCGTGATGCTGGTCGCCTTCGCCTGGGGCCAGCTGTACAAGGCGGAGGGCAACAAGCTGATCGTCGAGGGTGACGGGTTCTCCAACACCTTGACCCAGTACGACGACTTCAGGTCCGGCAACCTCTTCGCGTCCGACGACCTGGTGCCGTTCAGCTTCAACCTGAAGAAGTTCACCGGCACCTACGAGCGCACCGGCCCCAACAAGGGCACCCCGCGCCTCTTCCAGTCCGACATCACCTACAGCGCGGGCGCCTACGGCAAGGAGGAGAAGGACACCGTCGAGGTGAACCACCCGCTGGAGATCGGCGACTCCAAGGTGTACCTCGTCAGCCACGGCTACGCGCCCGTGATCACCGTCCGGGACGGCAAGGGCAAGGTCGTCTTCGACGACGCCGTACCGCTGCTGCCGCTGGACGCCAACGTCACCTCCTCCGGTGTCGTCAAGGTCCTCGACGGCTACCGCGACCGGCAGGGCAAGAAGGAGCAGCTCGGCTTCAACGCGTTCTTCGTGCCGACGTTCGGCGGCTCCGCCAGCGGCACGATGCTGTCGCAGTTCCCCGCGCTGGACAATCCGGTGCTCGCGCTGTCCGCCTACCACGGCGACCTGGGGGCCGACTCGGGCATCCCGCAGAGCGTGTACCAGATGGACCGCAGCAACATGAAGGAGTTCAAGGACTCCCAGGGCAAGCTGTTCAAGAAGCTGCTGAAGCCCGGCGAGACCATGACGCTCCCGAACGGCGCCGGTTCGGTCACCTTCGGCAAGGACATCAAGGAGTGGGCCGGCTTCCAGGTCGTCCAGCAGCCCGGCAGCGGCTGGGCCCTCGCCGGTGCCCTCGCCGCGATCGGCGGCCTCGCCGCCTCCCTGTTCATCCAGCGCCGCCGCGTGTGGGTGCGCGCGGTCAGGGGCGCCGACGGCGTCACCGTCGTCGAGATGGCCGGCCTCGGCCGCAGCGAGTCCGCCAAGGTCCCCGAGGAGCTCGGCGACCTCGCCGGAGTCCTGTACGACCAGGCACCGGGCGCGCCCGGCGCCGACGACCCCGCAGATTCCCCCGACACCGCTCAGGAGCCGGGTACCACAACCCCCGTACCTGCCGAAGGGGCTGAGAAGTGACTCTCGCCGCCGCCACCAACGAAAACCTCGCGAGCATCAGCAATGTGCTGATCTACTCCGCGATGGCCGTCTACACCCTGGCCTTCTTCGCGTACATCGCCGAATGGCTCTTCGGCAGCCGCAGCAAGGTCGCCCGTACCGCGGCCGCGCTCACCACCAAGGCGGACGCCGAGCGGGCACCGGCCGTCACCGTGAACCAGGCCGGCGGCACCGCCGTGCTGGAGCGGCCGAAGGTCACCGTGCGGGCCGCCGCCGGTCGGCGCGACGTGCCGGACGGCCCCGGGGCGCACGGCGGGGACGAGCAGGGCGACCTGTACGGCCGGATCGCCATCTCCCTCACGGTGCTCGCCTTCGTGATCGAGTTCGGCGGTGTCCTGACCCGCGCCCTGTCGGTGGAGCGCGCGCCGTGGGGCAACATGTACGAGTTCAACATCACGTTCTCCACGGTCGCGGTCGGCGTGTACCTCGGGCTGCTGGCCCTGAAGAAGAACGTGCGCTGGCTCGGCCTGTTCCTGATCACCTCGGTCCTGCTCGACCTGGGTCTGGCGGTCACGGTCCTCTACACCGCCAGCGACCAGCTGGTCCCGGCCCTGCACTCGTACTGGCTGTACATCCACGTCTCGACGGCGATCTTCTGTGGCGCGGTCTTCTACGTGGGCGCGGTCGGCACGATCCTGTACCTCTTCAAGGACTCCTACGAGAACAAGCTCGCGAGCGGCGGCACGCCCGGCACCTTCGCGACCTCCGTCCTGGAGCGGCTGCCCTCCTCCGCCTCCCTCGACAAGTTCTCCTACCGCGTCAACGCGGCCGTCTTCCCACTGTGGACGTTCACGATCATCGCGGGCGCGATCTGGGCCGGTGACGCCTGGGGCCGTTACTGGGGCTGGGACCCGAAGGAGACCTGGTCCTTCATCACCTGGGTCGCCTACGCCTGCTACCTGCACGCCCGCGCGACCGCCGGCTGGAAGGGCCGCAAGGCCGCCTACCTGGCCCTGATCGCCTTCGGCTGCTGGCTGTTCAACTACTACGGCGTCAACATCTTCGTCTCCGGCAAGCACTCGTACGCGGGCGTCTGAACCCTCCTCCCGTACATCGACCTCTCCTTCGGTGTACGGGAGCCGCGCGTGACGGGTGAGCCGGGCCGCCGAACCAGACCGGCGTGTACAGCTGAACGTCATCTCGACGTGGCACGTCATCTGTTACGGACAGGTTTGCGACGACAAGCCCTGCCGATCAGTAGATTCAGCCATCCGGGGTATGTAACTGTCGGCGAGCGGTTGAATACGCGATGCTGTGTACGTCACGCAGCACGCCACAACCATCTGGGGGGTAGACGATGAGTGTGACGATTGACGAGCGGGCGATTTCGGACCACGAGGACGACATTGTCATCGTCGTGTCCGACGCCGACTACCGGGACGCCGCGCAGCGTGCCCTGGACGAGCTCGGACTCACCTACGCCGAGCTCGAAGAGCAGGCGAGGGAGGGGAACTTCACCTCGTCGCAGGCACATGCTCTGTGGGTGTCCATCGGCGGCACGGTTGACCTCTGACCTGTCGAAACAGGCCTACAAGTTCGCCAGGGAGTTACAGGAGACCCTCAACGGGACCGTGTGCCAGCATGTGCGGATCGCCGCCGTACTGCGTCCACGTTCCGCAGTCGGTCCTGTCTTCACTCTCGGACATGGCCTGTCCGCCGCCAATCCCACCCAACCGACAGCGTTCCCGCTCCGCGTCGATCAGAAGAAGCCGCGATCGTGGATGAACCTCTCGTTCCAGGTCCGTCTGGACGACGAGGCCGACTTCTTGACGGTCCATTCGTCCTACTGCGGCATCTTCACCGATGAGGCTCTGGAGACCTGTCTGCTCCACTGGGACTACGAACGCGAGAAGGACAAGTACACCAGTGCGCACGTCCAGGTGTACGGCACGTCGCCCGCACTGGAGGCGCTCAACAGGAACAACGATCACAAGCGGTCCCTGGACAAGCTCCACATCCCGGTAGGGGGAAGACGCTTTCGGCCCTGCATCGAGGATGTCATCGAGTTCCTGATCACCGAACGGCTGGCCGACGGCCGCGAGGGTTGGGAGAAGCGCGTCGAGGAGGGGCGCAATCGCTATCGGCGCGGCCAGTTGCTGGCGGCGATGAGGCGCAATCCCGATGTGGTCGAGGAGTACCTCGAGAGCCGCCGCGAGTAGCCGCGCGAAGGCGGGGAAGTCGGGCGCCTCGGCGACGGCACCTCGATCGGGGCGCCGCCGCGTACCAGCCCACCGAGTCCGAGTACGCGGACTTCGCCCGGGTGTGGAAGGGCACCACCGTCCGGTAGACCGGCTCGCCACCGATCTCGTGGACGATGAGAGCGGTGGCCGCCAGCAGGCCGACCAGGAAACCGCCGTAGGGGCGGCAGTACGCCTCGAACGCGGCGGCACATTTCAGAGGAACGGATGGCGTCTCGAACGGCGTTGCGGGGCCCGCCCCGGGGTCTGTCCGGTGTGCTCAGTTGACGCCGATGTCCTCGTTCCAGAGCGCAGGGTGTTCCGCGATGAACTCGCGCATCAGCCCAGCGCACTCGGCGTCGTCCAACAGCACGATCCGCACTCCGTGTTCGGCGAGCCAGTCGTGACCGCCGTGGAAGGTGGCCGCATCGCCGATCACCACCCGGGAGATGCCGAACTGCCGCACCAGACCGGAGCAGTACCAGCACGGCGACAGCGTCGTCACCATCGTCGTGCCCCGGTAGGAGCGCCGCCGCCCGGCCGCGCGGAAGGCCGCCGTCTCCGCGTGCAGGGACGGATCGCCGTCCTGGACGCGGCGGTTGCGGCCGCGGCCCAGCAGGGCGCCGTCGGCGCCGTACAGCGCTGCGCCGATCGGGATACCGCCCTCGGAGAGCCCGGAACGGGCCTCTTCAAGGGCGAGGGTGAGCCATGCGTGTGCTTGTGCGTGATCCATGGAGTCACTCTCGCAGGGCCGCCCTCCGCCGCCCCTGGGTGCGTACAAAGTCGCCCTGAGGTCATAAAGTTGGTAATTCCGTACCGGATGGGGGAGGGGCGTCGATGGCGGACGAGTGGGAGCCCGGAACGGATGTAACGCTGGCGATCAATCAGGTGAGTGCGTGGATCGTCTCGGCCGACACCAAGGCCGGTCTGCTCGCGGCGGGTCTGGGCGTGATGGTGGCCGGGCTGCTGACCCGGGCGGGCGACTTGCGGTCGATGGCACCGCCGCACACGTTTCGGGAGTTCCTGACCCTCGTTCTCGTACATCTTGTGGTGATCTCGCTGACCGCCTCCGGGTGGTTCATCGTGCGCACGCTGACGCCCAGGGCGGTGTCGAGCACCCCCACGAGGTACGGCTGGCCGACGCTCGCGCGCAGGGCCCACGCTCCACAGCCTTCCGCCGAACCCGGGCGGGCGCGTGCGGAGGCGTGGCAGCACGCCGTCGACCTGGCCGCTGTCGCGGAGCGGAAATTCGTCGCCTTCCGCAGGGCGTTGCACTGCGCGGTGGCGGCAGGCGGCACTCTGCTCGTGCTGCTGATGGTGACCGTTTGGGTATGATCTGATGATCCATTGGCGAAATATATGTGATCCTGGCTACCCTCTGGGCATCCTTTCCTGAGGTGCGACCGAGCCACGGGGTGGCCGCGGCGCATCAAGGGGGGGCAACTGTGGCGCTTGACCTTGGGGGGACGAGCCGCGTGACAGCTTCCCGGCCTTTACCCGTTCATCACGTCATGCTCGGCGTCGACGTGCGGGGTTCCTCGGCGCGGTTCCGCGACGACAGCCTCCTGCCGGCTCTTCGGACGGCGCAGACCGGCCTTGTCGCTGCAGCCCTTCGGCAGCAGGGCGTGGACCAGGACGCCTATGTGCTGCGCAGCCGCGGAGACGGCGGCCGCTACGAATTCCTTCCGGGTGTTTCACCAGTGCCGGTGGTGGAGGCCCTGACAGGCCCCCTGCCCAGTTTGCTGAGACGCCACAATAAGCAGTCGTCGGAGGCTCTCGAACTCGGCCTGCGTCTGGTAACGCATGGTGGATACCTCGTCCCCGCTCCGGACGGCGGCGACGCGGACGGCGCGGACGTCAACCTGCTGCACGGCATGCTGGACGCCGAGGAGTTGCGCTCAGCGTTGGCCGACAGCGGTGCACCGTATGTGCTGGCCGTATCCGAGGAGATCTGGAACGGCGTCGTGCGGCACGGCCACGGCGACCTCGACCCGGCTGCCTTCGAACCGGCGTGCCTGACGGTCAAGGGCGGAGCGACGGTGACCGCCTGGCTGAGCCCGGAGTTCCGCGGTCACCCGCAGGACGACGGGGCCTCCGCGCGGACGACGGCGGCACCGCATCCCAGGGACACCACTGGAACCGGCTCACCTGGTCAGGCGGAGCAAGCGGGCCGGGGCGGCATCACGTTCCAGGGCCGGGTCAAGGCGAAGAACGTGGTCAGCGGTGACCAATGGAACATCCGGTGAGCCCTGCCGGGCGGGCGGAGGCCGCCGACGAGTCCGAGAGTGAAGACGCTCCGAGCGGCGAGCCGGGTGCCACCGGTGACCTGACCGACGCTTCCCTCGACGACCACTTCGAGCCGGGCGAGATGCACCGCCTGCGCTCCGAACTGGACAGCGACGTGGGCCGCTTCGACAGCACCGGCTCGATGACCTTCCGGCGCAGGGTGAAGGCAGAGTCGATCGTCGGCGGCGACCAGTTCATCCTCAACATGTCCGGCGGTACCGCTCGCCGCCCCAGCTGGTACTGCCTCACCGGCGCCGAACAGATGGAGATGGAGCAGGTCTACGTCCGACCGTCGTGCGCGGAGGCGGCGGAGCGAACGCTTCGTCATCACCATGTGCTTGTCCTGCGCGGTCCTCGGCACAGCGGTCGCCGCTTCCTCGCCACCGCCATCGCGATGACGGTCGTGCAGCCGGGCGGGCAGTGCCGGTTTCTGCATCCGGGAACCGGCCCGGACGCTCTCGTGGCGGGTGATGTGAAACCCGGCTGTGCGTACGTACTGACGGCCAGTGCGGAAACCGTGGAGCGTGCCCTGACCGGATTCGAGCTGGCTCGGCTGTCGCGCGTCTTCACCGACCGCAGGTCCTATCTGGTCCTGACCGTCGACGACGCCTCCGCTGCACCGGCGGACACGGCGGCGTGGACGGTCCCCGTGGATGAACGCCCCGAAGGGGCCAGGTTGCTGCGCAACCATCTGCTCTACCGGCTGCCAAGGGACCGGGGTGCCCACGCGGACGTTCTTCTCCGTGACCAGGAGGTGATCGAGTGGCTCGCCACCCGGCCGATCCCGACGGAGATTGCACAGACCGCGCGTGAGCTGGCACGGACGGCCGACGGTTCTGTCACCGTCTCCGCGTGCATGGCCCAGGTCGCCGTACGGATCAGGCAGGACGCTGTGGACCTGCTGAAGGATGACGAGCTGCCGCGGGAACTGGCGCTCGCCGTGGCGTTCTTCGGCGGTTTTCCCTACGCGACGGTCAACCGTCTGGCGCATCGGCTGGCCGACGTCGTGCATCGGGCGATGGCCCACGAGGGCGCCAGGCCGCGCCCGTTTCTCGAGGTCACCCGAAGCCAGCGGCTCGACGCGGTGCGAGCCGTCACGTACACGGGGACGGTGTACACCCGCTACGGCAGCAGCCCGGCCGAGATCGTGGACTTCTCGGCGCGGGGCCTGGCGTCGGAGCTGATCGACGTCATGTGGACGGACTACGACGGGTCCGAGATCCTGGTGTGGCTCTCCGGCCTCGTGCACGACTCGGATGCGGCGGTCCGTCGCCGGGCCGCGGTCTGCGTGGGGCGCCTGTCCCTCCTCAGCTTCGCGGAGATCGCGGAGGAGGTGCTGCAGCCCTGGTCCTTGTCGCCCGATCACCGTGAGCGGGCCGCGGCGGCGATCGCGCTGTCCGTGGCCGTCGGCCATCCGGCCGTCGCCGCACACGCGCTCGGCCTGGTGGAATCCTGGAGCGCGGCCCCGAACCGGTACCGCCGGATGACCGCGGCACTCGCCTGGGGCCTGGCGGTGAGCCCGGTCCACCCGGTCGCTGCCACCCAGGGGCTCGGCCGCCTCCTGGACACCCGGGACACCGGAGTGGCCTGGGCAATCCGGGTCGGGCTGTCCGCCGTGTTCACCAGCGGCCTGTCCTCGCTCGTGCTGGAGGCGATGGGCACCTGGCTGGCCGACGCGAAGGATCCCGCACGCGGTCAGCTCCTCGGCGCCTTTCTGCGGATCTGCCGGCTGCACGGCGCGGACGAGCGGCCGGACGCCGTCAAGTGGCCGTCGGTCCTGTGGCTTTTCGAGCGGTGCGGACTCACGAACGAAGCCGACGAGGAGACACGCCGGGACACGGCGGAGATCGACGAGGACGTGATCGACCTGTGGCGGGCAGCCCTCGCACACCAGATGACGCGCAGGGAGGCGCTGGTCGAGCTGGGCTCCTGGATCCGGCAGGCCGACCGGTACGGCGAGTTCCGCGAGGCACTGCTCGACCTTCTCGATGAATTGATCGTGGACGAGAGCGACTTCCGTCGCCTCGATCATCACCTGCGGCGGCTCGCCCACGAGCCGTCCGCCCCTTCCTACACCGCCCAACTGGCCCTCGCGGAGCTGGACGCGCTGCGCTGAGCGGTACACCACGGAATGACAGGAGCCCAGTGTGGCCATCACCGACGGACCCGTACGGGGGCCTTACCCAGTCACCCGTCCCCGCGACATCGAGGACCGGGCCCGCCCCGGGGCAGGCGAGTGTGCTGTGGTCCTGCTCGGCGCCGAACTCCACCCGATGCCCAAGGGTGAGGTCCCTACCTCGGGCATCGGCTGGTTCCGGCCCAAGAGCCGGTACTGGATCGTGGACTTGAGGGAGCACACCACCACCTTCGAGGTCACGCTCGACAGCGCCGACAAAGGGCTGTGCTTCCACGGCTCGATCGAGGTCGACTGGCGCGTGTCCGACGCCCGGCTCGCCGCGAATCAGGCACCGTTCGACGTGCAAGGCATGCTCAAGCGCCGCATCGTGCCGCCGCTGAGGAAGGCCGCGCGGGACTACGGGCTGGACGCGGTCGGTGAGCTGGAGTCCCGTATCTCCTGGGAGGAGTTCGCCGGGCAGAGCGGCGACGGCCTGCTGGAGATCTTGGAGGTCAGTTGTGGCCTCCGCCCCGACGCGGAGGCCATCGGCATCACCCGTACGGGAGCGCTGACCGACATGCAGCGCGGTCAGGCGCTCAAGGTCCTCAGCGAGGGCGAGTTCGGTCTCATGGCCCAGGCGATGATCCAGAACCCCGACGCCGTCATGGACTTCCTCCGCGACATGCGAGAGGACAAGCGCTTCGCGCTGCTCGCCCACCTGGAAATGGCCAAGGCCGTCACCGGGGCGGAGGGAAGCGAGGAACACGAACGCGCGCACGCGATCAGCGAACTGCTCGTGCAGATCCGCAGCACATTGCCGGGTACGACCGCGACCACCCAACTGCCCTCGGCCGGATCGGTGAACGTGCCGCGGCAACTTCAGGAAGGCCGCCCCCGGCGCCGGGACAAACGAGCGCGCAACCGGGACGGTGCTGCCAACGAGGCTTCCGTGAAGGACGACGCGGGCAGGGGCGGCGACCCGTCCCGCAACGACGACGAGTGACGGGACCGCGCGTTCGATGATCGAGATATTCGACCTCGTCGTGGAAGTCTGGGGCGAGGGCTTCTCCTGGTTCGTGTACCCGATCCGCATCCCGCTGCTGACCGTTGCCTCGGTCCTGGTGATCTGGGCTGCACTGCGCCTGGTCGTGGCGCGACTGAACGGCACGGCCGACTGGACGGGCCAGAAGGTGTCCCGGCTGCTCGGATCGGCGCTGCTCGCCCCGGAGTACGCTTGCACGCTGTTCTTCCTCAGCCAGGGCAAAGGCATCCCCCTGCCGCTACGGCTGTACGGCGAGTGGGTGGAGAACGTCGCGGACTGGACGGTCAAGGCCGGCCGGTGGCTGGGCCGCGTCATGCGTTCCTGCTCCACCGTCTCCGTGCGGGCGGTCGCCGTGGTGGTGGCGCTCTACCTCGTCGGCTACAACGTCCACGCGATCGGCAGCGCCGAGGAGCCAGCCTCTCCCCAGGCGCCGGTCGCCATCTGGTGGGATTCCCTGCAAGCCTGGCTCGACTCCGATGAACACCCCGTCTGGGAGGAAGGCACTGCCTCATCCTCCCCCCGGAAGGAGCGCCCGTGACCGACTCCGAGGACTTCTTCGCGTCCGCCGAACAACTGCGGGAGGAGCAGAACGACTTCGTCCGCGAACGCGAGGAGTCGGCACGCGCCGAGGAGGCCACACAGGCCGAGTTCACCGAGCGCTTCCACGCCTTGGCACGCGCGAGCGCTGCACGGTTGCACGCCGCCGGGGTACCGATGCGCTCCGTCCCGCTGGAACAGGCTCCGCCCGCTCCCACTCCGCCTTCCTCACGCATCGCCCGAGCTTTCTGGACGGCTCCTCCCGCCCCGGAGGTTCCCACCATGCGAGCGTGGAAGTGGTGGTGGCTGGAGCCGAACAAGCGGCGTTACACCAACATCGGGCGTAGCGCGACATGGGGAGCGCACTATGCGTACGGCGACAAGGCGGGGGAATGGACCGGATATCCGACCTTGCTGCTCGACCATTCGGGCGCCGTGACCATCGGAGTGAGCGCGCGATACGAGTCCTTCGGCAGCAAGAACGACTTCCGTGACTACGCCTTCCAGCCTGGCGCCAACGACGGTCGTGATCTCCGCACCGGAGAACGGATCGACCGTGTCACCGCCCAAGGGCTGAGCGGACTCATGGGTGAGGATCACTATCCGCAGGGCTGGCCGGGCGGCGCCGGATACGCGCAGCGGCAATTCATGGCGGATCAGTGGAACGCCGAGGCGCAGGCGGGCTGCCTCGAACGACTGGCCGCGGGTGTCCTGTACATGATTGACAATCCGAACGCCGAGTAACGACCGTCCTCACGTGTGCAACCGGGGACCAGCCGTTGTTGAGCCATTCGTCGTCCCGGCCGCGGTGCACCGGTCGAGGTAGGCGTGCAGGGCGCCCGCGCCCTCGATCATGGCCCTGGTGCGGGCCGTCAGCGCCTGGCCGCGGGCCGCGACGGCCGCCCGCAGCGCCGCGCTGCTGCCCTCCCGCCGCAGCCCATCCAGCACCGGCCTGATCTGGTCGAAGAGGTAGTGGCTGCGGCGCAGGGTGTGCACGAGCCGGGCGTCGCGCACGTCGGCGGGCTGGTACACCCGGTAGCCCGTGCCGCGTTCGCGCCCCGGCGAGAGCAGCCCGGCCCCCTCCCACACGCGCAGCGCCGACGTCCGTACGCCCAGCAGCACGGCCACCTCGCCGATGCGCAGGCCGCCCGAGCGCGGCAGGGGGGCGGGCGGCTCCGCCGCCAGCAGCTCCAGTGCCTCGCTCGCCGCCCGCAGCGACACCCGCTCCTCGTGCAGAGCGGCATGCGCGGCGTCGACCAGCGCGAGCGCGCCCGGGACATCCCCCTCGTGCAGGGCCCGCATGATCGCCGTCGCCGTCACCGGCCCGTACCCCCGCATCAGCGTCCGGTACGCCAGCAGCGCGCCGCGATGCATCTCCCCGAAGACACGGTAGCCGGACGCGGTGCGCGCGGCCGGCGGGAGCACCCCGGCGTCCTCGTAGTTGCGGATCTGCTGCGTCGAGACACCGGCCAGCCGGGCCAGGTCGACGGGTCGCAGACGGCGGTCGTTCGTCATCGATTTGAAGGTTACGGCAGCAACCCGGCCGAAGGGAGCTCTCAAGTCTCAACACCGCACTTCAATGGAAGACTTGAAGGAATGGACGACTGCATCCGCGTCACCGGCGCCCGCCTGAACAACCTCAAGAACGTCTCCCTCTCCCTGCCGAAGAACAAGCTGGTCGTGCTGACCGGCCTGTCCGGCTCCGGCAAGTCCACCCTCGCGTTCGACACCCTCCACCGGGAGGGCCAGCGGCAGTACCTGGAGTCGCTGGGCATGGTCACCGGCTTCGTCAGCAAGCCCGCCGTCGACTCGATCACCGGCCTGTCCCCGTCCATCAGCGTCGACCAGCACCTCACCAACCGCAGCCCGCGCTCCACGGTCGGCACGGTCACCGAGGTCTTCACCTACCTGCGGCTGCTGTGGTCGCGGATCGGGGTCCGGCCCTGCCCCGGCTGCGGCAAGGACGTCCCGCCGCCGTACACCGACGACACCGAGGCCGACGAAGCCGACGAGGACGCCGAGGCCGGGCAGCGGCCCTGCCCGCACTGCGGCACCCCCGTGCCCGGCCTGGTCATGGGCTCCTTCTCCTTCAACAAGCCCGCCGGAGCCTGCCCGGCCTGCACCGGCCTGGGCGAGGTGATCCGGCCCGACGTACGACGCCTGGTCGACGACGCGAAGTCGGTGGCCCAGGGGGCCGTGCGGGGCTGGAACGCGAAGTACACCGACTGGAGCCTGCCCGTACTGCGGGCCGCCGCCGGCCACTACGGCTTCACCTTCGACGCGGAAGCGCCGCTGGGCGAACTCGACGACAGACAGCGGGATCTGCTCCTGCACGGCGTCGAAAGCCCCGAGTTCCGGCGGCACTTCCCCGGCACCGACCCGCCGGCGACCGTGGCGGCGGGCCGTTTCGAAGGGGTGGCGACGTCCCTGCTGCGCCGCTACGGCGAGCGCGCCGACGACGCCGAGTACCGCGAACGGGCCGAGCAGCAGGGCCTGGTGAAGCAGCCCTGCGGCGAGTGCGGCGGAACCCGGCTGCGGGCGGAGAGCCGGGCGGTGACCGTGCACGGGCTCGGCATCGTCGAGGCGGCCCGGCTCCCGCTCGACCGACTGGCCGCGTGGCTGGGCGGGTTGCGGGACCGGGTCACACCGGACGAGTGGCTGTTCGTCGAGCCGATCGTCGCGGATCTGGAGGAACGCGTCGGACGGCTCGTCGACGTCGGCGTCGGATACCTCACCCTCGACCAGTCCACACCGAGCCTGTCGGCGGGGGAGACCCAGCGGCTGCGGCTGGCCGCCCTGCTCGGCTCGGGCCTCACCGGAGTCCTCTACGTCCTCGACGAGCCGACGATCGGTCTGCACCCCTCCGACACCGAACGGCTGGTACGGGTCCTGCGCAGGCTCCGCGACCTGGGCAACACGGTGCTGGTCATCGAGCACGACCTGGACGTCCTGAAGGCCGCCGACCACCTGGTGGACGTCGGGCCGGGGGCGGGCCGGGACGGCGGGCGGATCGTCGCCGAGGGCACACCGCGGGAGGTCGCCCGGACCGAGGGCTCGGTGACCGGCGCGTATCTGTCCGGCCTGCTGTCGGTTCCGCCGTCCCGGGGACGCGGGGACAGCGCGACGGCCGTCGTGATCCGAGGGGCCCGTGCCCACAACCTCAAGAACCTGACCGTACGCGTTCCGCTGCGCCGCCTGGTGACGGTCACGGGCCCGTCGGGCTCGGGCAAGTCCACACTGCTGCTGGACATCCTCGGCCGGGCCGCCCGGCGCCACTTCCACGGTGCCGGGGAACCGCCCGCCGAGCACGACGGCGTCGACGGCTGGGAGCACCTGTCCAAGGTCGTCCTCATCGACCAGGAGCCGATCAGCCGTATGCCGCGCTCCAACGCGGCGACCTACTCGGACGTCTTCACCCCGATCCGGGAGGTCTTCGCCGCCCGCAGCCGAGGCCGCCTGAGCGCGGGTCACTTCTCCTTCAACGTGCCCGGCGGACGCTGCGAACGCTGCGAGGGAGCGGGCGTGCTCACCGTCCCGATGCACTTCCTCCCGGCGGTGGAGGTGCGCTGCCCGGCGTGCAAGGGCCGCCGCTTCCGGCCGGAGGTGCTGTCGGTCCGGCACGAGGGCCACGACATCGCCGAGGTGCTCCGAGCGACGGTGGACGAGGCCGTGACGGTGTTCAAGGACGTCCCGCCGGTGGCCGCCCGGCTGCGACGGATGGCCGACGTCGGCCTCGGCTACCTCCCTCTCGGCCAGCCCGCCACCACTCTCTCCGGTGGCGAGGCCCAGCGCCTGAAACTCGCCCGGGAGCTGGGACGGCGGACCACCGGACACGCCCTGTACCTGCTCGACGAACCGACGACCGGCCTGCACCCCGCGGACACCGCCCGCCTTCTCGACGTCCTCCAGCGCCTGGTCGACGCCGGGCACTCGGTCGTCACCGTCGAGCACAACCTGGACGTCGTCCACGCCTCCGACTGGCTGATCGACCTCGGGCCGGAAGGCGGGGTGGGCGGAGGGCGGCTGGTGGGGCAGGGGGTACCCGGGATCTGAATCGGCTCCGGCGCCAACTGTTCTGACGCTGGACATGGGCCTCGAGCGGCAACCCGGGGCACTTTGAAGTCCATGACCGACCGGGGCAGGTCGTGCTACCGGATGACCGGGGCGAAGGGGAGTTCAGCAGTCGCTCCCAGCCTGGCCCAAGACCGCCGATGAGATCATCGAGTCGCTCGCTCACTTCTGCCGACGGATCTCTGGAGCAGGACACCAGGGACCAGCGGCCAGGGGCCCGAGGGAACTCGTCGCGGGCGACGGGCGAAGGAGAGGTGAAAGCCCAAGCCTTCGAAGCGTTTCCCAGAACGAGAGGAGCCCCGATGACCGTCGAGCCAGGCGTCCGCACGGGGGTGGACAGCGATGCCTCGGTCATCGTGCGGTCCCGGGATGAGCCCGAGGCATTCGCCGTGCTCTTCGACCGGCACGCGGATGCGGTACACCGATATCTGGCCCGTAGGCTCGGCGGCGAGCCGGCCGACGACCTCATGGCGGAGACCTTCACCACTGCTTTCCAGCAGCGGCACCGGTACGACCCCGCGCGGGCCACGGGTGACGGGGCCCGGCCCTGGCTGTTCGGCATAGCGACCAACCTGGTCGGCCGGCACCGGCGGGCCGAGGCCCGCCGGTTCAAGGCCCTGGCCCGCATCCCGGCTCCCGCCGACCACGAGGAGCCGCTGGCCGACCGGGCTGCGGCCCGGGTGGGGGCACGGGCCGTACGCCGGGAGCTGGCGGCGGCACTGGCCGCACTGCCCGCGCGGCACCGGGACGTGGTGCTGCTGGTGGCGTGGGGCGGTCTCGGCTACGAGGAGGTGGCCCAGGCCCTCGGTGTCCCCATCGGCACGGTCAGATCACGACTGCACCGGGCCCGCAGCAAGCTACGCGAAGCGTTGGGCGGATCCGATCCGACGACACTGCGAGAGGCATCCGGCCGTGACTGACGAACTCGAACTCCTGCGGGACTGGGACGCCGACGCGTCCCCGCTCACCGAACCGGCCCGGGCACAGGCCCGGCACCGACTGCTCAACACGATCACGCGCACGGAGCGGCACCCCGACACCGGACCCAGCCGCCGCCGCGCGCTGCGCCTTGCGACGGCCGGGGTGGTCGCCATGGCGATCACGGGGGCGGCGGTGCTGATCACCACCGAGGGCGAAGGCCCGGACCGCGCGGGCACGGTCGCCCCGCAGATGCGCAACGCCGCCGCTGCGAAGGTGCTGAACGGGGCGGCGGCGTACGCGGGCAGTCAGGAGACGCCCGTAGCGCCGCGCGGCGACCAGTTCATCTACTCGAAGCGGATCATCAAGGAGACGGACCGGAAGACCGGCAAGGTCAAGACCTTTGTGGACGTGAACTGGGACTCGGTGGACGGCTCCAAGCGCTCCCTGACCATGGAGCGCGGCAACGTGATCTGGGAGGAGCCCATGAAGGACGGCAGCTTCGTGTGGCCTCCCCGGGAGTGGAACAAGCTCAAGAAGCTCCCGACCGATCCGGAGAAGCTCGTTCCGGCCATCATCTCCGCCCGCGGCACGACCGACCGGTCGATCGGCGACCTCTCCGGCTTCGACTGGTTCCGCGCCTACTTCCTGCTCGGCGAGCTCCTGAAGCAGCCGGTGCTGCCCCCGGGGATGCGTCCCGCAGCGTACGAGGCACTGGCCCTGGTGCCCGGAGTCAAGGCGATTCCGGGCGTGAAGGACTCTGCCGGGCGCACGGGAGTGGGGATCGCTTACACCGGGCAGGGGTCCCAGAAGGGCAGCTACCTCATCTTCGATGCGGAATCCTATGCATTCCTGGGCTTCCGCAGTGAGGGGTCTACGGCTTCCGGCAGGACGTACATCCAGCTGTCGCACACGGTGGAGTGGGCGATCGTCGACCGCTTGAGGCAGCGACCCTAGGTCCCCGGGCCTTTCCACTGGCTGACACTGCTTGGACCCGGGCCTCTGCCTGACCAAGAACGACTGTCTTCCGTGGGTCACATTTCTCTGTTGCGATCCGTCAGGGCAGTGACAGAGAAATGAAAGCCCTGAGGAGCTCGTCCCCGGGCTGGCGGAGGTGTCGGCGGCGCTGTTCGAGGTCATCTGCACGCGGGCTTTCTGCGCAAGGCCGGAGAGTCACGTCGGTCGCGTCCCAACCCTTGTTCGCGAAGCGGACAGGAGGGCCGGGTGCTGGAAGAGCCTGTGACACCTACAGCCGGGGCATTCTCAGACCGGCGGGCGGCGCCCTGGCGATCGGCGGAGTCCTCTACGCGGCGGGGGTCCATGGCTGACCCGCAGCAAGGTGATCGCCATTGCCGTCTCCCGCACCGCGCGCCTGACACCCGTCCGGGCCTTCAGGCGCGCCTCTCCAGCACCGCGTAGTCGGCGAAGCAGCGGCGGTAGCGCAGGTGCCGGGTCTCCTGGGTGTGCCTGCGCTGCCACTCCTCGACCTCGGCCGGTGCCGAACGGAGCCCGGAACCGGCTCCGCAGTCCGCGTCCTCGCCCGAGACGCAGTGTGCCTCGTACTCGGGCAGGGCGGACGGGTCCTGGACGATCGTGTACGGCACGTACCGGAAGATCCTGCGTACGGTCGACTCCCCACCGTGCTCTTCGCGTTGGTGCTTGCGCAGCAGGACGTTCGCGTCCGTCACGGCACTTCCGTCGAACGCGGCCCGCGCGGTGTCCCTCCGGGCGGCCAGCTCCTCACATGCCGCGCACCCTCGTACCGGCAGCGGAGGCCGGTTCGGATCAGCCGACAGCACCTCCCTGGAACGGTCGTTGACCGCCCGCACTCCCGCGCTGAGCCGCTCGTCCAGGGTCGCCGGCCGGATCCTCGCCGGGTCCGCCTGCCACTCCCGGCCACCGCCGACCGGGCGCAGCAACACATACGGGCCGGTCCTGTCCTGGTACTCGCCGACCCTGTCCGTTCGAGGGTCGTAGACGAGCGTTCCCGGTTCCATTCCGTGCACCTCCATCACTCTGGGTGTATCGAGCGTTGCGCAGGGGAACAGTCCGGATCAATGCTTTGCGTGTGACACCGGTGCACTGTCACGGAGGGGGGAAGCCGTGAGCCGACGGAACGGCGGGGCGGAGTCGGGGGCGAGCACGGCGGCCGTGTTCGGGGAGGTGCTGCGGCACTTCCGCGAGGCGGCCCTGCTGACGCAGGAGGGCCTGGCACGGCAGATCCCGTGCGACCGCTCGCATGTGGCGCGGGTGGAGGCGGGCACGAGGGTGCCGCAGGACACGTTCGCCAAGACCTGCGACGAACTCCTCGGCACGGGCGGGGTGTTGCTCCGGCTGTGGGGCCGGATCGACTGGTACCCGCAGGTGGAGCATCCGGACTGGTTCCGGCGGCGGGCGGAGATGGATGAGGAGGCGGTCGCCCTTCGGGAGTATCAGGAGCGGGTGATCCCGGGTTTGTTGCAGACTGCGGACTACGCGCAGTCGCTGTTCTCTCTGCTCGTGAGGGGCGAGGAGCTGGAAGAGCGAGTGCGGGCGCGACTGAGTCGCCAGCAGCGCTTCTTGGCTGACGGCGGCCCGCTGTACATCGTCGTCCTCGACGAGAGCTGCCTGCGCAACATGATCGGCAGCCCTGCCGTGATGCGGGACCAGTGCGCTCACTTGCTCGATGTCGCACGGCGGCCCAACATCCGGATCCAGGTCGCCCCCGCCGCGCGCCTCGGCCTGTTCCGACCCAGTGGATCCATGTCGCTGATCAAGCTGCCCGATGGGCATGAGTGGGTCTACTCGGAATCGCTCGATCGCGGTCATTTCAACGACGATCCGGCCCTCTTCGCGCGGCATAGCCGCACTTATGATGTGCTCAGGGCGGACGCTCTGTCAGCCCCCGAGTCCGCCGCTCTGATCAGCGACGTGATGGAGAGGTACGAGCATCATGACCGAGCCCGAACTCAGCGCGGTTACGTGGATCAAGAGCAGCTACAGCGACGCCAACGGCGGCAACTGCATAGAAATAGCCCCAGGTTTCCCCGAAACCGTCCCCGTGCGCGACAGCAAGAACCTTGACGGACCGGTCCTGGTCGTCACCCGGTCCGCCTGGGCGGCGTTCGTCGGCTCCGTACGCTGAACTACTGTCCGCTCACCATCTGCAGGATCCGGTTCGCGGCCTCCGCCACCGGCTGCCCCACCGCCCCGACGGCCGCGGCGATCGCGGCGACGGCCAGCAGCGCACGGTGCCGCTCGGCCGGCGGCGCCGCTTCCGCGGCCAGCACCGGCAGGGACTCGTCGATGAGCTGCGCGCTCGGCTGCGGCAACCGGTCGCGCAACTCGCCTACCTCACGGATCAGTTCGGCGAGGGCCAGCCGCAGGGCGGGGTCCGCGTCGCCCGTGGCCCCGTTCTTCACGATGCCCGTGTTGCCGCTGCCGCCATGCATCGAGACGTTGTCGCCGTAGTAGTAGTTGTTGCCGTTCATGCCGCGATCCCCACGTTCCCGCTGCCGCCGTACATGTTGACGTTGTCGCCGAAGTAGTAGTTCGTGGGCGAGCTGATCGTGAGCCGCTCCACGGTCACCCGGAACTCGGTGTCCGGGTTCTCCAGGGCACCGGCGACGTAGCCCACGAGCTGGTCCAGGTGCTGCGGGTTGCCGCTGGTCACCATCGCTGTCGACGGGCCGGCCGTCTCGACGGCGAGCACGTAGTGCGACTGTGCCGTGAGTACGGAGAGCATGTCGACGAAGGAGAAGACGAGCGCCGCGCCCGCGACGAGCCACACGAAGACGAGGAGCCCGCCGGCCGTGGACTCGTCCGCGAGGACGGTCAGACCGGCGATGATCGACAGGCCGACCGCCGCGGCCAGGATGATCCCGGTGCGGGCGAGGAAGCGGATGACCGCCTCCTTGCGCTTGGGGTGGAGGGTGAAGGTGTACACCCGGGCGATGTTGCGCAGCGGGTAGGCCGCTCCGCCGACCCATAACAGCCCTTTGCCGACCCGCAGTTCCACGTCGGTCACCGACCGGGGCGGCGCGGCGGGCGGGGGTGGCACGTCGTACTGGCCCGGTGGCTGCTGTGTCTCCATGTGGTCCCCCTGAGTGCCCTGAGTGCCGACGCGTGTGGTGTGGCAGCGGTGACTGCGTGAACACCATTGACGACGGCGTGTGCCGAGGGCAAGTGGTTTCACGGGCCCGGTGGGGAACCGGCCGGGTCAGGACTCCTCGCGCCTGGGGTCGTCGTCCTTCCTCTGGTCCTCGTCGAGCGACTTCAGGAAGTCGGGATTGTCGTCGGGCGCGACCCACTGCCGCGGACGCTCCGCCGCGGGCACCCGCTTCTTGCCGGCGATCAGCCAGGAGATCGACCCGACGAGCGGGAACAACAGCACGAGGATCGCCCACAGCGGCTTGGGCATGTGGCGGATCTCGTCGTCTTTGGTGCTGATGCAGTCGATGAACGCGTACACGCTCAGCGCCAGCGGCACGAGGAACATCAGTACCCGAAGCATGCGGCCTCTCAGCGAAAGCGGTGGGCGGTTCCAGGCCAGAGTAGCGGCTCGGGGATACTGGACCCCATGGCTTACGACGATCTTCGCTCCCTGCTCAGGGCGCTGGAGCGCGAGGGCGACCTCAAGCGCATCAAGGCCGAGGTGGACCCGTACCTGGAAGTCGGGGAGATCGTCGACCGGGTGCAGAAGGCGGGCGGCCCGGCACTGCTCTTCGAGAACGTGCGCGGTTCGAGCATGCCGCTCGCGATGAACGTGTTCGGCACGGACCGGCGGTTGCTGAAGGCCCTGGGCCTGAAGTCGTACGCCGAGATCTCCGAGCGGATCGGCGGGCTGCTGAAGCCCGAGCTGCCGCACGGGTTCGTCGGTGTGCGGGAGGCCTTCGGCAAGCTCGGCGCGATGACGCACGTGCCGCCGAAGAAGGTGAAGGACGGCCCCGTGCAGGAGATCGTCCTGACCGGGGACGACGTGGACCTGGACCGGCTCCCCGCCCTGTTCACCTGGCCGAAGGACGGCGGGTCGTTCTTCAACCTGGGGCTCACCCACACCAAGGACCCGGAGAGCGGCGTGCGCAACCTGGGCCTCTACCGGCTCCAGCGGCACGACCAGCGCACCATCGGCATGCA
Organism: Streptomyces sp. NPDC096046; assembly: GCF_040303285.1. Classification (NCBI taxonomy): domain Bacteria; kingdom Bacillati; phylum Actinomycetota; class Actinomycetes; order Kitasatosporales; family Streptomycetaceae; genus Streptomyces; species Streptomyces sp. NPDC096046. Next base: position 99,887 of record NZ_JBEOSZ010000014.1, on the reverse strand, counting down.
CTGGCAGATCCACAAGGACAGCCGGAACCACTACCAGGTGGCCGCGCGCCGGGGAGAGCGGCTGCCCGTCGCGATCGCCTTCGGTTGCCCGCCCGCCGTGACGTACGCCTCCACCGCGCCGCTGCCCGGGGACATCGACGAGTACCTGTTCGCCGGGTTCCTCGCGGGCAAGCGGATCGAGATGGTCGACTGCAAGACCGTGCCGCTCCAGGTGCCGGCGCAGGCCGAGGTCGTGATCGAGGGCTGGCTGGAGCCGGGCGAGATGCTGCCCGAGGGTCCCTTCGGCGACCACACCGGCTTCTACACGCCGCAGGAGCCCTTCCCCGCGCTGAAGATCGACTGCGTCACGATGCGGAAGCGGCCCCTGCTCCAGTCGATCGTCGTGGGCAGGCCCCCGACGGAGGACGGGCCCCTGGGCCGGGCGACGGAACGCTTCTTCCTGCCGCTGCTGAAGATCATCGTGCCGGACATCGTGGACTACCACCTGCCGGAGGCGGGCGGCTTCCACAACTGCGCGATCGTCTCGATCGACAAGAAGTACCCGAAGCACGCGCAGAAGGTGATGCACGCCGTCTGGGGCGCGCACATGATGTCGCTGACCAAGCTGATCGTGGTCGTCGACTCGGACTGCGACGTGCACGACCTGCACGAGGTCGCCTGGCGGGCGCTGGGCAACACGGACTACGCCCGGGACCTGTCGATCGTCGAGGGCCCGGTCGACCACCTCGACCACGCCTCCTACCAGCAGTTCTGGGGTGGCAAGGCCGGTATCGACGCGACGAGGAAGTGGCCCGAGGAGGGCTACACGCGCGACGGCGGCTGGCCCGACATGGTGGAGTCGGACCCGGAGACCGCGGCGAAGGTGGACCGCCGCTGGAAGGAGTACGGGCTGTGACCTCCGCTTCCGCCGCGATCCCCCAGCCGGGACGCACCAAGGCGTTCCTGCGGCTGGTGATGATCGAGCACTCGGTCTTCGCGCTGCCCTTCGCCTACATCGCCGCGCTCACGGCGATGTACCAGTGGGACAGGAACGTCCACTGGGGCCGGCTGCTGCTGGTCACGATCGCCATGGTCGGTCTGCGCACCTTCGCGATGGCGGTCAACCGGATCATCGACCGGGAGATCGACGCCCGTAACCCGCGTACGGCGCAGCGCGAGCTGGTGACGGGCGCGATGTCGGTGAAGCACGCCTGGGTGGGTGCGCTGATCGCCCTGGCCGTGTTCCTCGGCGCGGCGGCCCTGCTCAACCCGCTGTGCCTGGCGCTGGCCCCCATCGCGGTGATCCCGATGGTGGTCTACCCGTACGGCAAGCGGTTCACGAACTTCCCGCAGGCCATCCTCGGCCTCGCCCAGGCCATGGGCCCGGTCGGCGGCTGGCTGGCGATCTCGGGGGAGTGGTCCTGGGACGCGGTGATCCTCGGTCTGGCCGTGGGCATCTGGATCGGCGGCTTCGACCTGATCTACGCCTGCCAGGACGTGGAGACCGACCGCGAGATCGGCGTCATGTCCGTCCCCGCCCGCTTCGGCATCCCGTCGGCGATCTGGGGTGCCCGGGTCTGTCACGCGCTGACGACGGCCCTGTTCGTCTGGTACGCCCTCGCCACCGGCGCCGGCGCGTTCTTCTGGCTCGGCCTGCTGATCGTGGCCGGAGCGTTCGTGTACGAGCACTCCATCGTCCGGCCCCACGATCTGTCCCGCGTCAACCGTGCGTTCTTCAGCGTCAACGGCTTCATCGGGATCGCCCTGTTCGGGTGCGCGCTGCTGGACCTGCTGGTGCGGGGTCTGACCGTCTGATCACGGTGCGAGGGGCGCTCGCCCCTGTCGCGGGCGGCGGCGGAACAGGAACGCCGCCGCCACTCCCGCGAGCAGGCCTATCAGATGGCCCTGCCAGCTGACGCCCGTCTGGGTCGGGGCGAGGCCCGCGAGGATGGAGCCGCCCCAGACCGCGGCGATCAGCACGCCGGCCAGGACGCCCCAGGGACGCCGCTCGACGAAGCCGCTGACCAGGAGGAAGCCGAACAGGCCGAAGATCAGGCCGGAGGCGCCCGCGGTGTTGGTGCGGTCCGGGGCGACGAGCCAGACACCCAGGCCGTCCACGACGACGATCAGCGCGCACACCAGCAGGAACCGGCGCAGGCCCGTGAGCGCGGCGAGGAAGCCGAGCACCAGTAGCGGCACGGTGTTCGCGGCCAGGTGGGCGAAGCCGAAGTGGATGAAGGCCGAGGGCACGACGTCGGCCAGCTCGGACGGCTCACGCGGGGTGACACCGAAGCCGTCCAGCGCGTGGCCGGTCGCCACGTCCACCACTTCCAGCAGCCACAGCAGCGCCACCCAGGCCAGCATCAGCTTGATCGCGGCGGGCGCACGGTCGCTCGTCGACCACCCGGCTCCGGTGTCTGACATGGCGGCCTCCAGCGCTCGCTCGTCCTTTCCGTGCAACGGCCCGCCCCCCTTGGCCGGTTCCCTTCCGCGACGCCGGATAGGCTCGGTGTTGTGAACCCAGTCAAGCCAGGCGAGATGCCGCGTACGCCTTGGATCGTAGGGGTGTCCGGGGCCTCCGGCACCCCGTATGCCGCTGCTGTGCTGCGGGCTCTTCTGGACGCCGGGGAGAGCGTCGATCTCGTGGTGTCCCGGGCCTCCCGGCTGACCTTGCTGGACGAGACCGGGATCTCCTTCCGGGACGCCCACTGGCAGGCCGACCTGCGGGAATGGCTGTCCCGGGGAGCCGACGGCAAGCCGGACACCTTCGCCGTCGACATCGGTGCCGTACGCCACTGGAACGCTGGCGACCTGGCCGCCGGGCCGTCCTCGGGGTCGTACCCGACCAAGGGCATGCTCATCGTGCCCGCCTCGACGGCGAGCGTGGCCGGGGTCGCGCTCGGCCTGTCGAAGGACCTGTTGCAGCGGGCGGCGAGCGTGACCCTCAAAGAGGGACGCAAGCTGATCGTGGCCGTGCGCGAGACCCCGCTGAACGGCCAGACCCTGCGGCACCTGGTCACCCTCGACGACGCCGGCGCGACGGTCGTGCCCGCCTCGCCCGCCTTCTACGCGGGCGCGACGCACATCCAGGACCTGGTGGACTTCGTCGCCGGGCGCGTACTCGACGCGGCGGGGGTGCCGCACCGGCTCTACCGCCGTTGGCAGGGTGAACTCGGCGGCGGTGCGCACCCCGACGGCTGAGCGGCACCCGAACCTCATCGGACTCAACGACAACTTCAGCGGAAGGCTTCGATCGCAATGGACGCGGTGGACAGGCAGCTCATCCAGGCCCTGAGGGAGAACGGCCGGGCCTCCTACGCGGAGCTGGGACGCCTCGTCGGACTGTCGGGACCCAGTGTCACCGACCGCATCAACCGGCTGGAGGCGGCCGGGGTCATCACCGGCTACCGGGCCACCGTCGACGCCGCCTCGCTCGGCCTCGGTGTCACCGCCCTGATCGGCATCTCCCTCTCGGACGCCACCGACCACGAGGACGTGGCGCAGCGACTGAAGGACCTCTCGGAGATCGAGGACTGCTGGTTCATCGCCGGCGACGACTCGTACATGCTCAAGGTGCGGGCGGCGGACGTGGACGGCCTGGAGAAGATCATCCGGCGGCTCAGCGGCACGAAGGGCGTCTCGCGGACGCGTACCACCATCGTGCTGTCCACCAAGTGGGAGAACCGGGTCGGAGAGCTGCCGGAAGAGGAGTAGTCGTACGGTGGGGGCGTTGTCGATGAAAGGTGTGGGCATGGATCTCGGGCTCAAGCGCGAGCTGGAGGAGAAGGTCAGGGCGGGCGTCCGCCTGACCCGTGAGGACGGCATCGCGCTGTACGAGTCGGACGACCTGGCCTGGCTCGGCGGCCTGGCGCACGAGGTGCGCACCCGCAAGAACGGCGACGTCGTGCACTTCAACGTCAACCGGCACCTCAACATGACCAACGTGTGCACGGCCTCCTGCGCGTACTGCTCCTTCCAGCGCAAGCCGGGAGAGAAGGACGCGTACACGATGCGGATCGAGGAGGCCGTCAAGCTCGCCAAGGCGATGGAGTCGGACAACCTCACCGAGCTGCACATCGTCAACGGGCTCCACCCGAACCTGCCGTGGCGCTACTACCCGCGGTCGCTGCGCGAACTGAAGGCGGCGCTGCCGGACGTCTCGCTGAAGGCGTTCACGGCGACGGAGATCCACCACTTCGAGACCATCTCGGGGATGAGCGCGTCGGAGATCCTCGACGAGCTGATCGACGCCGGTCTGGAGTCCCTGACCGGCGGTGGCGCCGAGATCTTCGACTGGGAGGTCCGGCAGCACATCGTGGACCACCGCACCCACTGGGAGGACTGGTCCCGCATCCACCGGCTCGCGCACGAGAAGGGTCTGAAGACCCCGTGCACGATGCTGTACGGGCACATCGAGGAGCCCCGGCACCGGGTGGACCACGTGCTGCGGCTGCGTGAGCTGCAGGACGAGACCGGGGGCTTCCAGGTCTTCATCCCGCTGCGCTACCAGCACGACTTCGTCGACATGCGGGACGGCAAGGTCCGCAACCGGCTCCAGGCCCGGACGCAGATGGCGACGGGCGCCGAGGCGCTCAAGACCTTCGCGGTGTCGCGGCTGCTGTTCGACAACGTGCCGCACGTCAAGGTCTTCTGGGTCATGCACGGCGTGCAGACCGCGCAGCTCGCGTTGCTGCACGGGGCCGACGACATGGACGGGTCGGTCGTCGAGTACAAGATCACGCACGACGCGGACAACTACGGGACGCCGAACAAGCTGACGCGTGAGGACCTGCTCGATCTGATCCGCGATGCCGGGTTCCGGCCGGTGGAGCGGAACACCCGGTACGAGATCATCCGGGAGTATGACGGGCCTGACCCTGAGAGGCGTGAGTCTCCGCAGCCGATGAGGGTCTGACCCCTTCGTCGGCGGCCGCGGGTGCGTGGGGCTGGTCGCGCCCCGCGGCGGAGCCGCATATCCACGGAGTCCCGCGCTCCTGCGGTGGGTACCCGGAGGGCATGGTCGGTACCCAGGCCCCTGAGGATGCCTACACCGCCGAGCCCTTTGTGCCCGAGCGCGGTGGGCTTCCCGCTCTGCGGAAGGCCGCTGCCCAGTGCCGGGGCTGCCCGTTGCACCGGGACGCCACCCGGACCGTGTTCGGGGACGGGAGTAAGGACGCCCGGGTCATGCTCGTCGGGGAGCAGCCCGGGGATCAGGAGGACCGGCAGGGGAAGCCGTTCGTCGGGCCGGCCGGGAAGCTGCTGGACCGGGCTCTGACGGAAGCCGGCATCGATCCCTCCGAGGCGTATGTCACCAACGCCGTGAAGCACTTCAAGTTCACCCGGGCCGAGCCCCGCAAGCGGCGGATCCACAAGGCGCCCACCCTGCGGGAGATGACCGCGTGCGGGCCCTGGCTCGCCGCGGAGCTCGCGGTCGTGGAGCCGGAGCTGATCGTCGTCCTGGGGGCCACCGCCGGGAAGGCGCTGCTCGGGTCCTCCTTCCGGGTCACCCAGGTGCGCGGCACCGTGCTGGAGGAGGAGATCCACGGGCGGCCGGAGCGGCTCGTGCCGACCGTGCATCCGTCGTCGGTGCTGCGGTCCGACGACCGGGAGGCGGCCTACCGGGGGTTGGTGTCGGATTTGAAGGTGGCGGCAGACGCCCTGGCGTAATAGCTACAATCCCGGCATGCCCCTTACCTTCACACTCGACCCCGCCGTCACCCCCGATATGCGCGACGGCCTGCTCGATCTGTGGACCGATGTCTCCAACGCCGGCGGCGCCGTCGGGTACGTGCCGCCGGTGACGCGGGAGGAGATCCGCCCCGCGCTGGTACAGCACTTCGCCTTGATGGCGGAGGGGCGGGTCAAGCTGCTCGTCGGGCACGACGAGGCGGGGCGGGTCGCGGCGACCGCGTTCCTGACCTTCAACACGCACCACCTGATGACCCACTGGCTGTGGCTGTACACCGTGATGGTGCATCCGCGTCACCAGGGCAAGGGCTACGGCCGCGACCTGCTCGCCGCCGCCGCCGACGCGGCCCGGGGCATGGACGGGATCGAGGCGATCCGGCTGACCTGCCGGGGCGGTCTCGGGCTGGAGCGGTTCTACGCCACCTGCGGCTACAAGGAGGTCGGGCGGATTCCCGGAGCGATCCGCGTGGCCCCCGGGGACGACCGGGACGACGTCGTCATGCTGCTGCCCCTGGCCTGACCCCCCTGCAAGATCGGCCCCCCGGCGTGCTTCACTGGACGGTGCCCCTTTGGGTGCGTTCCGACCGTTCGAACCGGAAGAGTGGATTGAGATGCTCCGCTACACGCTGATGCGCCTCGGGATCTTCGTGGGCTGCCTCGTGGTCGTCTGGGGCCTCGTCTACTCCGGCCTCGCCCCGCGCGGCCTCGGCGCGTCCAACGGTCTGTGGATCGTGATGCTCGCCCTGCTGATCTCCGCGCCGATCAGCTTCGTCGTGCTGCGCAAGGAGCGGGACCGGGCGTCCGTCCAGGTCGCGCGGCGGGTCGACCGGATGAAGGCCAACCTGGACGCCAACCGCAGCCAGGAGGACGGGGCCGACGACACTGCCCGGGCCCAGGGGCAGGCCTCGTAAGGTCCCCCACACGCGTTCGCGGCGCCCCGTTTCCGTACATGCTCGGAAACGGGGCGCTTTGCGTTGTATGGGTGTGTGTGAGTCATCACCTCTCAAAGCCAGGCTTTGAGGTCCTCAAAGCTCCGGTGTTAAGGTCGTCGTATGAAGTCGGCAGCCGCGCCCCACTCGCCCCTGAGCGTTCCGCTCGTGGCGCGCCTGCACGTGGATCTCTGTCGGTGCGCGTCCGCTTTCTGTCGTTCCTGACGTAACGCAACCCCCCGCCGTCTCCCACGTCAGTTCCCCTACGCGTCCCCCCAACGGAGTCAGTCCGTGTCCTCACACACGAAGTCCTTCAAGGTGCCCTTCTGGGCCCAGATACTCGCCGGTCTCGTCCTGGGTGTGCTGCTCGGCTGGCTGGCCCGCAGTCAGGACCTTTCCTGGCTGGTCACGACGCTGGAAAAGGTCGGCGACACCTTCATCGGGCTGCTGAAGCTCGCGGTCGCCCCGCTCGTCTTCTTCGCGATCCTGGTCTCGATCACCAACCTGCGGAAGGTCAACAACGCGGCCCGCCTGGCCTCGCGCACCCTCCTCTGGTTCATGATCACGTCGCTGATCGCGGTGAGCATCGGCCTGGTCATCGGCCTGCTGACCAACCCGGGCGCCGGTACCGGCCTCACGCCCAAGGACGGCGGGAAGCCCAAGAGCACCGGTTCCTGGATCGACTTCCTGACCGGCATCGTCCCGACCGACGTCATCACGCCGTTCACTCAGCTGAACGTGCTCCAGATCGTCTTCATGGCCGCCGTCGCCGGTATCGCCGCGCTCCAGCTCGGTGAGAAGGCCCAGCCGATCCTCACCCTGAGCGAGTCCGTCCTCAGCCTGCTGCAGAAGGCGCTGTGGTGGGTCATCCGGCTCGCCCCGCTCGGCACCATCGGCCTGATCGGCTACGCCATCGCCACCTACGGCTGGGACCTGATCGGCAAGTACGCGACGTTCACCGCCGACATCTACATCGGCTGCCTCATCGTGATGTTCGGCGTCTACCCGACGCTGCTCGCGACCGTCGCCAAGGTCAACCCCGTCCAGTTCTTCAAGGGCGCCTGGCCCGCGATCCAGCTGGCCTTCGTCTCCCGCTCGTCCGTGGGCACCATGCCGCTGACGCAGAAGGTCACCGAGCGGCTCGGCGTGCCCAAGGAGTACGCCTCCTTCGCCGTGCCGTTCGGCGCGACGACCAAGATGGACGGCTGCGCCGCGATCTACCCGGCGATCGCCGCGATCTTCGTGGCCCAGATCTTCGGCATCCAGCTCGGCATCGGCGACTACCTGCTGATCGCGTTCGTCTCGGTGGTCGGCTCCGCCGCCACGGCCGGTCTCACCGGCGCGACGGTCATGCTGACCCTCACCCTCTCCACCCTCGGCCTGCCGATGGAGGGCGTGGGCCTGCTCCTCGCGATCGACCCGATCCTGGACATGATCCGCACCGCGACCAACGTCGCCGGGCAGGCGCTGATCCCGGTGCTGGTCTCCGCCCGCGAGAACCTGCTCGACCGCGACGCGTACGCCACGGCCGACGGCTCCTCCCTGGAGGAGTCGCTCGACGAGCCGCTGGACGAGCCGCGCGACAAGGCGGAGCCGGTCCCCGCGGTCGCCTGACCGACCGGCCGGCCGCACGCGTCGACGGGCCCCTGAGCGGTCCTTCCCCGGCTTCCCGGGCGAGGGCCGTCCAGGGGGCCCGTACGCTAAGCGCCATGGGTGCCGTGAAGACCAAGCGGATGCCGCGCGCGGTCCGTGAGCAGCAGATGCTGGACGCCGCCGTGCGGATCTTCGGCCAACGCGGCTACATGGCCGCGTCGATGGACGAGATAGCCGAACTCGCCGGCGTGTCCAAGCCGTTGGTCTACCTGTACCTCAACTCGAAGGAAGACCTCTTCACCGCCTGCATCCGCCGGGAGGCGGGGGCCCTCGTCGAGGCGGTGCGCGCCGGGGTGCGCCGCGGCCTGCCCGCCGACCGGCAGCTCTGGGAAGGCCTCGGCGCCTTCTTCACGCACACCGCCGAGAACCCGGACGCGTGGTCCGTCCTGCACCTCCAGGCGCGCACGCACGGCGAGCCGTTCGCCGCCGAGGTCACCGCGATGCGCGAGGAGATCGTCGCCTTCGTGACGCAGCTGATCCTCGTCGGCGCCCGCGAGGCCCACCGCGACCCCGACCTGCCCGAGGGCGAGGTCGCCGGGCTCGCCGAGGCCCTGGTCGGTGCCGCCGAGTCGCTCGCCGCCTGGGCCAACGCCACCCCCGGCGTCACGGCCCACCAGGCCGCGGCCACTCTGATGAACTTCGCCTGGGCCGGGCTCGGCGACCTCATGGCCGGGCGGCCCTGGGCACCCCCGGAGGAGCAGCCGGGCCCTCACACCGGGTAGACGTCCCCCGTCACATGGATCCGGTCCTGGCGGCCGCGCAGTTCGAACCGGCCCTCGCGCGCCGCGTACGTCACCGTCCCGGGCAGCAGGACGGGTGCCCTGAACTCCGCGCGCAGACGGCAGCACTCCGTGACGCCGTGCGCGGCGAGGCAGCGGGCCACCGTCCACATGCCGTGGGCGATGGCCCGGGGGAAGCCGAACAGCCGGGCCGTGAGCGGGTGCAGGTGGATCGGGTTGCGGTCGCCGGACGCGGCCCCGTAGCGGCGGCCGACGTCCCCGGCGAGCCGCCATTCGGCGACTTCGGGCAGCGGCTCGCGCGCCCGCGTCTCCCGGGGGGCCGCGGCCGGGTGCCGCGTGCGGTGCCGGGCCAGGTACGTGCTCCTGGACTCCCACACGACGTCCCCACCGCCGCGCACCTCGGTGACGACGGTGGCCTCCGTACCGCGTCGGTGCGGCGCCAACCCGTCGACGTACGCCGAGAGTTCGTAGGCGTCGCTCGCCGGCATCCGGCCGTGCCGCGTGACCGTGATCGAGGTGTGGACCAGGCCGAGCAGCGGCAGCGGGAAGTCCCGGCCGCTCATCAGCCGCATGGCCAGGGGGAACCCGAGCACATGCGGATAGGTCAGCGGCAGCGCGTCCTCCCCGGCCGGGAACCCGCAGACCCGCTCGTACGCCGCGAGCCGCGCGAGGTCGACGCGCAGCCCGGGCACGACCAGCCGGGTGCGGGGGAACTCCGCGTCGGAGCGCGGGCGTTTGAAGGGGGACAGCAGGGCACCGCGGGCGAGGAGCGGGGCGAGGGAGGGGGACCGGACGAGGGCGAGATCGGCGGGGGCGGCCATCACGCCCCCAGCAGGCTCTGGCCGCACACGCGGACGACCTGGCCGTTGACCGCGCCCGAGGCCGGGTGGGCCAGCCAGGCGGTGGTCTCGGCGACATCGGCCGGGAGACCGCCCTGGGCGAGGGAGTTCATACGGCGGCCCGCCTCGCGGATGAACAGCGGGACGGCCGCCGTCATCCTCGTCTCGATGAAGCCGGGCGCCACCGCGTTGACCGTCACGCCGTGCTCCGCGAGCGCACGCGGAGCCAGGGAGCGGACCAGGCCGACGACGCCCGCCTTGCTCGCCCCGTAGTTGGTCTGCCCGGCGTTGCCCGCGATCCCCGCGATCGAGGCGGTGGCGACGATCCGGCCGCCGCGCTTCAGAGTCCCGTCCTTCAGCAGGGCGTCCGTGGTGCGCAGCACGCTCCCCAGGTTCACTTCGAGGACGGAACTCCAGCGTTCGGCGGGCATGTTCACCAGACGCCGGTCGCGGGTGACGCCCGCGTTGTGGATCAGCAGGTCCAGGCCGTCGGGCAGGGCGTCGGTGATCCGCGCGCCCGCGTCGGCGGCCGTGATGTCGAGCGGCAGCGCGGTGCCGCCGAGCCGCTCGGCGACCCGCCGGGCGTCCTGCTCGGCCTGCGGCACGTCCAGGACGACGACCCGGGCCCCGTCCCGGGCGAGTGTCTCGGCGACCGCCTCTCCGATGCCGCGGGCGGCGCCGGTGACCAGGGCGGTGCGTCCGGCCAGGGGGCGCTCCCCGTCGGGGGGAGCGCTGTCGTGGGGTGTTCCCACCTCGATCACCTGCCCGCTCACGTACGCCGACTTCGGCGACAGCAGGAAGCGCAGAGTGGACTCCGCGGCGGCGGCGTCCGTGAGCCGGAGCAGGTTCACCGTCCTGCCCCGGCCGATCTCCTTGCCGAGGGAGCGCGCGAAGCCCTCCAGGGCCTGCTGGGCCGCGGCCCGGTGGTGGTCGGCGGGGTCGAGCGGCGCGCCGAGCACCACCACGCGTCCGCTCGGGGTGACCGACCGCAGAACCGGATGCAGGGCCGCGTGCACCTCGGCGAGTCCCTCGACGTCCCGTACGCCGGTCGCGTCCAGGACGACGGCGGCCGTGCGGTCGGAGCCGGCGGGTCCGATCCCCGTACGGGCGAGGACCGGCGCCAGGGCGAGGGCGGACCGGCCGGCGGTGAGATGCAGCAGACCGCCGTCCAGGGCGGGCCGCTCGGGGGACCAGCGGGTCAGCGCCGCCGGCTGCGGCAGGCCCAGCCGGCGGGTGAGGAAGCGGCCGGGCGCGGTACCCGTGAAGCGCAGATAGCGGTCGGCCATGTCCAACTCCCAGTTCCGAGGACGGCTCACAGAAACCCACAGGTTCTTACTCTGAAGTAAGGTTACCGGAGGTAAGGCTACGTCACAGACGAGGAGCAGGTCGACATGAGCCCTCAGCAGCCGTCCCCGCCGGTGCGGCGCGTGGCGATCGTCGGAGGAGCGCGCATCCCCTTCGCCCGTTCCGACGGCCCCTACGCCACCGCCTCCAACCAGCAGATGCTCACCGCCGCCCTCGACGGCCTCGTCGAGCGGTACGGACTCCAGGAGCCCGGCGCGGTCGGCGAGTTCGTCGCCGGGGCCGTGCTCAAGCACAGCCGCGACTTCAACCTGGCCCGCGAGACCGTCCTCGGCTCGAAACTCCACCCCCGCACCCCCGCCTACGACATCCAGCAGGCCTGCGGCACCGGCCTCCAGGCCGTCATCGCCGCCGCCAACAAGATCGCCCTCGGCCAGACGGAATCGGCCGTCGCGGGCGGCGCGGACACCGCCAGCGACGCCCCCCTCGGCGTCAACGACTCCCTGCGCCGCATCCTGCTTCAGGCCCGCCGGGCGAAGACGCCGGGCGGGCGCCTGAAGGCCCTGGCGAAGCTCCGCCCGGCCCACCTCGTCCCCGACATCCCGCGCAACGCCGAACCGCGCACCGGCCTGTCCATGGGCGAACACGCCGCCGTCACCGCCCGCGCGTGGGGCATCGCCCGCGCGGCACAGGACGAACTCGCGGCCGCCAGCCACCAGCGGCTGGCGGCGGCGTACGAACGCGGCTTCTTCCAGGACCTGGTGGTCCCCTTCCGCGGCCTGGCCCGCGACCAGAACCTGCGCCCCGGCTCGACGGTGGAGAAACTCGCCTCCCTGAAACCGGTGTTCGGCCTCGACCACCCCGACCCGACCATGACGGCCGGGAACTCCACCCCGCTGACGGACGGTGCCGCGACCGTGCTGCTGGCGAGCGAGGACTGGGCCCGCGAACGCGGCCTGGAGCCACTGGCGTACCTCACCGCCCACGAGACGGCGGCCGTCGACTTCGTGGGCGGCGACGTGGCCGGCGGTGAGGACGGGCTGCTCATGGCACCCGCCCACGCCGTCCCGCGCATGCTGGAGCGGGCCGGGCTGGGCCTGGACGACTTCGACCTCGTCGAGATCCACGAGGCGTTCGCCTCCCAGGTGCTGGCGACCCTCGCCGCCTGGGAGAAGCGCGGCCTGGGCACGGTGGACCGCGCCCGGCTGAACGTCGCCGGCTCGTCCCTCGCGACCGGCCACCCCTTCGCCGCCACCGGCGCCCGGATCGTGGCCACCCTGGCCCGACTCCTCGCCGAACGGGACGCCCCAGCCCGGGGGCTGATCTCCGTCTGCGCGGCGGGCGGGCAGGGGGTGACGGCGATCCTGGAGCGGGCCTGAGGGCGGCGCTCACGCGGAACCTGAAGAACCCTCACCCGATCCCCGATACTGCACAGGCCTGGCTCCGGACCATCCCCGAACCCGCACAGACCCGCCACGTGAACGCCGTACGATCCCGTTCCTACCGGCAGTAACCACTTTCTGGGGTTTCGCCGGTTGAGCGCCTCGGCGTGCGAGGCACGTACGTCATGCAGCAAGCAGTTTCTCCCGCTGCACGCCCCAGGAGCCGCCCGTGTCCACTGCGTATCCCTCCTCCGCCTACGGCGACGCGTACGGAGGGCCGGTGCTGGTCGAGCCCGAGGTACGGCGGCTGGACGGGGCCGTGCGGGAGGCCTCCGTACCGCCGCTGGCCCCGCCGTGGACCCACGGGTCCCTCGCCGACCTCCCGTTCGACAACGCGAGCGCGGACCCGGGCGCGGTGGCCCTCAGCCGCAAGGACGCCGACGGGCGCTGGAGCGACGTCACGGCCGGGCAGTTCGCCGGGCAGGTGACGGCCGTGGCGAAGGGCCTGATCGCCGAGGGTCTGCTGCCGGGCGACCGGGTCGCCGTGATGGCCCGCACCGTCTACGAGTGGACGGTCCTGGACTTCGCCGCCTGGGCGGCCGGACTGGTCACCGTCCCCGTCTACCCCACCTCCTCCGTCTTCCAGGCCCGCTGGATCCTCCAGGACTCCGGCGCGGTCGCCCTGGTCACCGAGACCGCCGCACAGGCCGCCGCCCTCGGCCCCGAGCGTGAACGCCTGCCCGACCTCAAGCACCTGTGGGTCGTCGAGAAGGGCCACGTGGCGCGGCTCGCCGAAGCCGGGGCCCACCTGTCCGACCAGGAGGTCGAGGTGCGGCGCGGCATGCTCGGCCCCGACACCCTCGCCACCCTCGTCTACACCTCGGGCACCACCGGCCGCCCCAAGGGCTGCGCACTCACCCACGGCAACTTCTTCGCCGAGGTCGACAACGCCATCGAGCTGCTCTACCCCGTCTTCCGGGCGAAGACCGGCGACGAGGCCTCCGTCCTGCTGTTCCTGCCGATGTCCCACATCTTCGGCCGCATGGTGGCCATCGCCTGCGTCCGGGCCCGCGTACGGCTGGGCCACGCGCCCAGCATCAAGGCCGAGCACCTGCTGCCGGACCTGGCGAGCTTCCGGCCGACCTGCCTGCTGGCCATCCCGTACATGCTGGAGAAGGTCTTCAACTCCGCCCGCGCCAAGGCGGAGGCGGGCGGCCGGGCCGCGTCGTTCGACCGCGCGGTGGCGGTGGCGCAGCGCTACGGAGAAGCCCTGGAGGCCCAGCAGACGGGCACCGGCCCCGGCCCCACCCGCGCCCTCAAGACCGCCCGGGCCTTCTACGACCCGCTGGTCTACCGCCGCATCCGCAACGCCATGGGCGGCAGAGTCCGCTACGCCATCTGCGGCGGCTCCCCGCTCGGCCGCCGCCTCTCCGCGTTCTACGCCGGTGCCGGCATCGAGATCTTCGAGGGCTACGGACTGACGGAGAGCACCGGCGCGAGCACCGTCACCCCGCCCCTGAAACCCCGCCTGGGCACCGTCGGCTGGCCCCTGCCCGGCACCCGCGTCCGCATCGCCGCCGACGGGGAGATCCTCGTCGCCGGCGACCACGTGCTGCGCGGCTACTGGGACCCGCAGGCCGGCGGCGTCACCCCCGCCGCCCCCGACGGCTGGCTCGCCACCGGCGACATCGGCGAACTGGACGACGAGGGCTACCTGACGATCACCGGCCGCAAGAAGGAACTGCTGATCACCGCGGGCGGCAAGTCCGTCGCCCCGGCCCCCCTGGAGAACTGGCTGCGCGCCCACCCGCTGATCTCCCAGTGCCTCGTCCTGGGCGACGGCCGCCCGTTCGTCTCCGCGCTGATCACCCTCGACCCGGCCGGCATCACCCACTGGCGTCACATGAACGGCAAGCACCCCGTACCGCCGGGGCTCCTCGTCGACGACGAGGAACTGCGCGCCGTGCTCCAGCGGGCCGTCGACGAGGCCAACAAGATGGTCTCCCGCCCGGAGTCCATCCGCCGCTTCGCCGTCCTCCCCGAGGACTTCACCGAGGAGGCGGGCCATCTCACCCCGTCGATGAAGCTCCGCCGGGAGGCCGTGCTGCGCGCGTTCGCCGCGGAAGTGGAGGCCCTGTACACGCGGTGAGGCACCTTTGCGATCTCTTCACACGTGGTTCTTGACGACGCCGGGCGTCTGCCCGTTGGCTTTCGACCACCTCGTCACGATGCATCCCTCATCGGAAGGCACCACCAGTGATAGCGCGCAACCCCCGTCAGGCCGCCGTCCGGCACCTCTCCATGGCCCTGGCGGTCTCCGTGTCGGCCGTGTCCCTCACCGCCTGCGGCGACGGCGGGAGCGAGGACACCGCCGTGAAGAAGGGCAACGACATCACGGTGGGCCTCCTGCTGCCCGACCGGGACACGGCACGCTTCGAGAAGTTCGACTACCCGCTGATCAAGCAGGAGGTCGCCGCCCTCACGGACGACCAGGGCACGGTCCGCTACGCCAACGCCGAGGCCAGTGTGTCCAGACAGAGCGAGCAGTTCCAGAAGATGATCAGCGAGAAGGTCGACGTCATCCTCGTCGACGCGCTGAACTCCAAGAGCATCGCCGCGGACGTCCAGAAGGCCAAGGACGCCGGCATCCCGGTCATCGCCTACGACCGGCTCGCCGAGGGGCCCATCGACGCCTACGTCTCCCACGACAACGAACTCGTCGGCCAGGTGCAGGGCCGCGCCATCACCGGGGAACTCGGCGAGAAGGCCGAGAAGAGCAAGGTCGTCATGATCAACGGCGACCCCGCCGACCCCAACACCGCACGCTTCAAGGACGGCGCGCTCAGCGAACTCCAGGGCCAGGTGGACATCGTCAAGCAGTACGACACCAAGGAGTGGAAGCCCGCGATCGCCAAGGAGCACATGAAGGAGGCGATCCAGGCCGTCGGGCTGAACGACATCGACGCCGTCTACTCGGCCAACGACGGCATGGCGGGCGCCGTCATCGAGGCGCTCCAGGAGGCCGGTGCCACCAAGATGCCACCGGTGACCGGGCAGGACGCCAACCTCGACGCGGTGCAGCGGATCGTCTCCGGCGAGCAGTACATGACCGTGTACAAGTCCTTCCTGCTGGAGGCGACCAACGCCGCGAAGATCGCCGTGGCCAAGGTCCAGGGCCGCTCGATCGAGTTCGCCGCGCTGGTTCGTGAGACGGTCGACAGCCCGACGCAGAAGAACATCCCCGCGATGCTGGTCCCCGTGGTCGCCCTCACCAAGGACAACATCGAGGACACGGTGATCACCGACGGCGTCTACACCGTGAAGGACATCTGCACCGCCGAGTACAAGGCGGACTGCGCGGCCATCGGTCTCGAGTAGCCGAAGCGGTGGGTGCCGCACGGGTGTGCCGCACGGGTCTTGACTTCGCAAGACCCCCGCGCGAGAGTCCCCACCCCTTTCGCGTTCTCCTCAGGCTGGAGCGGCCATGACCACACGTACGGACACCGTCGCCGAACCCGGGAGTGCACCAGGGCTCCGTGCGGCGACGGCCGGCGCCCCGTCCCGCAGACGCCTGCTGGCCGGGGCCGCCGGCGCCGGCCTCGCGGTCGCCACGGGCGTGCACCAGAGCGCCCGGGCGGCCGACTTACCCCCGCTCGGCACGTACGACGTCGTCGTCATCGGCTCCGGCGCCGCCGGCATGACCGCCGCGCTGACGGCCGCGCGCCAGGGCCTGAGCTGCGTCGTCGTGGAGAAGGCCCCCACCTTCGGCGGCTCGGCCGCCCGCTCCGGAGCCGGCATCTGGATCCCGAACAACCCGGTGCTCCGCGCCGCGGGGGTGCCCGACACCCCCGCGAAGGCCGCCGCCTACCTCGCCGCGGTCGTCGGCCCGGACGTCCCCGCCGACCGGCAGCGGGCCTTCCTCACCCACGGCCCGGCGACGATCTCCCTCGTCATGGCGAACAGCCCGCTCCGGTTCCGCTGGATGGAGGGTTACAGCGACTACTACCCCGAGCTGCCCGGCGGCCTGCCGAACGGCCGCTCCATCGAGCCGGACCAGTTCGACGGCAACCTCCTGGGCGCCGAACTGGCCCGCCTGAACCCGCCGTACATGGACGTCCCCGCCGGCATGGTGGTCTTCAGCGCCGACTACAAGTGGATCGCCCTCGCCGCCGTCAACGCCCGGGGCGCGGCCGTCGCCGCCCAGTGCCTCGCCCGCGGCGCGAAGGCGGCGACGCTCGGCCAGAAGCCCCTGACCATGGGCCAGGCGCTCGCGGCGGGTCTGCGGGCCGGTCTGCGGGCGGCCGGGGTCCCGGTCTGGCTGAACACGCCCCTGACGGACCTGCACGTCGAGAACGGCACGGTCACGGGAGCCGTCGTCACCCGCGACGGCGCTCCCGGCCTGGTCCGCGCCCGCCGGGGCGTCATCGTCGGCTCGGGCGGCTTCGAGCACAACGCCGCCATGCGGCAACGCTTCCAGCGCCAACCCATCGGCACCGACTGGACCGTCGGGGCCAAGGAGAACACCGGCGACGGCATCCTCGCGGGGGAGCGGCTCGGCGCGGCGCTCGACCTGATGGACGACGCCTGGTGGGGCCCGGCCGTCCCGGTCCCCGGCCGGCCCTACTTCTGCCTCGCCGAACGCACGCTGCCCGGCGGGCTGCTGGTGAACGGCGCGGGCCGCCGCTTCGTCAACGAGGCCGCGCCCTACAGCGACGTCGTGCACACCATGTACGACGTCCACGACACCGAACCGGCCATCCCGTGCTGGCTGATCGTCGACCAGAACTACCGCAACCGCTACCTCTTCAAGGACGTCCTGCCGACGCTGCCCCTGCCCGACACCTGGTACGACTCCGGCGCCGCCCACAAGGAGTGGACCCTGGACGCCCTGGCGGCCTCGATCGGCGTCCCCGCGGCGGCCCTGCGCACCAGCGTCAGCCGCTTCAACGCCCAGGCGCGGCGGGGCGAGGACCCCGACTTCCACCGCGGCGACAGCGCCTACGACCACTACTACACGGACCCGTCGGTCCTCCCCAACTCCTGCCTGGCCCCCCTCTGGCTCCCCCCGTACTACGCCTTCCGCATCGTCCCCGGCGACCTCGGCACCAAGGGCGGCCTCCGCACGGACGCCCGGGCCCGGGTGCTGCGCGAGGACGGCTCGGTGATCCCGGGCCTGTACGCGGCGGGGAACGCGAGCGCGGCGGTGATGGGCCACAGCTACGCGGGCGCGGGCTCGACGATCGGCCCGGCGATGACGTTCGGCTACATCGCGGCACGGGACATCGCGGGGGGTTCGTAGGGGCGGGGGCGGGGCTGGGGCCCGGGTCGGTGTCGGGGTTTGGGGGATGCCCCAGGGGCCACCGTGCCCCCTTCTGACGTGCTGGGCAGCCGTCAACCGTACGGGAGGGGACCCCTGGAGATCGCACGGGGGCTTCGGCGAGGCCCGGCGGCCTACCGCCCCGGCTTGCGGGCCACGAGGCTCGCCTGGGCGACCGGCTCGCCGCTCGTCTCGTCCGGCTCGCGCAGCGTCCGCTGGCGGACGGTGAATCCGGCTGCTTCCAGCAGCGCCGCGACGCGCTCCGGCCTGCGGCGTCGGAAGGTCAGCGCCACCGGGTGGCCGAAGGCCTCCTCGTAGTGGCGGGGTTCGTCACCGCACTGAAAGCCCAGGAGGAGATGGCCGCCGGGGCGCAGGACACGGTGAAAACCGGCGAAGAGCGCGGGCAGGTGCTCCTCGGGCGTGTGGATGGTCGAGTACCAGGACACGACACCGTCGAGCGAGCCGTCCGGCAGGTCCAGCTCCTGCATCGAGCCCTGCACGAACCGCAGGTCGGGATGCTCGCGACGGGCGACCGCGAGCATCGACTCCGACAGGTCCAGCCCGAACACCGACAGCCCGCGCGAGGCCAGGAACGCCGTCACCCGCCCGGGCCCGCACCCCAGGTCGGCGACCGCGCCGCCCTCACCCACGAGCCCCGCGAACCCGTACAGCACCCCGAGGTCCAGCGGCGTTCCCGCCCCCAGGTCGCCGAAGTGGACGGCATACGCCTCGGCGACGGTGTCGTAGAACCTGCGGGTCTCGATCAGGAAGTCAGCATCGGCCATGGCCGCAGACCCTAACGCGAGCCCCTGTCCCTCCGCCCCGCACGTACCGGCCGAACCGGCTCGTGACCCTCGCATCCCTCAGCCCTCGCGCGGCCCCTCATCTTTTCGGCCCTCGCCCGACGAGCCGACCTCTCGGCCCGCCCCCGGCTCTCGGCCCCCCTGCTCCGGCTGTGTCCGCCCCGCGCCGGTATCCGCCCCCGCGCCGGTATCCGCCCCCGCGCCGGTACCCGCCCCCGCGCCGGTACCCGCCCCCGCGCCGGTACCCGCCCCCGCGCCGGTACCCGCCCCCGCGCCGGTACCCGCCCCCGCGCCGATACCCGCCCCCGCGCCGATCGCCGTGCCGAAGCCGGTGCCCAAGGCCAGTCCCATGCCGAGGTTGTCGAAGACGGTCATGCCGAGTACGAGGCCTATGGCCGTGCCGAGGGCCAGGCCTATCGACAGGCCCGTGGCCAAGGCCTTGCCGGCGGGGGAGCCGTCCTGGGTCTCGTCGGCGGGGGTGCCGTCGGCTTTGCCACTGTTCTCCCGATCGTCGCGCATCCGCCCATCGTCGCATGGCCGGAATTCGCCGGGAATTCACCGGGCGGAAGGGCCCGAAAAGGGCAGGAGCCCCGTCGCCTGGCGGCGCGGGGCTCCTTGGGTACTACAAATCAGACCGGCGTGACGTTCTCAGCCTGCGGGCCCTTCGGACCCTGCGTGACGTCGAAAGACACCTGCTGGTTCTCCTCGAGGGACCGGAAGCCGGTCGCATTGATCGCGGAGTAGTGGACGAAGACGTCGGGGCCGCCGCCCTCTTGGGCGATGAAACCAAAGCCCTTTTCGGCGTTGAACCACTTAACGGTTCCGGTAGCCATAAGCCCTCCTTGGGCCCAAAAGGGTTGCCCTGCTCCAGAACCAGCAAGTGTGAAGATGAATTCCGCACAAGTGCATATGTCTGAGAATGACGAGAGCCCGCGGTCACATGCTCCGCAGGCTCTGTACTGCAAGGGAAACCAAACTGCAACTTGCGACGAGCCTAGCACGCAGGCCGTGGAATGCAATAGGGGTCAAGATCACGTCACCCGAATGTTTGAACATCCTCCGGCCGACTGGCGGAGGGGGTGCTCACCAGGGCCCGTACCCCGACCGCGGGCCCGCGCACCGGCCCGCGCGCCCCGAGGGCTAGCCTCGCGATGTGGACAATCCTCGCACCCGGCCGCGCGTCGGCCACATCCAGTTCCTGAACTGCCTGCCCCTGTACTGGGGGCTCGCGAGAACGGGCACGCTCCTCGACTTCGAGCTCTCCAAGGACACCCCGGAGAAGCTCAGCGAGAAGCTGGTGCAGGGCGAACTCGACATCGGTCCGATCACCCTCGTCGAGTTCCTCCGGCACGCCGACGACCTGGTCGCCTTCCCCGACATCGCCGTCGGCTGCGACGGCCCGGTGATGTCCTGCGTGATCGTCTCGCAGGTCCCCCTGGACCGGCTGGACGGCGCCCGCGTCGCCCTCGGGTCGACCTCCCGCACCTCCGTCCGCCTCGCCCAGCTGCTCCTCGCCGAGCGCTACGGCGTCCAGCCGGACTACTACACCTGCCCGCCCGACCTGAGCCTGATGATGCAGGAGGCCGACGCCGCCGTCCTCATCGGCGACGCGGCGCTGCGCGCGAACATGCTCGACGGGCCGCGCTTCGGCCTGGCCGTGCACGACCTGGGCGCGCTGTGGAAGGAGTGGACGGGCCTGCCGTTCGTCTTCGCGGTCTGGGCGGCCCGCCGCGACTACCTGGAGCGCGAGCCCGTCATCACCCGCCGGGTGCACGAGGCCTTCCTCGACTCCCGCAACCTCTCCCTGGACGAGGTCGGCAAGGTCGCCGAGCAGGCCGCCCGCTGGGAGGCCTTCGACGAGGAGACCCTCGCCCGCTACTTCACCACCCTCGACTTCCGCTTCGGCGGCCCGCAGTTGGCGGCCGTCGCCGAGTTCGCGCGGCGGGTCGGCCCGACGACCGGCTTCCCGGCGGACGTGAAGGTGGACCTGCTCCAGCCGTGAGCCGGGCGGCGTTCCGGCACTCCTCTTCTGGGGAGCGCAGGCGTGCCGGGGCCGGGAACGTCCCCGCGGGCCTACGGGGGAGGGGTGACGCCATGCGGCCGCTCGACGTCGGCGAACCCACGGTCGTGGCACCCTACCGGCTGCTCGGCCGGCTGGGCTCCGGCGGTATGGGCCGGGTCCAACCGGGGCCCGCAGCGCTGGAGGCCGCACGGCCGCCTTGAAGATCGTGCATCCGCATGTCGCGCTGGACGAGGAGTTCCCGGCCCGATTCCGGCGCGAGGTCGAGGCCGCGCGCCGGGTGGGCGGTGCCTGGACGGCGCCCGTCCTGGACGCCGACCCGGGGGCGCGGGTGCCGTGGGTGGCGACGGTGTACGCAGCCGGTTCGTCGCCGTCGGCCGCGGTCGTCGACGGGTGGGTGGCGACGGTGTACGCAGCCGGTTCGTCGCCGTCGGCCGCGGTCGCCGGGGTCCTCACCCTGAGGCAGGTGAGGAAGCAGGAACTCGTCGCGACGTCGGTCGGCGCGAAGACCAACCACAGCGGCCGCAACCCGGCGAAGACCACCGTCCACCTCAAGCCGGTGGGCGACGACCTCCGGTACCGGTCGGAGTGCGCGGAGTCGGGCCGGCCGCAGGCCCGGATGCCGAAGGTGCGGTGACCAGGGGCGGCCGTCCCGCTTCGGACCGGCCGCCCCGGGCACCGCCTCACCCCGGGATGACGACCGTGCGCAGCTCGCCGTCGCCGAGGTGCAGCATGCCCTTGCCGGGGACGACCTGGCCGCCGACCATGCCGCGGTTGAGGCGGACACCGACGAGGTCGCCGCTGGAGGATTCCTGGGGGGAGAGCAGGATGCCCCGCCGGGCCTTCTTCGCGTCGACCTGCCAGCCCGAGAAGCCGCTGCACACGTCCTCCTCGTCACCGGCGATGACGAGCGCGAGCCCGCGCTCGGCGCCGCGGGAGACCAGCTTCTTCATCTGGCTCTCGGCGTCGCAGTCCTCCAGGAGCTCACCGTCGTCGACGAGAACGGCGATCGGCTCCTCCAGGGACGCCTGGTCGATGAGCTCCTCGAACTCGTCCTCGTCGATGTCGTCGCCGGTGAAGACCTTCAGCACGCCGTCCGTGCCGTCGAGTCGGCGGAGCGGGGACTGACGCGGGGCCGCGATGACCAGACGCGTGCCCTGGGACAGGAACGAGTGCGCGAAATTCGTCATCACCGTCGAGCGGCCGGACTTGGCGGGGCCCGCGACGACGAACGCCGGTACCCCCTCGGCCAGATCGGGCCCGAAGCCGATGATCTCGTCGCCACCGATGCCGACCAGACCCCACAGACGCGAGCGGGACGCCTCCGGGTCGCGCAGCTCCCAGGCCTCCGGGAAGGAGATGCGGCTGGGCAGGCTGTCGACGCGGAACGGGCGGCGCGAGCGGGGGACGGCGGCGTCGCGGGCCGTGGCCGCCTCACCGATCGCCGCCAGCGCCGCCGCCTGGCCCTGACCGGTCGTGTCCTGCGCGAGCAGCGCGAACTGCGTCTCCGTACCGAACTCGTTGCGGAACGCACGGCCCGGCGGGATCTCCTCCGGCACCTTGCGCGCCGGGATGCCCAGCGCCGAGAAGTCGCTGCGGTCGGCGAGCCGCAGCCCGTACTTGTCCTCGGTGAGGGTCGCGATCCGGCCCACCAGCAACGTCCGGTCGCCCGTCAGCACCAGGTGGATGCCGACGCTCGCGCCCTCGCGCATCATCGTCTGCAACTCGTCGGTCAGCGCCCCGTGATCGACCTCGCCGAGGGTGGGCACCCAGCCCTCCCAGCGGTCCAGCAGCACCACGATGTGCGGCAGCCGCTCGTCCTCGGCGACCGACGCCCGCTGCTCCCCGATGTCCGCGAAGCCCTTCTCCGCCAGCACGTCCTGACGGCGGCTCATCTCGCCCTTGAGCCGGTTGACCAGCCGCACGACCCGCTCTGTCTGGTTGCGGTTCACGACCGCACCGCAGTGCGGCAGCCGCGTCAGGGCGTTGAGCGCGCCGTTGCCGCAGTCGATGCCGTACACGTGCACATCGGCGACCGAGTGCGTACGGGCGAGGGAACCCGCCAGGGTGCGCAGCACCTGGGAGCGGCCGCTGCGCGGGGCGCCGCCGATCATCAGATGGCCGAAGGAGGAGAAGTCCACGACGACCGGGCGGCGCGACTGGCTCGCGGGCAGGTCCTCGACGCCGTACGGCGCCGGCGGCAGCTTCCCGGGCCCACCGGCGAACGCGGGCACCTCCACGTCGTCCAGCAGCAGCGTCTCGTCCAGGGCGGGCAGCCACGGGCTGTGCTGCGGCGGGATGCCCAGGGAGCGGTTGGCGTCGCGGATGGTGTCGACGAGAACCTTCAGATCGGTGATCTCCTCGTCCTCCCGCGACTCCGCCTTCGGCTTGACCAGCGCCGCCCGCCCCAGATCCTCCCAGGTCAGCGGACCCACCCAGGGCATGAGCAGCGCAGGATCGGCCGCACCGGGCCGACGGCCACCCACCCGGCCGGACTGGAACGGCACCAGCGAGGCGTGCCCGAGCCGGGCGTACGCGCGACCCGGGGTGTTCTTGGAGATGTGCCCCGCCTCGGGCGAGTCGATGACGTCCGACGACTCGCCGCCGTCCGTCACACGCAGCGCGATACGGAGGTTGGTGTTGGCGCGGATCTCGGGCGACACGACACCCGACGGGCGCTGCGTCGCCAGCAGCAGGTGGATACCGAGGGAACGACCACGCTGGGCGATGTTCACCAGCCCCGTCACGAAGTCCGGCAGATCACGCACCATCGAGGCGAACTCGTCGATCACGATGAGCAGCCGGGGCACCGGCCGGTGCGACGGATCCCGGCGCACCAGGTCCTGGTAGTCCTCGATGTCCTTGGCGTCGGCCGCGGCCAGGATGTGCTCGCGCCGGTGCAGCTCCGCACCGAGCGACTCCAGGGCCCGCTCCACCAGGTGGGCGTCGAGGTCTGTGACCATGCCGACGGTGTGCGGCAGATGCACACAGTCCTTGAAGGCCGCGCCACCCTTGTAGTCGACGAGCACGAACGTCATGTTCTCCGGCGTGTTCGCCACCGCCAGCGCCGCCACGATGGTCTGCAGCAGCTCCGACTTACCCGAACCGGTCGTACCCGCGATCAGACCGTGCGGCCCGTCCTTGCGGATGTCGATGCCGAACGGCCCGTCGTACGACTCACCGATGACGGCCAGCGTCGACTGCCCGCCCATCCGCCAGCGGGCCACGATCGCGTCACTGGTCGGCGGCTCCAACTGCAGCACGTCCAGCAGCCGGCTCGACCCGGGCAGCGCCGAGTCCTCGGTCTCACCGCTGATGTCCCGCAGCGGCGACAACGACCGGGCCAGACGCAGGCACCAGGCCGCGGAGACGAAGTCGGGCCGAACGTCCTTCAGCCGCTCCGCACCGGCCTCCTCGACCCGCAGCCGCAACTTCTCGCCGCGCTCGTCCTGTTCGGGCTGCGCGGTGCTGTGCCAGGCCTGGAACGAGGGGAACCCACCGGCGGCCTGCTGGGACGGCTGCGCCTGCTGGGACGGCTGCGCCTGCTGGGCGGCCGGCTGGAACTCCTCGGCCTTCGGCTCGGCCACGACGTACGCCTGGCACTCGCCGGGCAGGAACCGCTCCTCGGCGTCCAGGCAGATCGCGAACATGGACACGGACGGCCCCTCGCGCAGCAGCCGCACCACACCCGGCAGCGACCGCAGCCGCCGCGAGCCGTCCCACACGACGACGATGTCGGGATCGCTGAAGCTCGAATTGCCCTGCGACTTGTTCTCCTCGGCCGCCTTCTTGCGCGCGTCGAGGATCTGCGTCAGCTCGCCGATCCGGGCACCGACGGTCTCGGCGTCCGTCCCGATCAGCGCGTTCACGTCCTGCCCGCCGGACGGCCGGGCGTGTGGCAGCCAGCGCACCCAGTCCCACGACTCCCGCGCCGCGTTGTCGCTCAGCACGTAGAACTGCACGTCCATCGGGCTGTGCAGGGCCGCGGTCTGCGCGACCGCCCAGCGCCCGAGAGCACGGGCGGCGTCCCCGGGACCCGCCAGACCGACGACACCCAGCGTGCGCAGATGGAGCGCCACCGGGGCGTCCTCGATCTTCCAGGTCACCTGACGGCGGTGGTCGTCCTGCTCCGGGTCGTCGAGGACCACCTCGGACGGCAACCGCCCGGTCCCGAAACGGATCAGAAGGTGGTCGCGGTCGGTGCGCCGCCGCTCCCACAGACGCGTACGCGGCCCCGTCCCGAGGGCGAGCACGGTCGCCGGGTCGGGTATGGCCTGCCGCCGGTCGTTCCGCTCGGCGACCAGCGCGTCCTGGGCGTCCTTCTCGATCCGCTCCTTCTGCTCCTCGTACTCCTTGACCTGCTTGGCGTGCGACTTACGCCCGTGCTTCTTGTCGTTGTAGTAGTTGGCGAAGAGCAGGATCGGGCTGAGGCCCGCCATGATCAGGTAGTACCAGCGCTGGAAGATCATCACCGCCACGGCGGCACCGACGAGGGGCGTCAGCGCCATCAGCCAGGGCAGCGGCCTGGCCTCGTACTCGCGCGGCGACGACGGCAGCCGGAAGTTGGTCTGCCGCTCGGCCGGACGCAGCCGCGGGGGCCGGTTGTAGTCCAGGCCGACACCGTCGTCGGACCACTTGAGAGCGGCGTTCGGGGGTGTGTAGCGGGTCAGTTCGAGAAGGGTGTTGCCGAGCCCGATCTGAGCGCCGAGCGGCCACTCGGTAGGGCCGGTCCCCTTCTCTTCCCTCTTCCCCGGCTCCTTCTTCTTGTTGCCGCGCTTCCTGTCGCGCTTCTTGCCGCTGGGCTCGTCCTGGTCCTCGTCCTGCGCGAGGGGGGTGCCGTCGAGGGTGATGTGCTCCTTGTCCATGTGCACGGCGACCTGACAGGTGCCGTCGGTGGCGACGGAGAGGGTGAGGGCCCGGGCGTCCACCTCGGGATCGTCGACCCGGACGTACGAGGCCGCGCCGCTGCCGATGTCGTAGCGCCCGACGCCCAGCCGGTGCACGAACCCGGCCGCCGGCCCACCGACGACCCGCAGTTCGACGAGCCCGGTCGGCTCCCCGGGAAGACACCCGGACGGATCCTGCAGACTGACCACGGCACCCTCACGCAGGGGCGATCCGACGACGGTGGCGCCGGGATCGACCGCGTACCCGTCCACGTACACGAGGGGCGCGTTGTTCGCCGGCGCGTGCCGGTGCTGCCCGAGCGGGATGACCTGCGCCCCGCTGTGCCCCACCTGCTTGGCCAACTCCTGCGCGATGTCCCCCACGGTGGACTCAGGATCGGCATCGAGCACCACGTCGGCGGTGCCACCGCCGTACGGGTCGACGACGGTCAGAGTCAGGCGCACGACTTGTCCTCCCCGTGCCACTGGGCCGGTGTGGCCGCTGTGGTGTCTGTCGCTGGTCCGCTGTGCCGCTGCCCTCGGTCACGCGGGTCCCAGTGGTACAGGGACGATATCCGCTCGGTACGACGGCGGGGCAATGGGGAGGCGCCGTGACGTTCCCGATGGCAACGGCGTACACGCTTTCACGACGGCTCGTTCACAAGCCGGGGATGTGGCCCCACAAGCCACACCCGTAAGCTGCTGACGCAAGAGCGGACGATCACACCGGTCGCCGGCGGTGACCGGCAACTCGGCTTCCGGGTCGGCGAGTCCGCAAACAGGGAAGCCACGGGGGTTGGCCCTGCGGCGTTGCGAGAGGGAGCGGCTTCATGGCCAAGGACCTGGATATCACTTATCAGGACATGCGGGATGCAGCCAAGCATGTCGTGAAGGAGAAGGAAAAGCTCCAGGAGAGGCTCGAGGGCCTGAAGAAGTACATCAACAACCTCGTGCAGGGCGGCTACGTCACGAAGAGCTCGTCGAAGGCGTTCGACGAGAACTTCGACGAGTTCGTACGCGGCATGAAGGACACGCTGGACGGCCTCGACGGCATGGGCGACTACCTGACCATGGCCGCGGACAAGTTCGAGCAGATCGACGAGGAACTGGCCAAGCAGGCTCGGAGCAAGTGACGGACTACTAGAAGATCTAGGGCGATGGGGCGGGTTCTGACGGTCCGCCCCGTCGGGCTGCGTTTCTACGTTCCTCAGCGGGGGATCCATGTCGGACCAGACTGCCGATATCGAGCGCATCAAGGAAAGCGCCAAGTCTCTCTCCAAGATTCACCGGGAGTTCGACAAGAACGCCAACCCGGCTGACGGGTTGGGGACGGCCACCCTGGGCGATCAGGGCTTGGTTGACGTTTTCGACGAGTTCGGCGACAACTGGAAGATCCATCGGGAGCGTCTTACGGAGGAACTGGAGAGTCTTTCGAAGCTCCTTTCCACTGCGGCGAAATCTTATGATGACATCGACCGCCAACTTGCCGAGGCGCTTCGAAATGCGGGCAAGGAGTCGAAATCCGGGGGAGGCTCCAAGTGACGCGTCCGCGCGCTGAAGAATGGGCCGTTATCGGCGAGGCGGTCGATCCGATCCCCGGCGATCCGGATGCCGTCGCCGAGCTGGGACGGGAACTCCGGAGGACTGCTGAGGCCATCAGGAAACAGGCGGACGAGATCAAAGCGCTTGCGTCTGTCGATGAGTGGAAGAGTAAGACGGCTGAAGAATTCCGTAAGGACGCCGAAGAGGCTGAGGGAAAGCTGCGGAAGGCATTCAAGCGTTACGATGCCGCTGCTGACGCCCTCGGCGAGAAGGTGACCGAGGGTGGCTGCTCCAGTCAGTACGCCTCGGAACTCCACCGTGCGCAGACCATGGCCGACAAGGCGCTCCGCGATGCCCGGGACGCTGACGACGAGCGCAACGCGAGCAGCACCGCGATCCATGAACTCCCCAAGGACGCAGGCGACGACGACCCGGACCGTCAAAAGCTGGAGAAGCGTCAGGACGCGGCGACTTTGGCATTGGAGCGGGCTAAGAAGGATCTCGAGGCAGCCAAGGACGTACGCGATGCTGCAGCGAAGAGGGCGCGGGATGCCATTCGATATGCCATCGACAACGATGGTTTGAAGGATGGTGCCTGGGACAAGTTCAAGGACTGGGTCAACGATAATTCCGGATGGATTGAGAAGGCTCTCAAAATTTCCGGATGGGTCGCGACTATTTGCGGGACGCTGGCCCTTATGGTGGGATGGATCCCGATTGTTGGCCAGGTGCTTGCCGGGGTTCTCGGTACGATAGCACTTGTGGCCACTCTGGTTTCGCTCGTGGGGCACACCCTTCTGGCACTGGCCGGTAAGGGCAGCTGGTTTGATGTCGCCTTGGACGTCGTGGGCATTGCGACGTTGGGGATCGGACGCGGGGCTCTCGCCGGAGCCAGGGGCGCATCGGCGGCTGCCAAGAGCTTGGGTCGATCCGCGAGTGCGAGAACACTCCGGGAGGGCATCAAGGCGAAGCCAGGTTCCGCCGCGTACAAAAAGGCGGTCAACAAAGCTTGGAAGAAGGCTAATCAAGAAAGCGGTGGAGCCTTGCGCGGAAAGGCCGCTGCCGAGGCGATCGCCAAGGCGCCGAAGGGCTGGTTCCCTGGCGCCCAGCGGATGGCGGATGCCTTCAACCCGAAGCTGATCTTGAAGGATTCAGTAGACAGCTTCAAGGCGGTCAAGGACCTGCGCCCTAGCAACCTTCGGCAACTTCGGCAGGCTGATACCTGGACCGGCGTCCGGCCAGGGTTGAATGATCCCGGTGTCACGAGTCTGCAGAGGAGCCTCGATCAGATGTCCGACGGTCTGCGGGCCGACAGTGCGGTGAAGGCCGCAACCGACGTTTTCGAGACCCAAACCCGCATCTGGGCCGGCTCCACTGCTGTCGCGTCGACCACCGACCTGCTCGACAAGGGAGAGATCACCGGGAGCATCGGTGATCTTGTCGGGATACAAGGACTGGGCGACGGGGTTTGGTCGGCGACCGGGATCAAGGACGCCACGACAACGGGTGACGGATGATCAGGGCGAGTTATGGCTGAACAGTCAGGGCAGAGTACGCCGCTACGGCAGGCGATCGAGCCGGTTGCGCGCCCGGCGGGGATGCCGCCCCACCATGCCCATATCGTGCGCAGGGCTCGGCTCTACGCGGAAGGGCGCACCCTGGTGGTGCGTGACGGCCGGTTGCGGGAGCGCCGGTATGCGGTCGGAGCTGATGGCATCCGGCACGCGGTCTTCATCCCGCCAGACGACCTCTGGGAGACCGTGCAGAAGCGCCCCATGGAACGTTGGGGCGTTCTGGCCTTCAAGAGCGAGGCCGGGCGGGAAGTCCTGCGTGTGCCGCTCGCGGCCTGGTTGCCCGAGGCCGGGGTCGTCGGGGCCATGGACCTGAGGCCGTCGACGTGCCTGGATCGGACTGGACTCAGGGACCTTGTCGCGACTCTTGGAATTCCACTGGAAGACGGATTGCAGCCAGCTAACGGAGTCGAGGTACGGGAAGCCGGTCGGGGACCCCGACCGGACCGTGCTGTCCATGGCGACCTGCCCCGGTGGCACAGCTGGGCAAGAGGGCTCGGCATGTTCGGTTGGTTCGTCGCTGTTGTGACCGCTTTCGCCGCTGATCTGGTCTGGGCCATGCCTATTGCTGCCTGCGCCCTCCTCCTGATTCCCGCTTCGGATGGCCTCGTGCGCATCACAGCGTGGTGGCGGAACACAAGAAGCGACTCGTTCGGCGGAGCCCTGACGTTCAGGCCTCCACCGGCAGCCGGAGCGACGCGACGATTTCTGCGAATGGCTTCCATTCGGGTACTTCCAAACGACGTGGTCTTGACCAACACAGTGGGAGAAGAACGCTGGCTCGGGAGGGCCGGCACTCACGGAGTGGCGAGGTTGGTGCGACTTGTCGCTCCCCCGACGGGGGAACCGCTGGCTGTCGCGTTTCTGGACGGCAAGGGCGAGACGCGGGCACTGCTGCCGTGGAAACACTGGTTCGCGGGACAGCAGGGGCACGATCGCTGGGCTGAGCTGCAAGCGGCACTGGCAGTTGCCGTCGAGGACGAGAAGCTCCGGCAGACCAGGAGCGCGGACGTCTGGTGGCAGGGACACGTCCTCAGCGCGGACCTCCGCAAGATGTCACCGATGGAAGCCAAGGAAGCCAGGAAAGAGACCGATTGGCACCGTTCTGTCATCGGTAGGAATGAACTCCTCACGCTTTCGCTCTTCAGTGCTGTGCTGTTGGCCGGCCTCTTCAGTGACCAACTGCCGGCGTTTCTCGCGGGTTTGTTGTCTGCTCTGACCATCGCCGCGGCTCTGGTTCCGGCCGGAACGAGTGCCCTTGTCAGCCGCTTCTCGGACGACAAGGTGATCGAGAAGGTAGAGGACCACGTATGAGATCAGCCGACCACATCGAAGCCACCATGACCTTGCCTGAAGGCAGTGGCAGCGTCGCACCGCCGACTGACTACCGGCTTCTTCTGCCGGAGGGGTGGTTCCGGGTGGACATCGATCCAGAGCGCCGTGAGCGCTCGGTCGACGTACTGGTCAACCGCCAATTCGAGGGAGTTGATAATGCTCCTCACCTCAAGAGGCAGCTGCGGGAAAGCCTTCTGGCGCAGGCAGCCGCGGCCTTTCGGGACGGTGGCATCGAGCTGTACCTGAGCCTGCAGAAGGCCGCTGCTTTCACCATCCCGGCTTCTCTGCTCGTCACCTTCATGCCGTCGACCGGCGGAGGCCAGTTGCATGTGAAGGACATCGCTACCCGCCTCTCCTCTGACCCAGAGCTGGAAGTGTCAGTGGTCGAACTATCGTCGGGGCCTGCTGTGCGCACCCGCAGGTCGACAGGGCAGCCTGACCGCCCGGCTCCGCCAGGTATGCCGGGTGGTCCTGACGAGACTCTTCCCTCAGTCACGCTCGACTATCAACTGCCCGTCCCCAGAGCCGACGCATGTCTACTGCTGACCTTCTCCACCCCCTTGGTGCAGATCGCGGACGCGATGGTCCAGCTCTTCGACGCGGTAGCAGCCTCTTTGGTCTGGGTGGGCGGTGACACCGATCATGGGTGAGATGAGTGCATGCGGCATCGTCGTTCCGACCGATTGGGTGCCGCTCCCGCTTGAGCCGTCGGACGATGTCAAAGATTGGGCCAAGAGAACCGCGGCGGAGCTGCGTGACCGCAGTAAGGCTGCGGGCTATGAACTGGACAAACGGACGTTGAGGAAGGAGCTGCGGGCCCGTGCCGATGACAGTCGCAGCCGAGATCCCTTCTACGCTTTCGCCTTCTTTCCTGACGGCTTCGACACCGCGCTGGCGGTCCTGGAAGTCGATCTGATTCACCCCGATGAAACAGTTCCCAGCATCACGTTGGAGTGGCTGGCGAAGGCCTTCAGTGCCGACGACTTCGGCACCCCGCAGATTTCGCATACAGATCTTCCGGTCGGCAGTGCCGTACGCATCCGTCAGGACTTCGCTGCTGACTCGGCCTCACGTGTCGAGCCTGGAGTCCTGATGGAAACATTGACGTACGGGATCCTCCCGGCTGGAGCCGAGAGCGCCGTCATGTTGTTGGTGTCGTGGACAGTGCCCGGTATCACGGAAGAAATGGAAGCTGCGGCGGACAGCATCGCGCAGACGGTAACGGTGGACCTTTGAAGCTCCACTCCGGGGTGCACATCGGACGAGACGGGTGGTGAGGTCCGGGTTGCCGCCTGGTCGGCTCGACCTGCCAGGCGGCGTCCTGACTCCACTCGTTGCTCGTCGGTGCAGGGGGGCACCACTGGGGCGGGTCGGCCTCGAGCTTGAAAGATTCTGACGCTCTCCTCCTCGGCTCCGCTGACTGGGATGTCCGGTCCGATGGGGCGCTTGTGTGATGCGATCACGGGTTCCCTGCGGTGGGTGGAGTGACGTGAAGAGCCGGCCCCGCCGACGGCACGGGAGGACTGCAGATGCAGAGGCAAGGTGACGAACCGGCTGTCGACCGTCGCTCGGGAGCGCGCGACGGTTTCGGGATCGCTGGAGTGATCCTCTGCCTGGTGATCGGTACGGGCGTGGTCCTGCTGCTCATGGGCCTGTGGAAACGGTTCGCCCGCGAGACCATCCCGACGCTCGTGGAACTGCCCGCAGGCTCATGGGCGCTCGGTGCAGTCCTCGGCGTGATCACCGTTCTCGGTGTGATCGGAGGCGTGCGCTGTGCCGCTGGGTCGCCGGCAGGACCGCGCTGGCGCACGGGTTGCGGACGGCGGGAGCGGCAGCATGTTGGGCTGCGGCCTTCGGGCCGTTCTTCTATCTGCTGAGCGGCCTTCGCGCCAGGAACTGCCACTCGGCGAGCTGCGCCTACATTCCGGGAACGGGCATCGCGTTTCTCGCGTACGTCGTTTGTGCGGGCTTGGTGGGCTGGCTCCTGTATCGCTGGAACAGGGCACGGACCGAGGAACGGAGGGCTCAGGAGCGGGAGAGGGCGCGGAGGCTTCGGAAGAAGGGCAAGGGGAAGAGCCGGGCGGCACGGGGGCGTTAGGACTGCGCCGGCGTTTGAGGAGAAAATGGTCGTCCGAGTGCAGCAGCGCTGGGTGAGCGACAGTCAGCGCGTACCCCAACCTTGCGGAGGCTGAGACCAGTTCCTCCGCCCATGCTCCACGTGCTCTCGCGAATGCCGCTCAACGATGCTCGCCGCTTGAATCCGCCCCGGGCGGCGCCGGTCAATGAGCCGTCTCGGGGAGTCGGAGCCTCCGCGCGAAGTCGTCCAGTGCCTCCATTGCCGCGGCGATCACTTCAGGATCGTCGTGGTGCCCGCGGAGGCACACGTCAGGGATGCCAGGCGGTGTGTGCCAGTGATAGGTCACCGAGGTCATCATGATGGTGCTGTCCGCCGGGTACGAGCGGGTTACCCGGACGCCGTCCTCGCCCAGATGCGGGGAGGCGAACGCAATGCTGCCGGTGCGCTGCTGCCACTCGGGGATGTCCGGGTTCGGCACGGTCGGCGCGCTGAACCCCTCACAGGAGGCTGCGTCAGGGGCTTCGCAGTGGATGCGGGTGGCGTGCATCACCAAGGGCATGTAGGTGAGCGGAACGGGGTGGTAGATGAACGCCTCGTCGGCCTGGAGCTTGTCCCGCAGGATGACAAGCGTCTGCTCGTAGAAGGTCTTGTGGAAGCGGCGGAGCTTACGGGTGAGTTCGATGTTGTGAATGGCGGCCAGGCCGATCAGGTGCTGGTTCAGCCATTCCTTGAAGGTCCGTCTGTCGATCTGGAGATGAAAATAGCCCCAAAGGAACGGGTCGGCATCCGTGTCGATGTGGAGCGGAGCGCCGAGGTCGGTGCTCCAGAGGGTGCCGTCTGGCATGAGTGGTCTCTTTCGTCGGTGCGCGGGCAGTAAGGGGGAGGTCCTCAGGAGTAGCTCCAGCGGAAGGTACTCATGACGGCGTCGAACAGCTCCACGAGGGTGTCGTAGAAGGCGGGATCCGAGCCGGGCGCGATCAGGGTGCTGAAGGAGAAACTGAGGTACCGGTCAGGCGTGCTGTCCGGGATTGGCAGGAAGTACTCGACTCTGCGGTGAGCGACATCGACGCCTCGGTCCGGGTCGGCGGGCACATCTCGTTCCGAGCGCAGGGCCGCGGTGCCGTCGAGCTCTCGCACCTCGGCTCCGCGGGTCTCGGAGGCGAGCGCGGCCAGGACCGCTTCTGGACCGCTGTTGGGCCTGACCCGTGGAACCTCGATCGGCTCGGAGGCCACGATCGAGACGGGCAGCGCGACGCCGTGGAGGCGTTCGGTGGGGAGGTAGAGGGTCATTCCTCCTTTGGCACTGGCCCGGCGGACGACCTTCTTCATCTCCTGGGTGAGCTTCATCCGGGCCTTCGGAATGTCGTCCTTGGGAAAACCGACGGGCAGTTGCCTGACGGCCTTGCGGACGATGCGGTCCATCGCTTCCTGAGTGCCGGAGTGCAGCGGAATCACGTCCCAGCCGGGCGGCGGCACCAGATTGAAGCCATCAGGGGCCAGGCGGTGTTCAACGCTGGTCATTGCGCCCCCGCGTCACTTCCACGGCATAGGCAACGCCTACGAAGAGAGCCCACGCCGGGGCGGCGATCATGCCCGGCCAGAAGCCGAAGAACAACGAGGGCAGGAAGAAACCGCCGCCCATGGCCAGATCTCGGGTGAGATAGGGCGGGCGGCCCGCATAACGGGGGTACTTCGCGAACACCCAGACGTAGTGCAGGAGGCAGCCGACGATCCCGGCTTCATAGACATAGAGCACTTCATGCATCAGGGACTTCGGCACCAGGATCATAAGCCCCAATACCGGGAGGAACAGGGGCATTCCGATGATCAGTGTCAGCCGAAGCCGCCTGTTGGGGCCGGTGCCGAGCCCGGTGCGGGCGGCTTCGGCCTCGACAATGCGTTGCGCCGAGTTAAGGTCCATGCTCATTCCTCACCAGTGGGTGTCGGGCGCGGGCTTCAGTGTGTTGTCCTTCCAGTCCGAGTACGCCGTGTTGTACGGCTTCTCGCCGCTTCCGAACTTTTCGTCGGTCAAGCTTGTCAGGTCGCTTTTGCCCAGCGCTTTGTCGGTGACGTCCATCCCCATGCCGGTCCAGGCGATGCCGAGGCCCACCTGATAAGACTTGTACGCCTTGTCCGCGGCGGCCCCTGCGGCCTCCGGGAAGGCAGCCTTGTTCGCCTGCAGCATCTTCGCCATGCCGGCCATCTCCTTGTCGCCGAGGTGTACCAGCGTCGACAACGGGCTTACCCTGAGCGGTCCCTTGGCGACCAGGCCGACGTTTTGGGAGATGGACTTGCGCATCGCGTTACGGGCCGCTCCGAGGGCCTGACGCCCTGCTCCTTGCGGCATTTTGGTCATCGTCCGGCCCGTTTCGTCCAGGATGCCCTTGACACCCCTGAGCCCTCGGCTCAGGCCGGCGGTTCGGGCGGCCTGAGCGGCACCCACAGTGGCCTTGGCGCCTCTGGCGAGCTTTGAGGCGGCCCCGATGCCACCCACGACGAGCAGCCCACCCACGACGTCGAAGATGACGTCCGTCCAGGTGGCGTCGCCGGATGCCACCAGCAGGAGTCTGAGGCCGATCGTGAGTCCCGCGATGCCGAGGACGAGCAGGTTCAAGCCGGGAATAGCGAGCGCCAGAAAACCCGCAGCCGTCGCGACCCAGCCGAGAACATCGATGAACGCCTTGATCAGGTCGGCATTGTCATGGACCCAGCCCTTGATGTCGTCCCACGGCGAGTCCTCGATCACGTCGTCGATCTCGGCGCGGATCTTCCCGGCATGATGGCCGGCGCGGGTGTCCCGGTTTCCGGTGATCTCGTTCAGCCGGCTTCGGTACGAATGGAGGGGGTCGTGGTCGGTGCCGCTGACGGAGGGCTGAGGGGTGTCCTTGTCGGCGGAGGCGGCTTCCTTCTTCTTCTCCGCCTCGATCTCGCCCTGCTTCTCCTTCGCCTGGCGCAGGACCTTGTCGGCGTCCGACTGGAAGTCCTCCAGCTCGTTCGACCACGTGGTCAGATGGCCGTGCACACGTTCGTACCGGTCGGCCACCTCCCGCATGTGCTTCTCCAGCGTGCCGGACTCCTCGCGCAGGCGTTTGACGTACTTGCCCTTGAGGGTGTCCTCGTTGCTGATCGCCTGGAGGTTCTTGGCCTGTTCCCGGAGTTTCTTGGCGACCGAGACCATGTGCTTGACCTCGGCGCGGATCTCCTCCGGGTCACCGGGCACCGGGTCGGAGTCACAGAGCGGCTGCCAGTCGACCGGACGGCGCTTGGATGTAGGTGTCACTTCTTCTGCTTTTTCTTGTTCTGCTTGGCCAACTCCTCGTCCAGGCTCACGAACGCCTTCTTGGTGCCGGCGACGAGTTGGCCGACGGATTCGAGCGACTCGACGAGCCGGGTGCGGTAGTCGTCCCAGTTGTCGACGAAGTGCACCATCACTTCGGCTATCTCACCGGAGCCCCAGTGCTTGTCCATGTCGTCGCGACGGTTCTCGATGTCCTCGAAGGTCTTCTTGAGCTGCCCGAGCTTGCGCTCGCAGTCCGCGAGGAACTCGTAGTCGACCGTCAGGTCCGAGTCGCTCATGGATGACCCTTCCCCCGTGTGTGTGCTCGCTGTTGTCGGTTCACCGGTTGACGGCTTGGATCTCCTGGACGGTGACCGCCTGTTCGTTGCCGAACGTCCCGTCGGGCAGGTCGCCGCCGGCGCCGCCGGTGCCGGTCCAGGCGATCTCCCACGTGATGGTGGCCTGGAGCTTGTACGTGCCGTCGCCGGACGAGCGGAAGTACTTGAGGCCGCAGGGCGGCGTCCGGTCGGCCTTTCCCTTGGCGTAGGGCTCGCCGATGGACTTGTCGGCGTTGATGACGCACTCGCCGGATGCCGGGTAGGTCTCGGCGTCCTTGGTGCCTGGCTCCAGCTTGAGGGACACCGGCCTGGCCGTGGTCGTGGCCTGGATGTTGAACCCGGGGACGTTGAGGGCCGCCGTCGCCTGGACCTCGTCGAAGACGGCCTTGTCGAGCCAGGCCCAGGTCGGCAGGTTCACCTTGGTGTTGGCCTCGGGAGCGAGGGTGACCTTGGTGTCGGGGAGCTCCATGTGCTGGTAGGCGAGAGCGGCGAGGATCTCCGGGGAGATGGCCTCTTCGTACTGGGGTGGCGGGGCCTCACCGTTCTCCACCCAGAAGGGAAGGTCCGTGCACGACGTCCGCTTGAGGTAGTCCGGCTCGTTGGGGTTCTCGACGCCGGCCCAAAACATTCCCTTGCCGTCGTTCTCGATATTGTAGTCCTTGTAGCCGGGAGTGTCGGTCCAGCCGTAACCGTCTTCGTAGTGGCGTTCCATCTCGCCGATCGCCGCACCCGCCGTGCCGGTCATGCCGGGACTGTTCTTCGTGCTCTCGATGTCCTTGGACATCTTCTTCTTGAAGTCCTTGGCGCTGAGGTAAGGGGCATACCAGCAGGGCGGAGGCGTCCAGCTGACATCAGAGGAGGTCACGTTTCCGGTGCCGCCGCCCTTGGCTACGGATCCGGAGTACTGGATGCGGGCGGCGGCGTAGATTCCGGCCTTCTTGCCGCCGCCTACTTGTTCGGTGCTGGCGCCCCGGCCATTGCTCGTTGGTTCCACCGCGTGGGCCGGCTCCGTGAGGATGAGAGTGCCGACTATCAGCGAAGCAACTGTGCTCGTGTGGAGGAGGATTTTCCGAGACACGTTCACTGGCACTTCGCCGCCTTGGCCTCAACGAACACCTTGGACGCTTGCCACAGACCCTCACCAGTGGGGAACTTGACCATCACGATCTTGAAGTAGTCGAAGTCAGCGATGCTGGGCTTGCTCTTCAGGATCTTTTCGGTCTTGACTTCCTTGCCGTAGAACTTGCTTGAGTCTACGCAGAACGCGACTTCGACGGATTTTCCGTTCGGGGCAGACCTCGTGGTGGCCTGATAGTGGCGCCGTGTACCAGTGGCGGTCCAGCCGCCGTCGACCCTGCTGTCGATCTGAGTCTTCGCGTAATGCATCCCCTCGCCTGTGGAATAGGTGGTTACGGCTGCGTCATTGGACGTGCGCTTGTAAACGCCGTGGTAGATGGCACGGATGAAATTGGCGGCGTCGTCCATTGCAGCCGCTTCGTTCTTGTCCTGCGGCTTGTCCCAGTCGAAGACCAGGTTCATGTCCTTCGGCAGGGACACGTCCACGCCGTCCGGCTTGTCCTCTGCCGGTGCTCCCGACGGTGATGCCGACTCCTTCGGCGTCTTCGCCCCCTGGTCGGCGCCGGCGATCTTGTCGTAGTCGCTGGACTTGTCGGCCCCGCTACCGCAGGCCGTCAACAGCAGTGTTGCCGTCGCCACCAGCGCGGCAGCAACGAGCAAAGGGCGGCGCTTCACAGTGGACTCTCCCCGTGAGACAGATGTGAGGTCAGGGAGACAGACGCTATCGGTGAGGTTCTGGGTTTCGCCACAGCGAACTGGGCGGTGCGCAGGGCATTTGGGGCGTATGAGGGTGTAGTGGCGCGGAGTTGTGCTCAGGTCGTGTCTCAGCGATGGCAGCCCCGGACGCTCGATCGCGCCGCGTCCGGGGCCGTCGCTGTCGCCTGGGTTTTGCTATCGCGTCGCCCTGCATCCAGCACACGCGCATGGCGGATATGCGGAGGTGTACGGGACGGGATCGGCGGGGCCGCCGACCGTACCGGGTGCGCGGCTTGATCTCCGAGGTGAAGCTGGAGCAGGAGTTCGGAGTTGCTCGTGAGACCGTTCGTAAGGCCACCGCAGCCTTGCGGGAGGAAGGGCTGATCGTCACCACGCGGGGCATGGGATCGTTCGTCGCGGAGCGCTGAGCGGCTCCGAGGGGGCTCGGTGGGAACCGACGCGTAGTCAGGTTCGCCGGGGCGCTTTGTGGGAACGCCCTGCGCGAGGACCGGCCGCCCGGTTGATCAACGAGCCTCGCACAGGGACCGGCCGCCCGGCTGATCAACGAGCTCCGCAGGAGGACTACTTCGCGAGCTTGGAGTCCTGCGCCCGTACCACGTTCGCGGGCATCTCGGCGTCGCTGGGCCGCCTGCTGTCGGCGATGGCGAAGCCGTTCACCGAGAAGTACACGGCGAGCACGTCGCCGTGGCGGACGGCTTCGGTGTGCAGCGTGTGGGTGATACCCCGGAAGGTCATCGTCGAACGGAAGGCGACGGCACCAGTCGTCGTGCCCTTCTCGGCGGTGACCGAGCCGTAGGCGGTGGTGTTCTTGCCCGCCTTCGCAGTGAACCCCTCTCCGCACTCCGGCACGGCCTTCGCGAGCCCGGCCAGCACCGACTCGGCCTCGGCCGCCGGCTCGTACACGGCGAGAGTGATGTACGTGCTCGTCTTGCCGTAGCCCGCCCCGGCACTGCGCGTGAGGTCGGCCCGCGGTTCACCGAGCGGGAGTTGATTCATCGCGTAGGCCAGCGGGGCGCAGCCGGGCTTGTCGACCGTGACCTCGTCCGAGGACCTGGCGAAGGCGTACTCGGCCTCCGGCTCGGACACGTTGTAGCCGGGCAGGTCGTCCTTCGTCACGATGGCCTTCGCCAGCCGCTGTTCCGGAGTGGTCTGCTTGGCTTTCGGTGTCGACGGCGCATCAGAGGGGGTGTCCTCGCCGCCCGAGCAGGCGGTCAGTGCGGAGGCCAGGGCCAGGGCGGAGACGACGGCCAGGGCGGCGCGGTTCAAAACGGGCTCCTCGGTTGCTGATGTGAGCGGAGAACATGACATGGGCTGTCAACGGGCCTTTCGACGCGCGGTGTTGACCCCCTCCAGAGGCGCGATCAGCGACCCGTACCCGGTCGCCGCCCAGGCGCTCCGCTCGGCCGGGATCTCGAAGTAGGGCACCGTACGGCCGTCCTCGTCCGTGTCGGGGAGGACCTCCGGGGCGCGG
Source organism: Streptomyces sp. NPDC096046 (assembly GCF_040303285.1). Lineage (NCBI taxonomy): Bacteria > Bacillati > Actinomycetota > Actinomycetes > Kitasatosporales > Streptomycetaceae > Streptomyces > Streptomyces sp. NPDC096046. Next base: position 60,944 of record NZ_JBEOSZ010000014.1, on the reverse strand, counting down.
CGGTCCCGCAGTGCGTCCGCGCACTCCTGGCACGCCGCCACGTCGAGCCGGTCCCGGCGGCCGAGCGGACGCCAGCCGGTGCGGAGGGCGGCGCGGCCGTGCAGGGGGTTGAAGAAGCAGAGGGGGAGGCCGGGGGAGCCGGTCAGGGCATCGCGGCCTTCGTGCGCCAGGGCCAGGGCGCCCGCCAGGTCCGGCAGGCCCCGGGCCTCGTCGAGGACCCTGCCGGCCGCGGCGTACGCGTCGAGGGCCTGCTGGAGTGCCGGGGTCGCGGTCACGTCGGCGGCCTGGGTCGCCTCGCCCAGCGCCAGTACCTCCGCCTCCGCCCGGCGCCGCACCTGCGCCTCGTCGGCGGCGCGGGCGGTGGCGAAGACCAGCTGGGGAACGGCCGGGGAGGGCGTACGGGAACGGACCAGGGCCGCGCGGGTCGCGAGCGCGGTCAGGGACAGGGCGGGTACGGCGAGGAGCAGCCACCAGCCGGCCCCGCCGGAGCCGGGGTCGGAGCCGGAATCGGAGCCGGGCCCGGACTGCGTGGGCCGGGCCGAGCCCCCCAGGTCCCTCGTCGCCTCCTCGTAGCGCTGCTCGCCCTTGCCCTCCGCCACCAGGTCCACGGCCTTCGCGGCCAGGTCCGCCAGTCCCGCGTCCCGCGTCTCGTCCAGGAACCCGGCGGCCGCCACGGCCCTGCTCGCCTGGTGGGCGCCGCCGGGCCACTCGTAGCCCCGCAGGGAGTCGGGGAAGTCGCTGTCCGATGTGATGAGGACGAGGTCGCGCCGGTCCGCGAGCCGGTCGCGGACCGTTCCGGCCAGGATGTCGGACTCGCCGTCGAAGGCGTCACCCTTGGTGAGGGGGATGAGCACGACCTTGATGGGCAGGCCCGTGCGGCGGATCCGGTCCGCCAGTTGCCGCCGCCGCGACGGCGGTACGGCTTCGGCGTAGGCCTCGTCGACGTAGACGGGGGAGGTGCGCAGGGCGTTCGCGATGCGCTGCCCGGCGCTCGGGCCTTCGCCGTCCGCCGCGACGGCGCCGCTCGTCGTGGTGAGCGCCGTCAGCAGCAGTGCCGCGAGGGCGGTGATCAGGCGTTTCGCGTCAGTGGACACCTGTGGTCTCCCTCACCTTGTCGATGAGCCGGGCGATTCCTTGCGGTACGGCGGTCAGGGGGCCGTCGGTCACGTCGTAGTAGGGGAGGCGGGTGTTGCCGAGTGAGGGGTCGGGCAGCTTGAGCAACCGGCCCGGGATGCCGCGCGGTTCGGCGACGGCCGAGTCGCCACAGGGCGGGCAGACGGGGAGCAGGCGGCGGCTGTTGCCCTCGGCCGAGACGCGGACGTGGTGACGGCGGGCGGCGGGGCCGTGCAGCGGGTTGACGCCGCAGCACAGGTCGGCCGTTTCGCCGGCGAGCGCGGCACGGCCGGCTCGTGCGAGCACGATGACGGCGACCAGGGTCGCGGCATCCGTCCCCGGCTGCCGCACCCGCCCCGGGTCGCCGTCGACCAGGAGCAGCGCGGCGTCGAGGTGGTCCCAGGCGCGGTAGCGGTCCTCCGGGTCGGTGAATCCAGCGGTGAGCGCGGTGAGTTCGGCGTAGGCGATGCGTCGGAGGTAGGACACAGACGGTTCGGTCGGTGCGGTGAGCGGCAGGCGGCCGGAGGGCTCGGGCGCGGGGGAACGCCGCCGCACGGCCCGGACGATCCATGTCGCCCCGGCCACGACGCTCGACAGCAGGAGGGCCGCGAAGGCGCCCACGACCAGGCCCGGCCAGAAGTCCGTGGAGAACAGGGGCGGGAGGGCGGTCTCGTCGGCGGCGCTCGGTGCTGCGGGGGGCGCGGGCTCGGACCAGGGCCGGTCGGTGCGCGGGGTGTCGTCGAGGAAGGTCATCAGCGCGTCGAGGCGCTCGCCGAGGAGGTGGTCGTCGGCCTCGTCCGCCCTGCTGTCGCCCAGCGTGACGGAGTCCGGTACGTCGAAGGAGAGGCGGTTGCCGTCCAGGCGCAGGCCGTGGTTGTAGACGTCGATCGTGCCGTCGTCAGGGTCGGCGACCACGTACACCCCGTCCCTGCCCACCTTGGCGTGCACCGCCGCGGCGAACAGCCCCGAGTCGCCGGCCGACTCGCTCGCCGGAGTCTGCGGCACGAGGGAGACGTACACGGGGCCGCCGCCGTCGGAACGCCGGAAGTCCCGGATCCGCTCGTGCAGCCGGTCCAGTTGCCGGGCGTCGAGAACGCGCGGGCTCTCCGGATCGGCGTACACCGGGTCCTGCTTCAGTCCCGCCGCGACCCGCTCCACACGGGCGGACAGGTCGGCGGGGGTGGGAGGCCGCGCCGCGCTCGACCGTGTCTGGTCGAAGACGACGGTGGCGGTGAGGGCGACAGCGGCGGCGGAGAGGAGAGCCGCACCCCAGACCGACCGGCGCAGCACGGGCTTCTTCGGCCGCCCGCGCCCCGCGAAGGCCGCGAGCAGCAGGATCGTCAGGGGTACGCCGGTGAGCAGGATGCCCGTGAGGAACGACTGGTTGCGGCGGTCGGAGGGGCCGATGTACATGTCGGCTGCCTCGTCGTCCCGGTACGTCTCGCGGGCGGCCTCGGCGCGGGCGGTGGCCTTCTCGTCGCCCTGCGCGATGACGTCGGCGAAGCGCTCGAAGCTGCGCAACGGACCCGCGTCGTAAGGGAGTTCGCATCGTGTGACGGTGAGGGCGGCGTCAGCGGGGGCGCGGACGCCGAAGGCCCTCGCCTCCGCGATGTCCGGTCCCCCGAACAGGACGAACAGCCCGTCCCGCCCGAGCCGGTCGTGCACCGCGCCGAGCAACTGCCCGCCGTCCGTGCTGCTCTGCATGGGCAGGACCAGGACGTAGGTCGGGACGCCGGTCTTCTTCGCGATGCGGGCGAGGTCGGGGGCGGTGGAGCGGGGGATCTCGCGGGGGAGCTGGTCAGTGACGTGAACCGGGTTCTCGCGGAGGCGGTCGGCGAGGTAGGCGGCTTGGGTGGGGGCGTCGGCGGCGTGGGCGGTGTCCATGGCGTCGGCGGGTGTGGCGGTCGCGAAGAGGGCTGTCAGCGCGCACAGGGTGAGAAGCAGCCGGAGAACGCGCTTGCGCCTGCTGCTCGTTGCCCATATCGGCACTGGGCAGGCGTCGTTCGTCGTGATTGCTCTCACCGGTGAGTCCCCCGCGGTCCGTTCGATGTTCGCGCGGCACTCTACTCGGCCGTTCGTGAGTGCTACAGATCACGTCAGCCGGGTCGGATCCCTCGCCGGATCCGCAACCAGGTCGCCTGGGTCTGGATGCCTCCGAAGGCTGATGGCGAGGCTTACGGCAGTCATCCTCGCGAGAGCGCGATCGCGCGAAGCCCCGCCCCGACTTCGTGAGTGAATCGTGCAGGCATGATGGCCGCCAGGTGACGAACAAGTCGCACGCGCACGGGAGTTGGGGCGGACGCCGATTCGCTGGCGCACAGGTCGTGTGCCCATGCCGAGCTTTTCCCGGCCGGGTTGAGTGGGTGGGACGTTGCGGATGGATAACAGGCCGCATCCTGCGGCCCGTGAGGCCGGGCGCGTCTTGAGGGGCTTATGTGCGGCTGATACGGTGCGATGGCTTGACACTCACCCCCAGTGCTGACTATTCGCCCAGGCCGGGCGGGTACGTCCGGCCCGTCCCGCACTTCTCCGTGTGGGCCGACGCGGGTGAAGTGTCCCAATGTGAAGGCACATGACAGACATCTTCTTGGGTGTACGGGGAGCGGTTGCGTGAAGATCCAAGAGCGTACGGGGGCGGGCGCGGGTCGTTCCGCCGTTCCGGCTCAGCCGTCGGTCGGTGACCGGCTTCCCACCCCTCCTCGCGAGCGCAAACCGGCACTGGCGGCGCTCGCGGTGCTGCTGATCCTGGTGGGTGCGCTGGGTGCGACCATGCTCGTGCTCCAGGCCGGTGACCGCATCGAGGTCGTGAAGGTCACGAAGGCGATCCCCGCGGGCGGCTCGGTCAACAAGTCGAACTCGACCCCTGTCATGGTCGCCAAGAACGACAGCATTCACTACGTCGAGTGGACCCAGCTGCCCGACCTGCAGAAGCAGAAGCTGAAGGCCGTTAACGCCATCCCCGCCGGAGCCGTCGTTGTCGGCGAGATGTTCGGGGACGAGGCGGGTGTCGCCGCCGGCAAGGCCACCGTGGGCCTGTCCCTGAAGGCCGGCCAGTACCCGACGGGTATCAAGGAGGGCGACACCGTCGCGGCCTACCGCGTCGGCTCCGCCTCCGGCGCGGGCGGCAGCAACAGCAACTCGTCCTCGTCATCGTCTGCGGCCGGCAGCTCCGTCATCGTCGACAACGCCCGTGTCACCTACGTCCCGGGTCCGAAGGACAGCGACGAACTCGTCGGCAGCACCAACCTGGCGGTCACCCTGACCGTCGACGGTGACAAGGCCGCCGATCTGGCGCAGGCCGCCTCCAACGGCGAGGTCGCTCTCGTCCAGGTCCCCGCTAACTCCGGCAACTAGAAGGCGGCACCCCACCCATGGCGCTCATCGCTCTCGCCGCCGACAAGGGTTCCCCCGGCGTCACCACCGCGGCCGTCGCACTCGCGGCGGTCTGGCCGCGGCGTGTCCTGCTCGCCGAGGCGGACCCGGCGGGCGGTGACCTCGTCTACCGCAGTGCCGCGGCGCACGGCGGGCCGCTCAACCCGAACACCGGCATGCTCTCCATCGCCGCGACCGCGCGCCGCGGCCTCGTGCCCGACCAGCTCTGGGACCACGTGCAGCCGCTCAGCGGCGGTCTTGAGGTCCTCGTCGGGCTCGGGATCGCCGAACAGGCCGCCGGACTCGCGGGGTTGTGGCCGACCCTCGGGCAGGCCTTCAGCTCCCTCGCGGACTCCCCGCACGCCGCCGCCGACGTCATCGCCGACTGCGGACGCGTCAGCGGTGACACCCCGGCCGTCGAACTGTTCCCGCACGCCGCGCTCGTGCTGCTCATCTCGCGCACCGAGCCGGAGGCCATCGCCCGGGTCCGTGACCGCGCCACCGCCCTCGCGGGCAAGCTGCACGGCGGATCGCGCGGCGCCGCGAGCCTCGGCACTCCGATGATCGGCGTCGTTCTGATCGCCGACACCGGCACGGCCGGCAAGCTCGCCTCGCAGGTCAACGACATGCTCGTGCACGCCCAGACCGGCGCCCGCGTGGTCGGCACCATCGCCGACGACCCGGCCGGCGCCGACCAGCTGGCCGGCCGTAAGCGCGGCCGTCTCGACAAGTCGCTGCTGATCCGCTCGGCCCGCAAGGTCGCCGCCGACCTCTACCAGCAGTACGGCGCCGCCTGGGCCGCCTCCGCCCAGGCCAACCAGGCGCCCCAGGCCCACCACGTCCCGCCCGCCCCGGGCCGCGCGGGGGCCGGCGCATGACCGCTGTCGACCACGGTCTGGTCAAGCGGTTCCGCCAGGACGCCGGCGACCGCATCGCCGAGCAGCGCCGTCAGGACCAGGTCGCGGGCGTCACTCCGATGTCCACGGAGGACGAACGGCAGTACGCCCGTGCCGTCATAGCCCAGATCCTGGAGGAGTACGCCCGCGCCGAGATCAACGCGGGCCGTACCCCGCTGGACGCCGAGACCGAGGAGCAGTACGCGGCCGCCGTGCACGCCGCGCTGTTCGGCGTCGGCCGGCTCCAGCCGCTGCTGGACAACCCCGAGGTCGAGAACATCGACATCAACGGCTGCGACCAGGTGTTCGTCGGGTACGCCGACGGCCGTGAGGTGCAGGGCGACCCCGTCGCCGAGACCGACGAGGAGCTCATCGAGCTCATCCAGGTGCTGGGCGCCTACTCGGGTCTGTCCTCGCGTCCCTTCGACTCCGCCAACCCGCAGCTCGACCTGCGGCTGCCCGACGGTTCGCGACTGTCGGCCGTCATGGACGTCACCCGGCGCCCCGCGCTGTCCATCCGCCGGGCGCGCATGGGCAAGGTGTTCATCTCCGACCTCGTCGGCAACGGCACGCTGTCGCCCGAGGTCGCCCACTTCATGGCCTGCGCGGTCCGCGCCCGCAAGAACATCATGATCGCCGGCGCCACCAACGCCGGTAAGACCACACTGCTGCGCGCCCTCGCCAACGAGATCCCGCCGCACGAGCGTCTCATCACCGTCGAACGGGCCCTGGAGCTCGGCCTCGACACCTTCCCCGATCTGCACCCCAACGTCGTCGCCTTCGAGGAGCGCCTGCCCAACTCCGAGGGACAGGGCGCCATTTCGATGGCGGAACTGGTACGCCGCTCGCTGCGTATGAACCCCTCCCGCGTCATCGTGGGTGAGGTCCTCGGCGACGAGATCGTCACCATGCTCAACGCGATGTCGCAGGGCAACGACGGCTCGCTGTCCACGATCCACGCCAACAGCTCGCATGAGGTCTTCAACCGTATTTCCACCTACGCGCTGCAGGCCACGGAACGACTGCCCATCGAGGCCAGCCAGATGCTGATCGCGGGCGCGGTCAACTTCGTCGTCTTCATCCAGCGGCGCAACAACTACGGCAACGGCGGCCGCCTCCAGCGCATGGTGACCTCTGTCCGCGAGGTCAACGGTGTCGACGGACGCGTGCTGTCCAGCGAGGTGTTCGCGGAGGCCGCGGACGGCCGGATCGTGCCGCACGCCCCCCTAGCCTGCCTGGAGGAACTGATGGCACACGGCTACCGGCCGTCCGGGACCTGGGGGTGAGCCGGGCATGAGCACGAACCTCGCGGCCGTCGGCTCGCTCGGCTCCATGGGCGGCCTGTTCTCCACCACCGTCCTGTACGCGATGGGTAGCGGCGTCGCCGTCGGCGGCGGACTCGCCCTCCTTGTCGTCGCCGTACGCGGACTGCCCGCCAAGCCCGACCACGAGAAGCAGAAGGCAGCCGAGCGGGCGAGTGAACTCATCCGTTTCGCCGGGCGGCGCGGCTCGCTCGCCGCCATCGTCGGCCTGGTCGTCCTGGTCCTCACCCGCTGGGCCGTCGCGGGCCTCGCGGCCGGTGTCCTCGTCTTCTTCTGGGACCGCCTGTTCGGCGGAGCCGGTGAGGAGCGGGCCGCCATGCGCCGCGTGGAGGCCCTCGCCTCCTGGACGGAGTCCCTGCGCGACACCATCGCCGGCGCCGTCGGCCTGGAACAGGCCATTCCGGCCTCCGCCCGCGCCGCGGCCCCCGTCCTGCGACCCCACCTCGACGCCCTCGTCGACCGGCTGCGCGCCCGCACCCCGCTGCCCGAGGCGCTCCAGCAGCTCGCCGACGAGATCGACGACGCCTCCGCCGACATCATCGTCGCGGCCCTCATCCTCAACGCCCGGCTGCGCGGCCCGGGCCTGCGCCAAGTCCTGGGCGCCCTGGCCAAGTCGGCCCGCGAGGAGGTCGACATGCGCCAGCGGGTCATGGCCCAGCGCGCGTCGACCCGCAGGTCCGTGCAGATCGTCGTGGCGGTCTCCGTCGCGTTCGTCCTCGGCCTGTCGATCTTCAACCGCGACTTCGTGGCGCCGTACGGAACGGCCGTCGGCCAGCTCGTCCTGGCCTGCGTCTGCGGCCTGTTCGCGCTCGGCTTCTGGTGGCTGCGCAAGCTGTCCACCATCGAGACGCCCGAGCGCTTCCTCGTCCGCGACGAGGCCGACGTCCAGTTCGTCCGTCCGGGGACGCCGTCGCACGGAGCAGCGCAGTCCCCGCAGCGGCTGCCGCAGGAAGAGGGGGTTCGCTGATGGACCTCACGATGCCGCTCGTCGTCGGCGCCGTCCTCGGTCTGGGTCTCTACGCCCTCGTCCGCGCCCTCATGCCGGGCAAACGCAGCGCGATCTCACAGGTCGCGCGGATCGACGCGATGCGGGCCCGCGGCTCGGCCTACGAGGCGGCCCGCGTCGAGCGGGAGAAGGGGCGCCTGGGCGGACTGCGGGCCGAAGTGGGCCTGCGCGTCTCGGAGTTCTACCTCCAGCAGGGCTGGGAGCAGCGCTCGCTGCGCGCGGACCTCGCGGTGCTGGACCGCAGCTGGGAGAAGTTCCTGGCCACGAAGGTGCTGCTGGGCGTGGCCGGCCTGTTCTTCGGCCCGTTCCTGTTCGCCATCGTCTACACGCTGGGCGTCGGCAGGAGCCCGATCATCCCGGTCTGGCTGGCGCTGCTCTTCGCGACGGTCTTCTTCTTCCTGCCCGACCTGGAGGTACGGCGGGACGCGGCCGAGAAGCGGCGCGACCTGCGGCGTGTGATCGGCGCGTACCTCGACCTGGTGTCGATGAGCCTGGCCGGCGGACGCGGCCTGCCCGAGGCCCTGATGGCGGCGGCCGAGGTCTCCGACGGCTGGGCCAACCAGCGCATCCGCAACGCCCTGTCCGACGCCCGCATCACCGGTGTCAGCCAGTGGCAGGCGCTCGGCGCGCTCGGCGAGGAGATCGGCGTCGAGGAACTGAAGGACCTCTCCGCCTCCCTGGCCCTGGTCGCGGACGACGGTGCCAAGGTCCGCGAGTCCCTCGCCTCCCGCGCCGAGACCATGCGGCACCGCGAGCTCGCCGAGATCGAGGGCAGCGCGGGCGAGAAGTCCCAGTCGATGCTCGTGGCGCAGCTGCTGCTGTGCGCCGGGTTCCTGGTGTTCCTCATCTTTCCGGCGGCGATGCGGGTGTTCCAGGTGCAGTGAGCCGTGCGTGAGCCTTGCGGCGACCTTCGCCACCACAGAACCTCCGTGAACCGATTTCGAAAGGACAAGACGTCATGAACGGACGCACCTTCCACACCGGCATCCCCGCCGTGGACTTCCTCGTCACCTTCCTCCGGGCCCGCACCGAACGTGCCCGCTCCGGCGAGCTGGACCGCGGTGCCTCCGCGGTCGAGTGGGTCATCATCTCCGCGGTGGTCGTGGCGATCGTCGGTGTCGTGGCCGCCATCATCAACGCCGCGCTGAGCGAGGGCGCCAACAAGGTCGGCGACTGCATCAAGGGTGCGGACGCGGGCAAGACCTGCTGACCGTCTCAAGGGCAACGGGGTTCACGGGGATGCCGGCAGACGTCAGCAGACGGGCACGCCGCTGGGTGCGGGCCGCACGGAAACGGGCGGCCACCCGCGGCGACTCGGGCATGACCGCGATCGAGTTCGTGCTGCTCACCCCGGTCCTCTTCTTCATGATCTTCGCGACCGTGCAGTTCGCCCTGTACTTCTTCGCGGACCATGTCGCCCAGGCGGCGGCCCAGGCCGGAGCCCGCGAGGCCCGCGCCACGGCCGACGAACGGCCGGGCGCCTGGCGGGGCGAGGCGCGGGACGTCGTGGACAGCTACATCCGGCAGTTGGGCCCGCAGTTGGTCCTCTCCCCGGACGTGACGATGGTGCAGCCGGAGCAGAACACGGTGGGCGTGGAGATCGAGGCGAGGGTACCGACGGTGTTTCCGGGGCTGGACCTGACGGTGCACGCGCAGTCGGTGGGACCGGTGGAGCGGTTCGTGCCGGAAGAGGGGAACTGACATGCGCGTCCCCTCGGTTCGGGAGGGCCGCCGGTTCACGGACGACAGCGGCCTGTCCACCGTCGAGGTCGTGATCCTCGCACCGGTGATGATCCTGTTCATCCTGGTCCTGGTGGCGTTCGGCCAGCTCGTGGACGGTCGTGGAGCGCTCGACGGCGCGGCCCGGGACGCGGCCCGCGCCGGGTCGATCCAGAAGGACCACGCGACGGCCATGGCCGAGGCGAAGAAGGCCGCCGAGGCGAACCTGGCGGACGTCTGCTCGGGCCCGGTGTCCGTCACGCAGACCAGCCAGGGCTTCGAACCGGACACCATCTTCACGGTCGAGGTGAGCTGCCAGGTGCGGGGCCTCGCCATGCTCGGCCTCGACGTCCCGACGACCCTGTCGTCGAGCTTCAGCTCCCCGCTCGATCCGTTCCGGAGGTCGGCGTGAGACACCTGCGACCGTACGGGCGGGCGCGTTGGGCGGCCCGCCGCGCACAGTGGGACGACCGAGGCTCGGGCGCCGGCGCGGTCATCATCTTCACGCTCGTCTTCCTCTCCCTCTCGGCGTTCGTCATCGACGGCGGCCTGTCCATCTCCAAACGGGAACGCGCCGCCGACATCGCCGAACAGGCGGCCCGCTACGCCGCGCAGGACATCGACCGCGACGCCCTCTACGAGAACGAGGGCGGTCCCGCCCCCATCAACTTCGAGAACTGCGACGCCCGCGTGAAGGCTTTCGCGCGCGAGATGGGAATGACGGGCGCGGACATCGGAGCGACCCACTGCGTGGCGGCGAACGCCGAGCAGGTCGAGGTCGAGGTCCAGCTCACGTACTCCCCGGTCTTCACGGGCATGTTCTACGGCGGCGACGTGGTGGTCCACGGCCAGGCGGTGGCGCAGAACGAGGTCGGCTGAGCCGATCCGGAACATTCGGCGAATCCGCACACCGTTCATCGCGAGGTCATGGCGGTACCGGGCGGAAACCGAGCCCGGCCCCTTTTCCGCGCCGCGGGCCGCATTCGTGTATCGCGAAGTGGCAGAGGGCGTGAAGGTCGCGAGGTCCTCGGTGACCGAACGGTCACACCCATGAAGGCGCTCCCCGAAATCCGGCACCCGCGCATCACCACTGACTGGCCGTGCCTTCTTCCGACGTGTTTGAGTCGGTCGCGCTCGAGCACGTCGAATTCTTGAATGAAGGGAACCGCCTCCCATGGCCTTCACCCCGCAGATCCAGACCGCCCAGATGTCCGACGCCGAGCTGGACACCATCGCCGGCGGGCAGGCGGGTGGCACCACCGCGGGTGCCGGTGCCGCGGCCGGTCTCTACGTCGAGACCACGGCCGCCGGCCTCACCGCCGGGGTGGGCGGCGGCCTGGGCCTCGCCGTCTCGCCCCAGGGCGTCGCGGCGGACCTGCACCTCAACGCGGTCGCCGCTTCCTGACGAACGCATGGGAAAAGGCCCCGGATCTCCCGACCCGGGGCCTTTTCGCGTCCCTCGGACAGCGGTCTACTTCCCGCCGCTGTCCCCCTTGCCGCCTTTCCCGCCGCCCCGCTTGTCCTCGGTCTTCACGGCGTCGTTCACCTTCTTGGCGAGTTCGTCGTCCAGCTTCTTGAACTCGCGCACCACGGCATCGGACTGCTCGCGAGTGCGTCCAACTGCTGCGTGATGTCCTCACGTCCGTCCTCCCAGTTGGATTCGAAATCGCCGAGCGCGTCATTGACGCTGCCGTCGCCGATGTCGTCCCTGTAGGACTCGAACAGCTTCTTGGTGTGATTCAGACGGGTCTTGATGGACCGCAGCCGGCGCCCGTAGCTCTCCAACTCGGTCAGCGGAAGCGCGAGGTCGCTCTTGCCCTTGCCCATGTGGATCCCCCCAGCAGGTCGGATGGTCAGACGAAGCGGAATGTACTCGTCACAGCGCCGAAGATGTCGTGGAACGCCTCGGCCGGATCCAGCACGGGGCTCGCCCCCTGGAGGAACACGACTCGATTGCCGTCGTGGCGGAGAGGGAGATCGTCAGAGCCGTCGCGGCGAGGGTGGCCAGGGCCCGCTTGTGCCGGTACATCAGGAGCAACCGGCCCTGCCGGAGTTGGTGGGCACGGTCTGCCACACGCCCTGCTCGCTCTTCTGCATCGTGACGACGTAGGCCACGTGGGGGTCGGCCCCGGGGCGGTTCCCACCACCTCGCTCGTCTCGCGGTTCCTGGTCTGCGCCTTGCTCTCGTCCGTGGCAGTGTCCGAGCCGGGCCTTGGTGTTCCGCACGAAGAGGGTGGCCTGGGGATCGAAGACAGGAAGCTCGCCGATGACGGTGACGTTCTTGTCCGTGTAGGACTTGATCCACTCACGGTCCGCGGCGAGGCCGGCCTTCGTGTCGTAGAAGACGAGGGCCTCACCGCCGTCGGGCTCGTCCGCGATGATCGCCGAGTAGCCGGCGCGGAGCTGTTCCCTGCCGTCGTTGAGCACGGCCTGTTCGTCCGGGTCGCCGCTCGTCCAGTTCCCGAAGGTCAACCGGAAGCTGCTCGGAAGGGTGATATCGGGGCGCTTGACGCCGGGCGGCGTCGATGCGGAGGCCGAAGCGGACGGACTCGACCCCGCACCCTCCCCCTTGGTGCCGTCCGACTACCCGTCGTCGCCCCCACCGCACGCGGTGAGCAGAAGTGCCGCAGTCGCGACGAACGGGCGGCGGTGGTCAGAGCGCGGCGGGCCACGGCTTCTCCCCCGAAGTTCGGTGGGTGCGACAGAGAACGAAGCCATCAGCGGCTCGTGGTGGCCCTCCCATGGCCTTGAGTGGGTGTGTGGGGAAAGTGAGGAGCCTGCGCGGCAGTTGCGAAGGGAGGAGATCCCGGTGGGCAGCCTGGAAGCAGGCGCCAGGCTGCTACGGGGCAAACCGGACGTCAGCGGAGTTCCATCCGTCCGCCCTTCGACGCCCTCCATAAGAGTCCATAAGATCTCTGTAGGCTCAGCACACCCCCACCTCACAGCTCGGGCTCACCACACTCCACACACGACCCCAGGACACCCGCCATGCCGCGACGCCGCACCTCAAGCTCGTCAAGCTCGACGGGAAGTACGACGGGAAGCTCGACGGGAAGCACGACGGGAACGACGGGAACCACGGCCGCTCCACGGAACCGGACTCCACAGCCGGTGAGGATGCGGCGGAGGTCGTTCGGGGACTTCGTCAAGGCGTTCTTCGCCTTCGTCGCCCTGGCCGTGCTGCTCGTCGGTGTGCCGGGCGCGCTGGCCACGCAGATCGGGTGGCCGCTGCCGAGCGGGGTGCCCAGCTTCGACTGGCTCCAGCAAGAGATCACCGTCCATACCTTCCTGAACATCCTCACCGTCCTCGTGTGGCTGGCGTGGGCGCAGTTCACGGCGTGTGTGCTCGTGGAGATGAAGGCCGCTCTGTCGGGTGTCGGCGTGCCGGGACGGGTGCCCGGTGCCGGGCCGAGTCAGCTGCTCGCGCGGCAGCTCGTCGCCGCGCTGCTGCTCGTCGGCGCCACCGCCGCCAGCTTCACGCCCGGGCTGTCGCAGCTCGGGCAGGGCTACGACGCCGGCCAGAAGCCGACCGTCGCGGCCGCCCAGGCCACCCCCGGGCTCTTCGCCCAGCAGCAGGACCAGGCGTCCGGTGCCGCCGCGGCCCTCGCCGAGCAGGCCTCGCACGCCGCCGCCCACGCCGACGCCGGTGGCGGCACCGCCCGGCAGGGCGACACGAAGTACTACCGGATCCAGCCGCCCGAGGGGCGTCACCACGACTCCCTCTGGGAGATAGCCCAACGGCACCTGGGCGACGGGCGTCGCTACAAGGAGATCTTCGAGCTCAACAAGGACCGCGTGCAGCCGGACGGGTCCAAGCTGTCCGAGGCCAGTCTCATCCGGCCCGGCTGGATCATGGAGATGCCGGGCGACGCCCGCGGCGGTGAGCTCGTCGAGATGCCCGACGAGGCGCCCAACGTGTCGCCGGAGGTCCGGCAGCAGATCTCCGACTACGCGCAGACCGGGGATCACGCCCAGGGTGGAGGCGGCGCCCGGGGCGGAAGCGACCAGGCGCGGGGAGGCGGCACCGCCCAGGTGTCCGTCCCCGAGCAGCAGCGGCCCGCCCACGACGCGGGGCACCGGCAGGCGACGGCCGTCGGCGCCGAGTCCGACCGTTCCTTCGGCCTTCCCGAAGCCCTCCTCACCGCGCCCCTCCTCGCCGCCGGACTCCTCGGCGCCCTGGGCCGGCGGCGTCGGCAGGCGCTGTGGCAGTCGGCGTTCGGGGCCGTCGGCGGCCGACGCGGCATGGAGCCGCCCACGCCGAGCGGGGACGCGCTGGACGTACAGGACGCGCTCCTGGTCGGCGCCGACCCCGAGGGCGTGCGGCTGCTCGACCGGTCCCTGCGCGGTCTCGCCGCCTCCCTCGCCGAGGAGTCGCGGGCGCTGCCGGTCGTGTACGCGGCCTGGCTCAGCAACGGTGACCTGCACCTCCAACTCGCCCAGCCCGCGGGGAAGCCCCCCGCCCCCTGGCAGCAGGGGCAGGACCAGACCTTCTGGATGCTGGCCCGGACCGACGCCGAGCGCTACGAGGACGTCGACACGGCCGCGCCCTACCCGGGCCTGGTCAGCCTCGGCACCATGGACGACTCGCGGCTGTTGCTCAACCTGGAGGCCGTGCCCGGCATCGTGTCGCTGAGCGGCCGGGAGGCCGACCGGGCCGCCGTCTTCGCGTCCGTGGCCGCCGAGTTGGCCACCAACGGCTGGTCCGACCGCATGACCATCACGCTCGTCGGCTTCGGGGAGGACCTCACCCCGCTCGCCCCCAGCCGGATCCGGCACCTCGAGGACATCGAGGCGCTCGTCGAGACCATGGAGGCCGAGACGCGGCAGCGGCGCGGAGCGCTGGGCGCCGCCGGGCACGACTCCGTCCTCACCGGGCGCACCGGGCCCGCCCAGCACACCCGTTGGGCCCCGCACCTCGTCCTGCTCGCCGCCCAGCCGTCCGCCGAGGACGCCGTCAAGCTCGCCGAACTCGCCGCCGACGCGAGCCGGCTCGGCATCGGCTACCTCGTCGGCACCGAGACCGGTGATCTGCCGGGCGCCGCCTGGGAGATGGAGATCACCGGCCAGGGCAAGCTGCTCGCGCCCCTCCTCGGCCTCGAACTGGACGCCCAGTTGCTGCCGGCCGCCCAGCAGCGGGCGGTGGTCGAGCTGTTCGTCGAGGCCGACCCGGAGCGCGACCCCGACAGGCCGGCGACCACCCCGCCGTTCCTCGTCGACATCAGCGAGCAGGGCCGGCCGGCCGTGTACGCCCGGCTCGTCGGGCCGTACGAGATCATCGGCCTGGACAACCCGGACGGGGAGCGCAGCGCGCTGCTGCACGAGGCGCTCGCCCTGCTGCTCCTGCACCGCGAGGGCGTGCACCCGCGCGTACTGTCCTCCGCGCTGTGGCCGCGCGGTGTCACCGACGACGTGCGCGACGCGCTGCTGGACCGGCTGCGCGAGTGGCTCGGCACCGACCCCGACGGCACGCCCCGCCTCGGCACCGACCGTTCCGGCCGGCTCACGCTCGCCAAGACGGTCGTCTCCGACCTGGACGTGCTGCGGTCGCTGTACCACGAGGCCACACAGGGCAAGGGCGTCGGCAGCCGGGCCGTGCGCGGGCGGCTGCTCACGGACGCGCTGGTCCTGGTGCGCGGGCCGCTGCTCGCCGACCGGCCCGAGGGCCGCTACCGGTGGCTCACCCACGAGATCGTCGACGCCCAACTGCCGCTGCTCGTCGCGGACACCGGGCTCGCGCTGTGCGAGTTCCACATGGAGAAGAACCGCGCCGAGAAGGCCATCGAGGCGCTCGGCGCGGCCCTGCGCACCGCCCCGGCCGACGAGCGCCTGTGGCACGAGCTGCTGCGCGCCACCCACGCCACGGGCGACACGGACCGGCTGACCGCCCTCGCCACCGACCTCATCGGCCGCAGCGGGGCCCGCGGGCTGCCACCGCGCACCGAGGCGCTGCTCGACGAACTGCTGCCGGCCTGGCGCGACGCGATCGCCACCGCGGGATGAGCACCGGGCTGCTGGCCGTCGCCGCCGCGCTGTGGGGCGCGGCGGCGGGGGCGCTGCTGCCGCGCGCGGCCTACCGGTTCTCGGCGCCCTCGGGGGAGGCATGGCGGCGGGAGTGCCCCGACGGGCACACCGTCAGGGGCTGGCTGGGGCGGGCGGCGTGCCCGGAGTGCGCGACGAGCGGATACGGCCCCCGTACGACCCCCCTGGTGATCGCCACCGCCCTCGTCTGCGCCGCTCTCGCCGCCGCGACCGGCACCCGCCCCGAGCTCGGGGTCTGGCTGCTGCTCGCCCCGGTCGGCGTGCTGCTCACGGTCGTCGACTTCCGCGTACGGCGCCTGCCCGACCCGCTCACCCTGCCCTTCGCCGGCGCCGCACTCGCCCTGCTCGGCCTCACCGCCCTCGTCCCCGAAAACGCGGGCGTCTGGACGACCTCCCTGCTCGGCTCCCTCGCCCTGGGCGGCGGCTACTTCGTCCTGTTCCTCATCAACCCCGCGGGCATGGGCTTCGGCGACGTCAAACTCGCCCTCGGCGCGGGCGCCGCCCTCGGCTGGTACGGCTGGCCGACGGTCATGCTGGGCACCTTCGCCGGCTTTCTCCTGGGCGCGCTGTACGGCGCGGCCCTGGTGATCACCCGGCGGGCCACCCGCAAGACGGCCATCCCGTTCGGCCCGTTCCTGATCGCGGGAGCGTTCCTGGGCCTTCTCGTGGGCGCGTACACAGCCTGACGACGCCGCCCGGCGCGCGTGGGGAGCAGCCGGCGATCAGCCGGTCGTCAGTCGTCGGCGATGCCGCCGGGGACGCGGTAGGCGACCTACACCCCGTACGCGGCGAGGAACACCGAGGAACCGCGCCGAGCAGGGCGACGGCGGTCATAAGTCCCCTGCAACCGGCCCTGTAAGGATGCTGATCATGACCTCCCCGTACCCCACCGGCCCGACCCCGTACCCCACCGGCCCCACGCCGTACCCCGCCGCCCCGGTCCCCGACCCCGGCGGCCACCCCTACCACCGGATGGACCGCACCACAGGCCGTCACCGCTGGTGGCGGCCGTTGGTCGGCACGCTGCTGCTGGTCTGCGGCTACTCCGTGCTGGTGGTCGTGCTGCTCGTCGCCTCCTACGCGCTCGGGGCGATGGCCGGATTGCCGGAACTGCCGGACGGGGGCGCCGACTTGGGGCCGCTCGGGAACACCGCGACGGATCTGGTGGCCATCGCGATAGCCCTGCCCCTGGTGCTGCTGGCCGTGCTGTGGCCGGCGAGACGGCCGGTCGGCACCGTCTCGTCGGTGACCGGGCGGCTGCGGTTCGGCTGGCTCGGGTGGTGTCTGCTGGCCGGGCTGGTGCCCGTCCTGCTGCTCACGGTGACGGCCTTCCTCCTGCCGGACGACTCCGCCGGGGCCGGCGGGTCCGGCGGGTCCGACACATGGGTGGGCTGGCGCTCGTTCCTCGTGGCCCTGGCCGTGCTGGCGGCCCTTGTCCCGTTGCAGGCCGCGGCCGAGGAGTACGTCTTCCGCGGCTGGCTGACCCAGGCGGTCGGCGCCTTCGTGCGCTCGCCGTGGATCGTGGTGATCCCACAGGCCGCGCTGTTCGCCGCGGCGCACGGCTGGGGCACCCGATGGGGGTTCCTCGGTCTGCTGGTGAACGGCCTGGTGGCGGGACTGCTCACGATCCGCACCGGCGGACTGGAAGCGGCCATCGCCCTGCACGTCCTGAACAACCTGCTGGCCTTCGGCGCCTCCGCCGCGGTCGTCGGCGGACTGTCCTCGGACGAGACCGCGGCCGACGCGCCCTGGTCGCTGGCCGCCGCCGCCATGGCCGCCGACCTGCTCTACGCCGCGATCGTGCTGTGGCTCGCCCGGCGTCGCAGGCCGCAGCGCCTCTCGACCCCGGCGCAGGCGCCCACCCCGTACCCGGAGTACCCCGGCCCCGCCCGCACGGCCTGACGTCCAGCCCTTGGAACCCCTGGCGTACGCTGGGCTGGTCCGTCCACAACCCTTACGAAAGGGACGCCCGGTGACCGAGAAGGCCGACCTTCAGCCCATCCTCGACCGTGCAGCCGCCGGTGGGCGGATCACCCCGGACGAAGCGCTCGTGCTGTACCGGGACGCCCCGCTGCACGCGCTGGGCGCCGCCGCCGACGCCGTACGCCGCCGCCGGTACGCCGGGACCGAGCACATCGCGACGTACATCATCGAACGCAACATCAACTACACGAACGTCTGCGTGACGGCGTGCCGGTTCTGCGCGTTCTACGCCGCTCCCAAGGACACCGCCAAGGGCTGGACGCGTGACCTGGACGACATCCTGCGCCGGTGCGCGGAGACCGTCGAGCTCGGCGGCACCCAGATCATGTTCCAGGGCGGGCACCACCCGGACTACGGTGTCGAGTACTACGAGAAGCACTTCGCGGCGATCAAGAAGGAATTCCCGCAGCTGGTCATCCACAGCCTGGGGGCGTCCGAGGTCGAGCACATGGCCCGGATCTCGAAGGTGTCCGTCGAGGAGGCGATCCGGCGTATTCACGCCGCCGGCCTGGACTCCTTCGCCGGTGCCGGTGCCGAGCTGCTGCCCGAGCGGCCCCGCAAGGCCATCGCCCCGCTGAAGGAGTCCGGCGAGCGCTGGCTGGAGATCATGGAGATCGCGCACCACCTGGGCGTGGAATCCACCTCCACCATGCTCATGGGCACCGGCGAGACCAACGCCGAGCGCATCGAGCACCTGCGGATGATCCGGGACGTCCAGGACCGCACGGGCGGCTTCCGCGCCTTCATCCCGTACACCTACCAGCCCGAGAACAACCACCTGAAGGGCCGCACCCAGGCGACGCTCTTCGAGTACCTGCGGATGATCGCCGTCGCGCGGCTGTTCATGGACAACATCGCCCACATCCAGGGCTCGTGGCTGACCACGGGCAAGGAGGTCGGGCAGCTCTCCCTGCACTACGGCGCGGACGACCTCGGCTCGATCATGCTGGAGGAGAACGTGGTGTCGTCGGCCGGTGCCAGGCACCGGTCCAACCGGATGGAGATCATCGATCTGATCCGGAAGGCGGGCCGTGTGCCCGCCCAGCGCGCGACCACGTACGAGCACCTCGTCGTCCACGACGACCCGGCGAACGACCCGGTCGACGACCGCGTGGTCTCGCACATCTCCTCCACGGCCATCGAAGGCGGCACGGCTCACCCCGAGCTGAAGCTGCTGGCCCCCAACTGACCCGACCGTGCTGACGATCCACGCCGCCCCGCTGGTCCTGCCGGCGGGCGGCGCACCGGGCGTGGACGGCGCCGTCGTGGACGGAGCCGTCGTGGTGGACGGCGACCGGATCATCGCCGTCGAGCCGTACGAGGACGCCGTCGACACCGCGCCGGGCGCGCGGGTGCGGCGCTGGCCGGGCGTGCTCACCCCGGGTCTGCGCCAGTGGCACCCGCTGTGGCTGCTGCGCCACTGCTACCACCCCGACCCGCGCGAAGCCGACGAGCTGGGCGAACAGCCCCTGTGGGGCGAGCGGTTGGCGGCCCTGGGCGACCTCACCGAGACCCGCTGGTCGGGCAGCGTGCGGCGCGGCGTGCAGCGGATGCTGCGCTACGGCACGACGGCGGTCGCCTCGCCCGGCGCCCGCTTCCGCGACCCGCTGGTGGCCACGGCCGTCGCCCGGTCCGGACTGACCGTCGTGGGGACCACGAAGGCGCCCGGCACACTGCTCGGGGAGCGGCCCGACCTCGACCCGTTCGCCGAGGGGTACGACCTCGCGGGCACCGTTCACGCCCCGATGGCCGTCGGCGGCCGGGCCGACCTGGCCGTGTTCGACGTACCCGACGAGACGGCCCTGCGGGAGCGCGGCGCGGTCACCTGTGTGGCGACCGTGCTGGCCGGCCGACTGGTGTACCGGTCCCGCTGACCCCGGGACGGATCAGCCCGCGAACGCTCCCGGCCCTTGTGTGATTCCGCTGCAACCGGTCGCCGCCCCGGCCGAGTAGCTGTCCGCGCACGGTGTCCGTGCTGCTGTGCTGCTGTGCGGCTGGGTGGAGGACGTGGCGGCACGGAAGAAGCCGCGGCTCCTGCCCGCAGGGGGTGCTGCAAGAATGGGCCCGTGACCCGCGCATCCCTGGACAAGCAGCCGCACGAAGTCGCCTCGATGTTCGACGACGTGGCGGAACGGTACGACCTGACCAACGACGTGCTGTCCCTCGGCCAGGACCGGCGATGGCGCAAGGAGGTCGCCAAGGCGGTCGACGCGCGCCCGGCGCAGAAGATCCTCGACCTGGCGGCCGGTACGGGGACCTCCTCGCTGCCCTTCGCCCGCACCGGCGCCTACGTCGTCCCCTGCGACTTCTCGCAGGGCATGCTCCAGGTGGGCAAGCAGCGTCGGCCCTGGCTGCCGTACACCGCGGGTGACGCCACGCGGCTGCCGTTCAAGGACGGCACCTTCGACGCCGTCACCATCTCCTTCGGGCTGCGCAACGTGCAGGACACGGACGCCGCGCTGCGCGAGATGCTCCGGGTGACCCGGCCCGGCGGGCGGATCGTGATCTGCGAGTTCTCGCACCCGACGTGGACACCGTTCCGCACGGTCTACACCGAGTACCTGATGCGCGCCCTGCCGCCGGCCGCCCGGGCCGTGTCCTCCAACCCCGACGCCTACGTCTACCTCGCCGAGTCCATCCGCGCCTGGCCCGACCAGCCCGCCCTGGCCGAGCGGCTGGGCGGGGCCGGCTGGTCCCGGGTGGCCTGGCGCAACCTGAGCGGCGGAATCGTCGCCCTGCACCGGGGCTTCAAGCGGGGCTGATCGCTCCAGCGGGGCTGAGCACCGGGTACGGGTCGTCGCCCGACTCGTCCGGCTCCCGCTGGAGTCCGCCCCGGGGCGGGCGCGGCAGCCGCGGTTCGCGCACGCCCCCGCCGCCCTCGCCCGAGCCGAAGTCGAACCACACGTAGGCCATCGACTCCCGCGGTACCTCGGCTCCGGCCCGCGGGTACTGGCGTACGACGTGGTCGACGACGGCGAGGTGGAAGCCGGGCCGGTCCGGCGCGCCGAGGAGGAGACCCTGAGCCCGGGCCGTCTCCCGCGCGTCCACGGCCATCAGGCCGACCAGGCGCGGGACGCGCACGTCGGGTTCCTTGCGGGACATGTGCACGGATGCCACCCCCAGCGGTGCGGGAAGGGTAACTCCCGCCCCGCACCGGTCCGGAGGCGACAGGTGCCTTTCTGCGACAGTCGGCTACTGTGCGTCGACAGCCTGGAGGTCGAGTCGGTAGCAGTGCCCCGTCCGTCGCGCGGCCGGTGTCGTGAACGTCTCGGCGAGACGCATCCCCAGACGCCGGGTCACCGCGATCGACCGGCTGTTGCGGGCGTCGACCATCGCCACGACGCCCGGTACGCCGGTCACCCGCATCCGCTCCAGCGTCTGCCGCGCGGCCGCGGTGACGTAACCCTTGCCCCAGTGCTCCCGGGCAAGCCGCCAGCCGATCTCGATCTCGCCCGCCGGGCCCCAGGCCCGCTCCCACGGCTGGGCACCGGTGAACCCGATGACCTGCCCCGACTCGTCGAGCACCGTCCACAGGCAGAAGCCGAGTTCGGCGTCGTGCCGGCGCTGGCGGGCGGTGAGCTCCTCGTAGACCGAGAGCTCCGCGGCCCTGCCGCCCTGGAACTCCATGACGTCCGGGTCGTCGAAGATCCGGTGCCAGACGAACGCGTCCTCGTGAGTGGGGACGCGAAGCCGCACAGCGGGGAGAGCTCGATTCACGGAGGGCAGCCCTTCAGCCGGGTGATGAACGCCGCTGCATAGACTGCCCATGTCCAGTGCCGGTCGGCACGCAAGATTCCGAACTTGGGGAGATCCCGCCGTGACCGTCGTGACCGAGCCCCTCTCCGAGAACACCGCCGATGTGATCGTCGTGGGCGCGGGGCCGGCCGGCTCCACCACCGCCTACCACCTCGCCAAGGCGGGACTCGACGTCCTCCTGCTGGAGAAGACCGAGTTCCCACGCGAGAAGGTCTGCGGCGACGGCCTCACCCCGCGTGCCGTCAAGCAGCTCGTGGCGATGGGCATCGACATCTCGGAGGAGGCCGGCTGGCTGCGCAACAAGGGCCTGCGCATCATCGGCGGCGGGGTGCGGCTCCAGCTCGACTGGCCGGATCTCGCCTCCTTCCCCGACTACGGCCTCGTCCGCAAGCGCGACGACTTCGACGAGCAGCTCGCCCGGCAGGCCCAGAAGGCCGGCGCCCGGCTCTTCGAGCGCTGCAACGTGGGCGCGCCGATCGTCGACGACCGCACCGGCCGCATCACCGGTGTGCACGCCAAGCTCGGTGAGGAGAAGCGCGAGGTCACCTTCCAAGCACCCCTCGTCGTGGCCGCCGACGGCAACTCCACCCGGCTGTCCCTGGCGATGGGCCTGCACCGCCGCGAGGACCGCCCGATGGGGGTGGCGGTGCGCACGTACTTCACCAGCCCGCGCCACGAGGACGACTACCTGGAGTCCTGGCTGGAGCTGTGGGACCGCCGCGGCGCCGAGGACCGTCTCCTGCCCGGCTACGGCTGGATCTTCGGCATGGGCGACGGCACCTCGAACGTCGGCCTGGGCGTCCTCAACACCTCCGACTCCTTCAAGGAACTGGACTGGCGCGAGGTCCTGAAGGCCTGGTGCGCGTCCATGCCGGAGGACTGGGGCTACACCCCCGACCACATGACCGGTCCGATCCGCGGCGCCGCGCTGCCCATGGCC
This sequence comes from Streptomyces sp. NPDC096046, assembly GCF_040303285.1. Classification (NCBI taxonomy): domain Bacteria; kingdom Bacillati; phylum Actinomycetota; class Actinomycetes; order Kitasatosporales; family Streptomycetaceae; genus Streptomyces; species Streptomyces sp. NPDC096046. Next base: position 38,798 of record NZ_JBEOSZ010000014.1, on the reverse strand, counting down.
TTCAACCGCCAGCCGCACTACACCAAGGGCCTGCTGCTCGTCGGCGACGCCGGCGGCCTCGTGAACCCCTTCAACGGCGAAGGCATCGCCTACGCCATGGAATCCGGCCAGATCGCCGCCGACGTCATCGTCCAGGCCCACGCCCGGCCGACCCCCGCGAGCCGTGAACTGGCCCTCCAGCGCTACCCGCGCGTCCTGAAGGACACCTACGGCGGCTACTACACGCTCGGCCGCGCCTTTGTGAAGCTCATCGGCAACCCGAAGGTCATGCAGATCGCGGCCCAGCGCGGGCTCACCCACCCGATGCTGATGAAGTTCACCCTGAAGCTCCTCGCGAACCTCACCGACCCGACCGGCGGCGACGCGATGGACCGCATCATCAACGGCCTGAGCAGGGTGGCCCCGAAGGCCTGAGCGAGCGGGCGCCCGTGTGGTGATGCCGGTGGCGTGAGCGGGTGGTCGGCTTGTGGTGCCGGTGGCGTGAGCGGGTTGCCGGTTCGTGGTGCCGGTGGCGTGAGCGGGTGGTCGGCTTGCGGTGCCGACGGCGTGAGCGGGCTGCCGGTTCGTGGTGCCGGTGGCGTGAGCGGGTGGTCGGCCTGCGGTGCCGACGGCTTGAGCGGGTTGCTGGTTCGCGACCGCTTGAGCGGGTTGCCGGTTCGCGGTGCCGGTGGCTTGAGCGGGTGGTCTGCCGGTGGCCCGAGCGCCTTGCCGGCTGCGCATGCCGTCGTCCTGCACATGCCGTCGTCCTGCACGGGTGTTCGGCTTGGCGGCCACCCGCTGCCGCCGGCCCGCACCATTTCGGGGCGTACGGGACTTACGGCCCGCCAGAGGAGCAACCCTCAACCATGTTGGGACAATTCGGGCGCAGGGTGCTCGAGTGAGGGAAGTGCACGGGCGGGCGGCGGTGCCGCATGGCCTCCAGAACGGCTCTGAGGGCCACTGAAGCGCCTCTGGGGGCAGGGTGGGGGTCGGGGAAGGCCGATGGTCCCGGACAGGCCGGGAGGGCCGTTGCCTCGAAGTGGCAGCGGCCCTCAAGCCCGTAGGTGCGGAAGGGTCAGACGGCGTGAGACGTCAGAGGACGCGCACCGCGCCCGACGCCGGGTAGCCCGACAGGTCCTGGATGACGACGCCCTTGGAGGGGTTGGCCGCGTCCAGGTACTGGCCGTTCCCGATGTAGACGCCCACGTGGTACGCGGAGCCCTTGCCGCCCCAGTACAGGATGTCGCCGACCTGGATGCTGGACAGCGGGACGTCCGTGCCAGCCATCGACTGGTCCTGCGAGACGCGCGGCAGGTCCACACCAACCTGCTTGTACGCGGCCTGCACGAGGGAGGAGCAGTCCCAGGCGTTGGGACCGGTGGCGCCCATGACGTAGGCGTCGCCCAGCTGGGCCTTGAGGAACGAGATGACCGTCGCGACGCTGCCGCTGGCGGGCGCCGACACGGACGTGGAGGTGGAGGTGGAGGCGGACGTGGAGGCCGAGGCGGACAGCGTGGCGCGCTCGGCGTTGCGCGTGGCGCGTTCGGCGGCGGCCTTGCGGGCTTCCTCGGCGGCCTTCTTCTTGGCCTCCGCCTTCTTCTTCGCCTCGGCGAGGTCCTTCTTGGCCTCCGCGGCGGCCTTGGCGGCGGCCGCGTCACGCTCGGCGCGCAGCTCGTAGTTCGCGGCGGCCTGCTGGGTGGCGGCCGCGGACTGGGCCACCTGAGCGGACAGGTCGGCCGTCAGGGTGGGCAGTTCGATGGTCTGCGTCACCGGCTCGGCGGCGCTCGCCGAAGCCGACGCACCTGCCGCCGCCATGCTGAGGACGCCACCGGTGACTCCGGCACGCACGGCGATCGAAGAGGTCGCGCTGCGGCGGGGTTTCCGGTGGCTGCGTATGTGAGCGGTGTGGGACATGGGAATAACCGGTACCAGGGGCTCCTTCATATCTTCAAGAAACGTGTGCTGCGCCACAGTTGTTCACCCGGACCCCCAAAAACCCCCGACGAGCTCCTTTATTGACGTCCTAACGGACATTGCGGGCGCGCCGTGACCAGCCTGTGATCACGGTGTTTGATCAATACGCCCGAATTGCCCCGGGCCTACCATCGGTGGGGTTGATTGGCCAAGCCCCGTTCTCATGGATCTCTCATCCATGTGACGGAGGTCACGGAACGGTTGCCCCGGCGGTCGCGTCCCGGCGCATGGATCACGACCGGGTCACGAGCTCGCGGAGATCGTGAACGCGCGCACACGTCCACACCCCGCCCCGCGCACCCCCTGACGTGTGAACGGGCCTCTACCAAGAGATCGACTCCCTCGCCAATTTGCATGCAAGGGAACCCTCTTGATATTGAGACGACCCCTCCGGCCTGCGATGACGTGCCAAAATGTCACCTCTCGTGATCACTCGGACGCTTCGCGTGTGAAGATCACCGCTCATCCGACTTCATGATCGATCGTCAGGTGGTGGAGATCACAAAGCTTGTGCAATACCCCGTGTCGCAGATCACAGAGGGTCGGGCATAAGATGCACGCGGTTGGGCTTGTGACCTGCTTCACATGTTCCCGATCTTCGCCGGGGCGGGCGAGGTTCGAGGGACAGGTGGGGCGGATGTGAGCCTGACGCAAACCGCCAGCAGTCAGTGCCGACTGAGAGGAGCGAGGAGCGGTGAACGCTTATGCGCCCATCCTCGTACTGGGAGCCCTCGGGGCAGGCTTTGCGATCTTCTCCGTGGTGATGGCCACGTTGATCGGGCCCAAGCGGTACAACCGCGCCAAGCTCGAGGCCTACGAGTGCGGTATCGAACCGACCCCCACGCCGGCCGGCGGCGGGCGCTTCCCCATCAAGTACTACCTGACGGCGATGCTCTTCATCATTTTCGATATCGAGATCGTCTTCCTCTACCCCTGGGCCGTCAGCTTCGACGCCCTGGGGATCTTCGGGCTCGTGGAGATGCTGCTCTTCGTGCTCACCGTCTTCGTCGCGTACGCGTACGTATGGCGGCGCGGCGGCCTGGAATGGGACTGAGGAGCCACACGTCATGGGACTCGAAGAAAAGCTGCCGAGCGGCTTCCTGCTGACCACCGTCGAGCAGGCCGCGGGCTGGGTGCGCAAGGCCTCGGTCTTCCCCGCCACGTTCGGCCTCGCCTGCTGTGCCATCGAGATGATGACCACCGGCGCGGGCCGCTACGACATGGCGCGCTTCGGCATGGAGGTCTTCCGGGGCTCGCCGCGCCAGGCGGACCTGATGATCGTCGCCGGCCGGGTGAGCCAGAAGATGGCGCCGGTGCTGCGGCAGGTCTACGACCAGATGCCGAACCCCAAGTGGGTGATCTCCATGGGGGTCTGCGCCTCCTCCGGCGGCATGTTCAACAATTACGCCATCGTCCAGGGCGTCGACCACATCGTGCCGGTCGACATCTACCTCCCCGGCTGCCCGCCCCGGCCGGAGATGCTGCTGGACGCGATCCTCAAGCTCCACCAGAAGATCCAGAGCTCCAAGCTCGGCGTGAACGCCGAGGAAGCGGCCCGCGAGGCGGAGGAAGCGGCGCTCAAGGCGCTGCCCACCATCGAGATGAAGGGGCTGCTGCGGTGAGCGAGGCGAACGGCAACGGAGTCAACCCGGAGAAGGACCTCTCCGCGGAGAACCTCCCGGGCCAGCGCGGCCAGGGCGGTGAGGAGATCCGCGTCCAGCGCGGCATGTTCGGCGCCGACAACGGCGGCGACACCTCCGGCTACGGCGGCCTGGTCCGCTCGATCCGGCTCCCGGGACCGGCGAGCCGCCCCTACGGCGGCTGGTTCGACGAGGTCGCCGACGAGCTGGAGGGCGCGCTGGAGGAACAGGGCCTGGTCCCCGGCAACGCCATCGAGAGGACCGTCGTCGACCGCGACGAACTGACCTTCCACATCGAGCGCGAGCACCTCGTCCGCGTCGCCCGCACCCTGCGCGACGACCCGGCCCTGCGCTTCGAGCTGTGCACCGGCGTCAGCGGCGTGCACTACCCGAACGACAAGGGGCGCGAGCTGCACGCCGTCTACCACCTGCGCTCGATCACCCACAACCGGGTGATCCGCCTGGAGGTCAGCGCCCCCGACAGCGACCCGCACATCCCGTCGCTGTTCTCCGTCTATCCGACGAACGACTGGCACGAGCGCGAGACGTACGACTTCTTCGGAATCGTCTTCGACGGCCACCCGGCCCTGACGCGGATCATGATGCCGGACGACTGGCAGGGCTTTCCGCAGCGCAAGGACTATCCCCTCGGCGGCATCCCCGTCGAGTACAAGGGCGCCCAGATCCCGGCTCCGGACCAGCGGAGGTCGTACTCATGAGCACTTCGCACGCCTCCCCTCGCGAGACCACCGAGGGCACCGTCTACACGGTCACCGGCGGCGACTGGGACGACGTCGTCCAGTCCGCGGCCCGCACCGACGACGAGCGCATCGTCGTCAACATGGGCCCACAGCACCCGTCCACGCACGGCGTGCTCCGCCTGATCCTGGAGATCGAGGGCGAGACCGTCACCGAGGCCCGCTGCGGAATCGGTTACCTGCACACCGGCATCGAGAAGAACCTCGAGTACCGGACGTGGACGCAGGGCACCACGTTCGTGACGCGCATGGACTACCTGACGCCGTTCTTCAACGAGACGGCGTACTGCCTCGGCGTCGAGAGGCTCCTCGGCATCGAGGACCAGGTCCCGGACCGCGCCACGATCATCCGCGTGCTCCTGATGGAGCTGAACCGGCTGGCGTCGCACCTGGTGTGCATCGCCACCGGCGGCATGGAACTCGGCGCCACCACGATCATGATCTACGGATTCCGTGATCGTGAACTCATTCTCGACATCTACGAGATGATCACCGGCCTGCGGATGAACCACGGGTACATCCGCCCGGGCGGACTCGCCCAGGACCTGCCGCCCGGCGCGGTGGACCAGATCCGCGAGTTCGTGAAGAAGATGAAGAAGAACCTCCCGGAGTACGACAAGCTCGCCACCGGGAACCCCATCTTCAAGGCCCGTATGCAGGACGTCGGTTATCTCGACCTGACCGGCTGCATGGCCCTCGGCGCGACGGGCCCGATCCTGCGCTCCACCGGCCTCCCGCACGACCTGCGCAAGGCCCAGCCGTACTGCGGCTACGAGACCTACGAGTTCGAGATCCCGACCGCCGACACCTGCGACTCCTACGGCCGCTTCCTCATCCGGCTGGAGGAGATGCGCCAGTCCCTCCGGATCGTCGAGCAGTGCCTGGACCGGCTCCAGCCGGGCCCGGTCATGGTCGCCGACAAGAAGATCGCCTGGCCCGCCCAGCTCGCCCTGGGCCCCGATGGACTCGGCAACTCCCTCGACCACATCAAGAAGATCATGGGCACCTCCATGGAGGCCCTGATCCACCACTTCAAGCTGGTCACCGAGGGCTTCCGCGTCCCACCGGGACAGGCGTACGTGGCGGTCGAGTCACCCAAGGGCGAACTCGGGGTGCATGTCGTCTCCGACGGCGGCACCCGCCCCTACCGGGTCCACTTCCGCGACCCGTCCTTCACCAACCTTCAGGCCATGGCGGCGATGTGCGAGGGCGGCCAGGTCGCCGACGTCATCGTCGCCGTCGCGTCCATCGACCCCGTGATGGGAGGCGTCGACCGGTGACCACATCGTCTTCCGAGCGGGGCGTCAGCCTGGGCATGCCCGAACTGCCCGCACCCGCCTACCCGGACGACGTCCGGGCCCGTCTGGAGACGGACGCGCGCGACATCATCGCCCGCTACCCCGACTCCCGGTCCGCCCTCCTGCCGCTGCTGCACCTCGTGCAGTCCGAGGAAGGGCACGTCACGCGCACCGGCATGCGGTTCTGCGCGGACGTCCTCGGCCTGACCACGGCCGAGGTCACCGCCGTCGCCACCTTCTACACCATGTACCGCCGCAAGCCGAGCGGCGACTACCAGGTGGGGGTGTGCACCAACACCCTGTGCGCCGTCATGGGCGGGGACGCGATCTTCGAGGAGCTCCAGGAGCACCTCGGCGTCGGCAACGGCGAGACCACCGGCGACGGCAAGGTCACCCTGGAGCACATCGAGTGCAACGCGGCCTGCGACTTCGCGCCGGTCGTGATGGTCAACTGGGAGTTCTTCGACAACCAGACCCCCGCCAGCGCCAAGAGCCTCGTCGACGACCTGTGCGCGGGACGGCCGGTCACGCCCACCCGCGGGGCGCGCATGTGCACCTTCAAGGAGACCGCCCGGGTCCTGGCCGGCTTCCCCGACGAGCGGGACGGGGCCGTGGAGTCCGGGGGAAGCGCGGGACCCGCCTCCCTGGTCGGTCTGAAGCTCGCCAAGGGCGAGGTCTCTCCCGCGCGCGTGGTGCACCCGCGCGGTGAGGCGGCCCGCACCGGGCCACCGCACGACCCGTCACCGACGGAGCACTTGAGCTCGCACGACGCGCCGCAGGACACGTCGGCCTCCGACCCGGCCCACCCGGCCGGGCCCACCGCCGAGGAGGGGGAGTGATGACCTTGGCACCCGAGCTGAAGGACACCAGCCCCGAGAAGCTGCTCGCACCGGTGCTGTCGGCCTTCTGGGACGAGGACAGGTCCTGGACGCTGGACGTCTACCGGCGCCACGACGGCTACGAAGGGCTGCGCAAGGCGCTCGCCATGTCGCCGGACGACCTGATCGCATACGTCAAGGACTCCGGTCTGCGCGGGCGCGGCGGCGCGGGCTTCCCCACGGGCATGAAGTGGCAGTTCATTCCCCAGGGGGACGGAAAGCCGCACTATCTGGTGGTCAACGCCGACGAGTCGGAGCCCGGGACGTGCAAGGACATCCCGCTCCTCTTCGCGAACCCGCACAGCCTCATCGAGGGCATGATCATCGCGTGTTACGCCATCAGGTCGTCGCACGCCTTCATCTATCTGCGGGGTGAAGTCGTCCCCGTTCTGCGGCGCTTGCACTCGGCCGTGCGCGAGGCCTATGAGGCGGGCTTCCTCGGCGAGAACATCCTGGACAGCGGACTCGACCTCGACATCACCGTGCACGCGGGCGCGGGTGCGTACATCTGCGGTGAGGAGACCGCGCTGCTGGACTCGCTCGAAGGCCGCCGGGGCCAACCGCGGCTTCGCCCTCCCTTCCCCGCCGTCGCGGGCCTCTACGCCTGCCCGACCGTGGTGAACAACGTCGAATCGATCGCGTCGGTTCCCGCGATCCTGCAGCGGGGCAAGGAATGGTTCCGGTCGATGGGGAGTGAGAAGTCGCCCGGCTTCACGCTCTACTCCCTGTCCGGCCATGTCGCCAGCCCCGGCCAGTACGAGGCGCCGCTCGGCATCACGCTCCGTCAGCTCCTCGACATGAGCGGCGGGATGCGCCCCGGGCACCGCCTCAAGTTCTGGACGCCGGGCGGCTCCTCGACCCCGATGTTCACCGACGAGCACCTCGACGTCCCTCTTGACTACGAAGGAGTGGGCGCCGCGGGTTCCATGCTCGGCACCAAAGCCCTCCAGTGCTTCGACGAGACGACCTGCGTGGTCCGGGCCGTCACGCGCTGGACCGAGTTCTACGCCCACGAGTCCTGCGGCAAGTGCACGCCCTGCCGCGAAGGGACCTACTGGCTCGTGCAGTTGCTGCGCGACATCGAGGCCGGCAAGGGACAGATGTCCGACCTCGACAAGCTGAACGACATCGCCGACAACATCAACGGCAAGTCCTTCTGCGCCCTCGGCGACGGCGCCGCCTCGCCGATCTTCTCCTCGCTGAAGTACTTCCGCGAGGAGTACGAGCAGCACGTCACGGGCCGGGGCTGTCCCTTCGACCCGGCCAAGTCGACGGCCTGGGCCGACCGCACGGAGGTGAACGCATGACCGTGACCACCAACGCTCCCTCAGGCGGGGGAGAGGCAGTGGTCCCGCCGGAGGACCTCGTGTCGCTGACGATCGACGGCGCCGAGATCAGCGTGCCCAAGGGCACCCTGGTCATCCGGGCCGCCGAGCAGCTCGGCATCGAGATCCCCCGGTTCTGCGACCATCCCCTGCTCGACCCGGCCGGCGCGTGCCGCCAGTGCATCGTCGAGGTCGAGGGCCAGCGCAAGCCCATGGCGTCCTGCACCATCACCTGCACCGACGGGATGGTGGTCAAGACCCACCTCACCTCCCCGGTCGCCGAGAAGGCCCAGAAGGGTGTGATGGAGCTCCTGCTCATCAACCACCCGCTGGACTGCCCGGTCTGCGACAAGGGCGGTGAGTGCCCGCTGCAGAACCAGGCCATGTCGCACGGCGACGCCGAGTCCCGCTTCGAGGGCCGCAAGCGGACCTACGAGAAGCCCGTGCCGATCTCCACGCAGGTGCTCCTCGACCGCGAGCGGTGCGTACTGTGCGCCCGCTGCACCCGGTTCTCCAACCAGGTCGCGGGCGACCCCATGATCGAGCTGATCGAGCGGGGCGCGCTCCAGCAGGTCGGTACCGGCGAGGGCGACCCGTTCGAGTCGTACTTCTCCGGCAACACCATCCAGATCTGCCCGGTCGGCGCGCTGACCTCGGCGGCGTACCGATTCCGCTCCCGCCCCTTCGACCTGGTCTCCTCCCCGTCGGTGTGCGAGCACTGCTCCGGCGGCTGCGCCACGCGCACCGACCACCGGCGCGGCAAGGTCATGCGGCGCCTCGCGGCCGACGACCCCGAGGTCAACGAGGAGTGGATCTGCGACAAGGGGCGGTTCGGGTTCCGGTACGCGCAGCAGCGCGACCGGCTTGAGACGCCGTTGGTGCGCAACGCCGAGGGCGAGCTGGAACCGGCCTCCTGGCCCGAAGCGCTGCAGATCGCGGCCCAAGGGCTGCTGGCCTCCCGGGGCCGCACAGGAGTCCTGACCGGCGGCCGCCTCACCGTCGAGGACGCGTACGCGTACAGCAAGTTCGCGCGGGTGGCGCTCGACACCAACGACATCGACTTCCGGGCACGCGTGCACAGCAGCGAGGAGGCCGACTTCCTCGCGGCCGAGATCGCCGGGCGCGGCCGGGACCTCGACGGCACGGGCGTCACCTACACCGCGCTGGAGAAGGCACCCGCCGTCCTGCTGGTCGGCTTCGAGGCGGAGGAGGAGGCGCCCGGCGTCTTCCTGCGGCTGCGCAAGGCCTGGCGGGGCCACGGGCAGAAGGTGTACTCCCTGGCCACGCACGCCACGCGCGGTCTGGAGAAGGCCGGTGGCACGCTGCTGCCGGCCGCGCCCGGCACCGAGACCGAGTGGCTGGACGCGCTCGCGAGAGGCGCCGGCCTGGAGGACGACGGCGCGCTCGCCGCCGAGGCACTGCGCACCGAGGGCGCGGTCATCGTCGTCGGCGAGCGGCTGGCCGCCGTGGCCGGCGGGCTCACCGCCGCCGCCCGCACGGCCTCCGCGACCGGCGCCCGGCTGGTGTGGATCCCGCGCCGGGCCGGGGAGCGCGGTGCGATCGAGGCGGGCGCGCTGCCGTCGCTGCTGCCGGGCGGACGCCCGGCCACCGACCCGCGCGCGCGGGACGAGGTCGCCGCCGTCTGGGGCGTCGCCGGTCTCCCGCACCGCTACGGCCGTGACACCGGCCAGATCGTGGAGGCCGCCGCGACCGGAGAGCTCCAGGCGCTGCTGGTGGCGGGCGTGGAGGTCGCCGACCTGCCCGACCCGGCACGCGCGCGTGCGGCGCTGGACGAGGTGGGCTTCCTGGTCTCGCTGGAACTGCGGCCGAGCGAGGTCAGCCGCAAGGCCGATGTCGTCCTGCCCGTGGCCGCGGTCGCCGAGAAGGCCGGCACCTTCCTCAACTGGGAAGGCCGAATCCGCTTCTTCGAGGCGGCGCTCAAGCCCGACCAGATGACCCGCCGTTCGGCACCCACCGACGCGCGCGTGCTGCAGATGCTGGCCGACGCCATGGACGTCCACCTCGGACTGCCGGACCTGCGCACCGTGCGCGGCGAGATCGACCGGCTCGGCGCCTGGGACGGCCCGCGGGCCGGCGAGCCCCTGGAGACCGCGGCCGCGCTGCCGAGGCCGGCCGCCGGTGAAGCCGTCCTCGCGGGACACCGGCTGCTGCTCGACCAGGGCGTCCTCCAGCAGGGCGACGAGGCACTCGCCGGAACCCGGCACGCCGCTCGCGCGCGGCTGTCGTCCGCGACGGCCGCCGAGGCGGGCGTCGAGAACGGCGACCTGCTCGCGGTCACCGGCCCCCAGGGGGTCGTGGAACTCCCGCTCCAGATCAGCGACATGCCCGACCGGGTGGTGTGGCTGCCGCTGAACTCCACCGGCGGCGGCGTCGCCTCCGACACCGGGGCGCGGCCCGGCTCCCTCGTCCGCGTCGGCCCGGCGACGCTCGCCGGCGAGGCCCCCAAGGAGGTGGAGGCATGAGCCCCCAAGGAGGCGGCGGCATGAGCCCTTTCCTCGCCGCTGAAGACCTCTCGATGTTCGGCACCGACCCCTGGTGGCTGGTCGCCGTCAAGGCGGTGTTCTGCTTCGCCTTCCTGATGGTGACCGTGCTGATCTCCATCGTCATGGAGCGCAAGGTCGTGGCCTGGATGCAGCTGCGCATCGGCCCCAACCGGCACGGGCCGTGGGGCATGCTCCAGTCGCTCGCCGACGGCGTCAAGCTGATGCTGAAGGAGGACGTGATCGTCAAGCGCGCGGACAAGGTGGTGTACGTCCTCGCGCCGGTCATCGCGGCCATCCCGGCCTTCATGGCGATCGCGGTGATCCCCTTCGGCCCGGCCGGCAACGAGATCTCGATCTTCGGCCAGCGCACCACGATGCAGCTCACCGACCTGCCGGTCGCGATGCTCTACATCCTGGCCATCGGCTCCCTGGGGGTGTACGGCTTCGTCCTGGGCGGCTGGTCCTCCGGATCGACGTACCCACTGCTCGGCGGGATCCGATCGTGCGCCCAGATCATCTCGTACGAGATCGCCATGGGTGCCTCCATCGCCGCGGTGTTCCTCTACTCCGGCTCGATGTCGACATCGGCGATCGTCGGAGCCCAGGAGGACCGCTGGTACTTCCTCCTGCTCCCGGTCTCGTTCCTGGTCTACATGGTGACGATGATCGGTGAGTCCAGCCGGGCCCCGTTCGACATGCCGGAGTCCGAGGGCGACCTGGTCGGCGGCTTCAACACCGAGTACAGCTCCATCAAGTTCGCGATGTTCATGCTCTCCGAGTACATCCACATGGTCACCGTCTCGATGATCGCGGTGACGCTGTTCCTCGGAGGCTGGCGTGCCCCCTGGCCCGTCAGCACCTTCTGGGAGGGCGCGAACCACGGCTGGTGGCCGATGCTCTGGTTCGTCGTCAAGCTCCAAGTGCTCATCTTCTTCTTCATCTGGCTGCGCGGCACGCTCCCGCGCGTCCGCTACGACCAGCTGATGAAGCTCGGCTGGAAGGTCCTCATCCCGGTCTCGCTGGTCTGGCTGATGCTCGTCGCGAGCGTGCGGGCCTTCCGGAACGAGGGCTACGACTTCGCCGACATCGCCCTCTACGTGGGCGGCGGTGTCCTCGCCCTGCTCCTGCTCTCCTTCGTCGCCGACATCTTCCGCGAGAAGGCCAAGAAGGCCGAACAGCCGGCCGAGACCCCGGCCGCCTTCGACCCGATGGCGGGCGGATTCCCCGTACCGCCGCTGCCCGGACAGGAACTACCGCCGGTCCCGCGCCGCCGCTCGCGCCGTGAGCGGGAGCTGATTGTCAGTGGCGGGCCCGATACTCAGAGTGACGGACCTCTGGGCGGATCTACGGATGGAAAGGAGGCGTCCGATGGCTGAGGAACTCGAGCGTTCGAAGGCTGAGGAACCCAAGGACACCAAGCCCGGTTTCCAGAACCCCGTGGCCGGCTTCGGCGTGACCTTCAAGGCCATGTTCAAGAAGCGGCTGACCGAGCAGTACCCGGAGCAGCAGAAGACCACGGCCCCGCGCTTCCACGGACGGCATCAGCTCAACCGCCATCCGGACGGCCTGGAGAAGTGCGTCGGCTGTGAACTGTGCGCCTGGGCCTGCCCCGCCGACGCGATCTACGTGGAGGGCGCGGACAACACCGAGGAGGAGCGCTACTCGCCCGGCGAGCGGTACGGCCGCGTCTACCAGATCAACTACGCCCGCTGCATCCTGTGCGGCCTGTGCATCGAGGCCTGCCCCACCCGCGCGCTCACGATGACCAACGAGTTCGAGCTGGCCGACTCCAGCCGCGCCAACCTCATCTACACCAAGGAGCAGCTGCTCGCCGGTCTGGAAGAGGGCATGGTCGACACGCCCCACGCCATCTACCCCGGCACGGACGAGCAGGACTACTACCGGGGCCTGGTGACGGAGGCCGCGCCCGGCACCGAGCAGCAGGTCGCCCATTCCAAGGGCGAGGTGGTGCAGGAGGCCGACTCGACCTTCGGCGGGACCGAACCCGCGTCGGACGAGGTGATCGGCCGATGACCGCCCAGCTCGCCGCCTACTCCACCTCCACCGGAGAGGCCGTCCAGTTCTGGATCCTCGGCACCGTCGCGGTGATCGGCGCCCTGGGCACCATCCTCATGAAGAGGGCCGTGCACAGCGCGCTCTGCCTCGCCGGCACCATGATCATCCTGGCGGTGTTCTACCTCGCCAACGGCGCCTACTTCCTGGGCGTCGTCCAGATCATCGTCTACACCGGCGCGATCATGATGTTGTTCCTGTTCGTGGTGATGCTCGTCGGCGTCACCGCGGCGGACTCCCTGAAGGAGACCATCAAGGGCCAGCGCTGGCTGGCCGCGATGTGCGGGCTCGGCTTCGGCGTCCTGCTGGTCGCCGGGATCGGCAACGCCTCCCTGACGGAGTTCAACGGCATCGGCCAGGCGAACGCCGGGGGCAATGTGGAGGGCCTGGCCGCCCTCCTGTTCACCAGGTACGTCTTCGCGTTCGAGATCACCGGCGCCCTGCTCATCACGGCCGCCGTCGGTGCCATGGTGCTCACTCACCGCGAGCGCACCGAGCGGGCCAAGACGCAGCGGGAGCTCGCCGAGGAGCGCGTGCGCGAGGGCAGGCAACTGCCGCCGCTGCCGGCGCCCGGTGTGTACGCCCGGCACAACGCGGTCGACATCGCGGGCCTGCTGCCCGACGGCACCCCGTCCGACCTCACCGTCAGCAAGACGCTGCGCGAGCGCGGCCAGATCCGCGATGTGTCGCGGGAGGCGCTCAACGACCTCAAGGCCCTGGAGCAGCGGTCCGAGGAGCGCCTGGAGCGCAGGGCGGTCGGGCCGGCGAAGTTCCAGCGGTCCGAGGAGGCGTCGAAGTGAACCCGGTCAACTACCTCTATCTCGCGGCCCTGTTGTTCACGATCGGCGCCACCGGCGTGCTGATCAGGCGCAACGCGATCGTCGTGTTCATGTGCGTCGAGCTCATGCTCAACGCCTGCAACCTCGCGTTCGTCGCCTTCTCCCGGATGCACGGCAACCTCGACGGCCAGATCATCGCCTTCTTCACGATGGTCGTCGCCGCCGCCGAGGTCGTGGTCGGGCTGGCGATCATCGTGTCCCTGTTCCGTGCCCGCCACTCGGCCTCGGTCGACGACGCCAGCCTGATGAAGCTGTAAGGGGTCGGAAGAATCGTGGAGAACCTCATTGCGCTGCTGGTGGCGGCGCCCCTGCTCGGAGCGGCGGTCCTGCTGTGCGGCGGACGGCGGCTGGACGCCGTCGGCCACTGGCTCGGCACCCTGCTCGCGGCCGTCTCCTTCGTGCTCGGCCTGGTGCTGTTCACCGACATGCTGGGCCGGGACGCCGAGAACCGCGTCCTGAGCCAGCACCTGTTCAGCTGGATCCCGGTCGAGGGTTTCCAGGCGGACGTCGCCTTCCAGCTCGACCAGTTGTCCATGACGTTCGTGCTGCTGATCACGGGCGTCGGATCGCTGATCCACCTGTACTCGATCGGGTACATGGAGCACGACGAGCGGCGCCGCCGCTTCTTCGGCTATCTGAACCTGTTCCTCGCGGCGATGCTGATCCTCGTCCTCGCCGACAACTACCTGCTGCTGTACGTCGGCTGGGAGGGCGTCGGTCTCGCCTCCTACCTGCTGATCGGCTTCTGGCAGCACAAGCCCAGCGCCGCCACGGCCGCGAAGAAGGCCTTCCTGGTCAACCGCGTCGGCGACATGGGCCTGTCCATCGCGATCATGCTGATGTTCCTGTGGTTCGGCACCTTCGCCTTCGGGCCGGTGCTCGGCGGCCACGGGGAGGCCGGGCTGGCCGGTGCCGCCGGTGAGGACAAGCTGACCGCGATCGCGCTGATGCTGCTGCTCGCCGCGTGCGGCAAGTCCGCCCAGGTGCCGCTGCAGTCCTGGCTCGGGGACGCCATGGAGGGCCCGACCCCGGTCTCGGCCCTCATCCACGCCGCGACGATGGTGACGGCGGGCGTCTACCTGATCGTCCGCTCCGCGGCCGTCTTCAACGGCGCCCCGGACGCGCAGCTGGTCGTCACCATCGTCGGCGCGGTCACGCTGCTGTTCGGTGCGATCGTCGGTTGCGCGAAGGACGACATCAAGAAGGCCCTGGCCGGCTCGACCATGTCGCAGATCGGCTACATGATCCTCGCCGCGGGTCTCGGCCCCATCGGCTACGTCTTCGCGATCATGCACCTGGTGACGCACGGCTTCTTCAAGGCCGGTCTGTTCCTCGGCGCCGGTTCCGTCATGCACGGCATGAACGACGAGGTCGACATGCGCCGCTACGGCGGACTCCGGAAGTACATGCCGGTCACCTTCGTCACCTTCGGCCTCGGCTACCTGGCGATCATCGGCTTCCCGGGCCTTTCCGGGTTCTTCTCCAAGGACAAGATCATCGAGGCGGCGTTCGCCAAGGGCGGCACCGAGGGCTGGATCCTCGGCGCCTGCGCCCTGCTCGGCGCGGCCATCACCGCGTTCTACATGACGCGCGTGATGCTGATGACCTTCTTCGGCGAGGAGCGCTGGCGCAACGCCCCGACCCCGTCGCCGGCCGAGCCCGACGTGGAGCCCGCCGCCCAGACGCGCGGCGAGTACACACCGCCGCATCCGCACGAGTCGCCCAAGGTCATGACGATCCCGATGATCGTGCTGGCCGTCGGGTCGGTGGCCGGCGGCGCGTTCTTCAGCATCGGCGACCGGTTCCTGCACTGGCTGGAGCCGATCACCGGGCACAGCCACGGCAATCCGCCGATCAGCGCGGGCGTGGTCACCGGCGCGACCGTCGCGTGCATGGTCATCGGTGTCGCCCTCGCCTGGGCCCAGTACGGCCGCCGCCCGGTCCCGGCCGTCGCCCCGCGTGGCTCGCTGCTCACCCGGGCCGCCCGGCGTGACCTGCTCCAGGACGACTTCAACCACGTCGTCCTGGTTCGCGGCGGCGAGCACCTCACGCGGTCCCTGGTCTACGTCGACCACACCCTGGTCGACGGCGTCGTCAACGGCACGGCGGCCTCGGTCGGCGGCCTGTCCGGGCGGATGCGCAGGCTGCAGAACGGCTTCGCCCGCTCCTACGCGGTCTCGATGTTCGGGGGTGCGGCGGTCATCGTCGCCGCGACCCTGCTGATGAGGGCGGTCTGATACCGATGTCCTTTCCTCTGCTGACAGTGACAGCGGCGCTCCCGGCCGTCGGGGCGATCGCCACCGCCGCCGTCCCGGCCGCGAAGCGCACCGCGGCCAAGTGGCTGGCGCTGTTCTTCTCGCTCGCCACGCTCGCCCTGGCGATCGTCGTCCTGGTGCGCTTCGACCCGGGCGGCGACCGCTACCAGCTCACCGAGTCCCACGCCTGGATCGCCGACTTCGGCGTCCGCTACGAACTGGGCGTGGACGGCATCGGCGTGGCGCTCATCGCGCTCACGGCGCTGCTGATCCCGTTCATCATCCTCGCGGGCTGGCACGACGCCGACCCGCTGGAGACCGGCAGCAGCCGGTGGCGGCCGACGCAGGGCTTCTTCGCCCTGATCCTCGCCGTCGAGGCGATGGTGATCCTCTCCTTCGAGGCCACCGACGTCTTCCTCTTCTACATCTTCTTCGAAGCCATGCTGATCCCGATGTACTTCCTCATCGGCGGCTTCGGGGACCGTGCCCACGAGCACGGCGAGAAGGCGGCGGCGACCCAACGGTCGTACGCGGCGGTGAAGTTCCTGCTCTACAACCTGGCCGGCGGTCTGATCATGCTGGCCGCGGTGATCGGCCTGTACGTGGTCGCCGGGAACTTCTCGCTCCAGGAGATCGCCGAGGCCCGTGCCAACGGCACGCTCGACATGGCGACCAGCACCGAACGCTGGCTGTTCCTCGGCTTCTTCTTCGCGTTCGCGGTGAAGGCGCCGCTGTGGCCGCTGCACACCTGGCTGCCCAACGCCATGCAGGAGTCCACCGCCCCGGTCGCCGTGCTCATCACGGCGGTCGTCGACAAGGTCGGCACCTTCGCGATGCTCCGCTTCTGCCTCCAGCTCTTCCCGGAGGCCAGCAAGTGGGCCACGCCCGCCATCCTCGTCCTCGCCCTGATCAGCATCATCTACGGGGCGCTGCTGGCGGTCGGACAGCGGGACATCAAGCGGCTGATCGCCTACGCGTCGATCTCCCACTTCGGCTTCATCATCATGGGCATCTTCGCCATGACCAGCCAGGGCCAGTCCGGGGCGACGCTCTACATGATCAACCACGGCATCTCGACGGCCGCGCTGATGCTGGTCGCGGGCTTCCTGATCTCCCGGCGCGGCTCGCGGCTCATCGCCGACTACGGCGGAGTGCAGAAGGTCGCCCCGGTGCTCGCCGGCATGTTCCTGATCGGGAGCCTCGCGACCCTCTCCCTGCCGGGGCTGGCGCCGTTCGTCAGCGAGTTCCTGGTCCTGGTCGGCACGTTCACGCGCTACCCGGTGATCGGCATCATCGCCACGTTCGGCATCGTCCTCGCCGCGCTCTACACCCTCGTCCTCTACCAGCGGACGATGACGGGCCCGGTGAAACCGGAGGTCTCCGCGATTCCGGACCTCCGGGTCCGTGAGCTCGTGGTCGTCGCCCCGCTGGTCGTCCTGCTGATCTTCCTGGGCGTCTACCCGAAGCCCCTCACACAGATCATCGATCCGGCGGTCAAGCAGACCATGTCCGACGTCCAGAAGAAGGACCCCCAGCCCGAGGTGGAGGCGGCCAAGTGAGCGCAACAGCCGTCCACAGCCTGTGGACAACCGCGGCCGAACCGATCTCGAAGATCGACGCGCCGAAGATCGAATACGGGCAGCTCGCCCCCACTCTGATCATCGTCGGTGCGGCGATCGTCGGGATCCTGGTCGAGGCGTTCGTCCCGCGCAGATCGCGCTACTACGTCCAGATGTTCGTCTGCGTGGTCGCGATCGCGGCCGCCTTCGCGGCGGTCGTGGCGCTCGCGGCCGACGGGTACGGCACCACCAAGGCGCAGATCGCGGCGATGGGCGCGATCGCCGTCGACGGACCGGCCCTGTTCCTGCAGGGCACGATCCTGCTGGCGGCCCTGGTGGGCCTGTTCACCTTCGCCGAGCGGCGCCTGGACCCGGTGGTGCACGGCAACCGCGTCGACTCCTTCGCCGCGCAGGCCGCCGCCGTGCCGGGCAGCGAGAGCGAGAAGGCCGCGGTCAAGGCCGGGTTCACCACCACCGAGGTGTTCCCGCTGCTGCTGTTCGCCGTCGCCGGCATGCTGATCTTCCCGGCGGCCAACGATCTGCTGACGCTGTTCGTGGCGCTGGAGGTCCTCTCCCTGCCGCTGTACCTGCTGTGCGCCCTGGCCCGCCGCAAGCGGCTCATGTCGCAGGAGGCGGCGGTCAAGTACTTCCTGCTCGGCGCCTTCGCCTCCGCCTTCACCCTGTTCGGCATCGCACTGCTCTACGGCTACGCGGGCTCGATGTCGTACGCCACGATCGCGCAGGTCGTCGAGGGCACCGTGCAGGACGTCAACCCGGCGCTCGCCGACACCATGGGCAACGACGCACTGCTGCTGATCGGCGCCGCGCTGCTGGTGATGGGTCTGCTGTTCAAGGTGGGCGCGGTGCCGTTCCACATGTGGACGCCGGACGTGTACCAGGGCGCTCCGACGCCGGTGACCGGCTTCATGGCGGCGGCCACGAAGGTGGCGGCGTTCGGCGCGCTGCTGCGACTGCTGTACGTCGTCCTGCCCGGTCTGCGCTGGGACTGGCGGCCGGTCATGTGGGCCGTCGCCATCGTCACCATGCTGGGCGGTGCGATCGTCGCGATCACCCAGACCGACATCAAGCGGCTGCTGGCGTACTCGTCGATCGCGCACGCGGGGTTCATCCTCGCGGGTGTCATCGCGACCACGCCCGACGGCGTTTCGTCGGTGCTGTTCTACCTGGCGGCGTACTCGTTCGTGACGATCGGCGCCTTCGCGGTGGTCACCCTCGTCCGCGACGCGGGCGGTGAGGCGACGCACCTGTCCAAGTGGGCGGGCCTGGGTCGCAGGTCCCCGCTGGTGGCGGCCGTGTTCGCGGTGTTCCTGCTGGCCTTCGCGGGCATTCCGCTGACGTCCGGCTTCGCCGGGAAGTTCGCCGTGTTCAAGGCGGCGGCGGAGGGCGGGGCCGCCCCGCTCGTCGTCATCGGTGTGATCTCGTCGGCGATCGCGGCGTTCTTCTACATCCGCGTCATCGTGCTGATGTTCTTCAGCGAGCCGCGGCCGGAGGGCCCGACGGTGGCCGTGCCGTCGCCGTTGACGATGACGGCGATCGGGGTGGGCGTGGCGGTCACGCTGGTGCTCGGTGTGGCGCCGCAGTACTTCCTGGACCTGGCGGGTCAGGCGGGCGTGTTCGTCCGCTGACCCCGCTTACACGAAGGCCACGGCCCGGTACCTCCCGCAGGGGTACCGGGCCGCGGCTTGTCCAGGCCTATTGCGTCCTGTCCCGGCGCGCCCGGATCTGAGTGAGGTCCAGGTCTGCCGGGAACGGAACGTCCACCTTCATCCGCTCGCGGAAGATGTTGGTGCCGGTGTAAGCGCCCGTGGTCGGCTCCAGCTCGAAGACATGCACCGCAGCGCGCCCGTTCTCGTTCTCGACCCGCCAGTAGTGCGGAATCCTGGCCCGCGCGTACTTCAGGGGCTTGGTCTCGCGGTCGCGGGAGACGGAGTCCTCGGAGACGACCTCGATGGCCAGGAGCACAGCGCCCGCGGGAAACCGGGTCTGATCAGGGTCTTCCACTATTGAACTCGCGGAACACTTCGAGATCCGCGGGTGCCAGAGACTGCAGCTGCCACTTGAAGAAGTCGATGGCACGCTCGTGGAAGATGGTTTGCGGACTCACGAAGACGAGACTGCCGTCGATCAGCTCCGTGTGCGGAGGAAGATTCGGGAGGCGGTCCAGGTCGTCGGCGGTCCAGCCGCCGTCCGGCGGGGTCGGCCAGGTGGGCTTGGACGCCTGCGGTGCGACGCTCATCAGTGCTCCCATGGGACGGAGTCTCGCGGGTGCATTCAGACTATCCGCCGGAAACGGGCAGGTCTCCTGCGAACGTGTGTACGGCGATCGTGTCCTTGACGCAGGTGTACCGGGCGGGCCTGTGGATAACTCCGGGGCTGTCGGTGCGGGCCCCTATGGTGGAGGCAGTGGTCGAGGCGCGACGCACGGGGGACGCAACGATGGGCGCGACGGGCGGGACGGGTGTGATGACGGAACTGGACGCGGTGACCGGGACGGAGGCGATCGGGACCGGGGCGGCCGGGACCGGCGCCGAGGGGCCCGGCGCGGGCCGCGGGCCCGCAGGGCCCCTCGGCGACGACGCGAGCGAGGCGCTGGCCGCACTGCACCGGGTCTTCGGCTACGACGCCTTCCGCGGCGAGCAGGAAGCGGTCATCGACCATGTCGTGGCCGGCGGCGACGCCGTCGTGCTCATGCCGACCGGCGGCGGCAAGTCGCTGTGCTACCAGGTCCCGTCCCTGGTCAGGCCCGGTACGGGCGTGGTCGTCTCCCCGCTCATCGCCCTGATGCAGGACCAGGTGGATGCGCTGCGGGCGCTGGGCGTACGGGCCGGGTTCATGAACTCCACGCAGGACTTCGACGAGCGGCGGACGGTCGAGGCCGAGTTCCTCGCCGGCGAGCTCGACCTGCTGTACCTGGCGCCGGAGCGGCTGCGGCTGGAGAGCACGCTCGATCTGCTCTCCCGCGGCAAGATCGCCGTCTTCGCGATCGACGAGGCGCACTGCGTCTCCCAGTGGGGCCACGACTTCCGGCCCGACTACCTGGCGCTGTCGCTGCTGGGCGAGCGCTGGCCGGACGTGCCGCGGATCGCGCTGACGGCGACGGCCACCCACGCGACGCACCGGGAGATCACCGAGCGGCTGAACATGCCGACGGCCCGGCACTTCGTGGCGAGCTTCGACCGGCCCAACATCCAGTACCGGATCGTGCCCAAGGCCGACCCGAAGAAGCAGCTGCTGAGCTTCCTGCGCGAGGAGCACGCGGGCGACGCGGGCATCGTCTACTGCCTGTCGCGCAACTCGGTGGAGAAGACCGCCGAGTTCCTCAGCCGCAACGGCATCGAGGCGGTGCCGTACCACGCGGGCCTGGACTCGGGGACGCGCGCCGCCCACCAGTCCCGCTTCCTGCGGGAGGACGGCCTGGTCGTGGTGGCGACCATCGCCTTCGGCATGGGCATCGACAAGCCCGACGTCCGCTTCGTCGCCCATCTCGACCTGCCCAAGTCGGTCGAGGGCTACTACCAGGAGACGGGCCGGGCCGGCCGCGACGGGCTGCCGTCGACGGCCTGGATGGCCTACGGGCTGAACGACGTCATCCAGCAGCGCAAGCTGATCCAGTCCGGTGAGGGCGACGAGGCCTTCCGGCGCCGGGCCCAGGCCCATCTGGACTCGATGCTGGCGCTGTGCGAGACGGCCCGGTGCCGTCGGGGCCAGCTCCTCGCCTACTTCGGTCAGGACCCGGACCCGTCCGGCTGCGGCAACTGCGACACCTGCCTGACCCCGCCGGAGACCTGGGACGGCACCGTCGCGGCGCAGAAGGCACTGTCGACGGTGGTGAGGCTGCAGCGCGAGCGCGGGCAGAAGTTCGGCGCGGTGCAGATCGTCGACATCCTGCTGGGGAAGCGGACGGCCAAGGTCATCCAGTTCGACCACGACCAGCTGTCCGTGTTCGGCATCGGCGAGGAGCTCACCGAGGGGGAATGGCGGGGCGTCATCCGTCAGTTGCTCGCCCAGGGGCTGCTCGCGGTGGAGGGCGAGTACGGCACGCTGGTCCTGACCGAGGCCAGCGGGGCGGTGCTCCGGCGGGAGCGGGACGTGCCGCTGCGCAAGGAGCCGAAGAAACCGGTGACCTCCCGGTCGGGGGCGTCGTCCTCGGGCTCCGGGCGGGGCGAGCGCAAGGGCAAGGCGGTCGCCGCCGAGCTGCCCGAGGAACTGCTGCCGGCCTTCGAGGCGCTGCGCGCCTGGCGCGCCGAGCAGGCCCGTGAGCAGGGCGTCCCGGCATACGTGATCTTCCACGACGCCACGCTGCGGGAGATCGCCGTGGCCTGGCCGACATCGGTGGGGGAGCTCGGCGGGATCAGCGGGGTCGGCGAGAAGAAGCTGGCGACGTACGGGGAAGGTGTGCTGGAGGTGCTCGCGTCGCTGGGCGGACCGGCGCACGCGGCTCCGGCAGCGGACCCGGCTCCGGCCCGGGCCTCCGCCCACACCGCGCGTCAGGACGCGGGTGAGCCGGACATCTGGCCGGAGACGGACGAGGAGCCGGAGCCCGACGACTGGATATAGGGCCGGGCACCGGCCGAGGCCACCCGGGGGTGGAGGGCCGGTCCGGTCACAGCGCCCGCCCCGCGTACGCCCTGACCTCCGTGCCGGAGTCCGTCGTCGCCGTGGCGAGGGCCGCCGGGTCTCCTCGGCGGCAAGAGTGAGCTGGCCCTTTGGCCGGCCTGTGCCCGGATCCGCCACCGCCGGCCGGCCGGTGCGGCCACGCCGACCGTCACGGCGAGAGCCGTCCACCGCCGGGACGACTCCGCTACGACAGTGCCGTCAGGCCCGGGGCGAACGCGATCAGCAGGGGCAGCAGCGGCACGAGCGCGGCCGTCGTGGTGGTCAGGGCCCGGTGCCGGCGGCCCAGCCGGGGCGGCGGTTCCAGGAGCCGGTCGACCCGCTCGCCCAGCAGACGGTGGCTGGAGGCGCAGGACAGGACGCCGCGGTGCTGGTTGAGCTCGATCAGGGCCAGGGCCGTGGTCAGGTGGCCGCATCGGCGGGAGGCCGTGTCGTCGGCGGCCAGTTCGACCAGGCGGTGGGTCTGGTCGCAGAAGTGGGCGAACAGCGGGATGCGGGGGAAGCCGGTGGCCAGGGCGGTGGACAGGTGCAGCAGCCAGTCGTGGCGGGCCCGGGCGTGGCCCCGCTCGTGGGTGAGGACGGCGTCGAGCTGGTGGCGGGTGAGGCGGTGCAGGGCGCCCGTGGTCACGATCAGCTGGGGCGGACTTCCGGGCATCCACCAGGCGTCCGGGTACTCGTCCTCCAGGACCAGCAGGGGACCGCGCGCCGCGGGCAGACCGGCCGGCAGGTCGGGGGCGCGCTCGCGCAGGTGGGCGCGGGCCCGGGCGCGGCGCCGGCGGGCCTCGACGAGCTCCCGGGCGAGCATCGCGGTCGTCCAGGCGGCGCCGCAGGCCAGCAGCAGGGTGAGCGCGGCGGCCCAGGGCGGGGCGGTGGACAGGTCGTACGCGGCGGTGACCGCCGGTGGTGCCGGGGCGAAGAGCTGGGCGCGCACCGTGCCGAAGACGGCGGCGGCGCCCAGGGAGAGCGCCGTCACGCAGGCCAGCAGGACGGTGGCGACCAGGCACTGCCACACCCACAGCGCCACCACCGGTTCGCGTTCCGGCCACGCGGCCCGGGTCAGCGCGCGGGGGACGGGGACGGCGGCCGTCACGGCGACGACGCCCAGCAGGAGCAGGCAGACGGTCATGGCCACGGGCTCCGGTTCCTCGTCGGAAGAGGGGCGGCTACGGGTCGTGCGGAGCAGGGCGGTCCCCGGGCGCACCGTGACCACGGCGAGCGTGGCGCACGTGCGGGCACACCGCCCTGTGCTCAGTATGACGGGCCGGGCGGTGTGCGTCAGGGGCCGAGCGGCAACGAGAGTGACCGGAGGGGCAGTCGTCGGCCGCGGGGCGTCAGCCCTGGACCACCCGCCCCGTCACCTCGCCCAGCCCCACCCGCACGCCGTTCGGCCCGGGCGCCCAGGCCGAGAGGGTCACCTCGTCGCCGTCCTCCAGGAACGTCCGCTTGCCGTCGGGGAGTTCGAGCGGCTCGCGGCCGTTCCAGGTCAGCTCCAGCAGGGAGCCGCGCTCGCGTTCCGCGGGGCCGCTGACCGTGCCGGAGCCGTACAGGTCGCCGGTGCGCAGGGAGGCGCCGTTGACGGTCATGTGGGCCAACTGCTGGGCGGCCGTCCAGTACATGGTGGAGAAGGGCGGCTCGGAGACGACGTGGCCGTTGACGGCGACGCTGATCCGCAGGTCGTAGCCGCCCGGTTCCTCGTCGCCGTCGTCGAGGTAGGGCAGCAGCTCGTGCGTCCGGGCCGGAGGCGTCACGAGCGCCTCCTCCAGGGCGTCCAGCGGGGTGACCCACGCCGACACCGAGGTGGCGAAGGACTTGCCGAGGAACGGGCCGAGGGGCACGTACTCCCAGGCCTGGATGTCGCGGGCCGACCAGTCGTTGAGGAGACACAGCCCGAAAACGTGCTCGCGGAAGTCCCCGAGGGCCACCGGCGCGCCCATCCGGGAGGGCACGCCGACGACGAAACCGACCTCGGCCTCGATGTCCAGCCGGACGGACGGGCCGAAGACGGGAGCGGCGTCGGTGGGGGCCTTGCGCTGGCCGGAGGGGCGTACGACCTCGGTGCCGGAGACGACGACCGTGCCGGAGCGGCCGTGATAGCCGATCGGCAGGTGCTTCCAGTTGGGGGTGAGGGAGTCCTCGGCGTCGGGGCGGAAGATCTGCCCGACGTTGCGGGCGTGGTTCTCGGAGGCGTAGAAGTCGACGTAGTCCGCCACCTCGAAGGGCAGGTGCAGGGTCACCGACGACAGGGGGTGGAACAGGGGTGCGACGGTCTCGCGGTGGGACGGCACGGTCACCCAGGCGGTCAGCGCCCGGCGCACGTCGGACCACGCCGTGCGCCCCGCGGCCAGCAGCGGGTTGAGGGTCGGCTGCGCGAGCAGGGAGGCGTACGGCGAGCCGAGCGCGTGGGCCGCCGCGCCCGCGTCCAGCACATGGTCGCCCAGCCGGACGCCCACCGTCCGGTGGGACGAGCCGGGCAGGGAGAACACGCCGTACGGCAGGTTGTGCGGGCCGAAGGGATCGCCCTCGGGGACATCGAAGGGGGGCATCGGGTGCTGCCTCGCTTTCGGGTGTGCCATGTCGTCGCCACGTGTTCGTGGTCGTGCCACACGTTACGGGTGACACGCCGGTCCTGGGCAGAGTCCGAGGAGGCGCGAAGAGGCGAACGGGGCAGGTGGGTCCGGGTGGGACCGGACGGGGCGGCTCCGGCGCACCGGACGGGACGGCACATTCGTACGAGCCGGAAGTTATCCACAGGACGCGACGCAATCTTGACGGAGCGGTGCGAACAGGGCGACTCTGGGCGGGTGCCGGAAGGCCTCGGGGAGGGGGCTTTCCCACGGCACATCTGGGGGGCGGATGGCCATAGGGGTGGCCGGTCCGGGTTCGGTGCGGCATGGTGCACAGCCGAAGCGGCTGGAAGAGACCATGCGCGTCCGGCTCGGCCGGGAATGTGTGTACGTGCCGTCGTGCCGTTTCGGGCTGTACGTGGCGCTGCGCCACTGGTGCCCGCCCGGCGGACGGGTGCTGATGTCGCCGGTCAACGACGACGTGATCTTCTTCGTCGTGCTCGCGGCCGGACTGCGCCCGGTGCAGGCGCCGTTGCACCCGCTCGACGCGTCCATCGACGTCGATGCCGTGCCGGACGAGGTGTGGGGCTCGGTCTCGGCCGTGCTCACGACGAACCTGTACGGCAACCCGGACCCGGCGCCGCGCCTCAGGCAGAAGTGCGACGCGCTGGGCATCCCGCTGTTCGAGGACGCGGCCCACGCGATCGGCAGCCGGGTGGGGGACCGGCCGGTCGGGGCCTGGGGCGAGGCCTCCGTGTTCAGCCTGTCCAAGCACGTCGGGGCCAAGGCCGGAGGCATGCTCTCGCTCGCCGATCCGGGGTTGCGGGAGGCGGTGGAGAAGACCTGCGCGGGGCTGCTCGCGCCGCGCCGGACGAGCGCCGAACTCGCCTACCTGATCCGGCCCTACGCGGAGGCGGCGGTGCGCGGGCTGCGGCTGCGGCGCGCCGCCTGGGCCGCGATCCGGCTGCTGGGGCTGGCGGACCGTGAGGAGATCCGGATGCCGCTGCACCCGGACGAACTCGCCCTCGCCGCCCGCGAGGCGCCCGG
The DNA here is from genome assembly GCF_040303285.1 of Streptomyces sp. NPDC096046. Taxonomy (NCBI): domain Bacteria; kingdom Bacillati; phylum Actinomycetota; class Actinomycetes; order Kitasatosporales; family Streptomycetaceae; genus Streptomyces; species Streptomyces sp. NPDC096046. Next base: position 13,470 of record NZ_JBEOSZ010000014.1, on the reverse strand, counting down.
GCTCGACGCCCACCACCCCTGGCTGCGGGTCGACATGCACGACTACCGCCTGGCGTCCGGCCGGCTGCGGTTGCGGCGCGTCGGGCGAGGGCTCGACCGGCTGGACGACGTGCTGGACGCCTGCCGGGCGGGCACCGCACTGCTGCTGTCCACGCCCTGGGCCAAGCCGCGTGAGGGCTCGGTGACGCAGCCGTTGTTCCGCGTCCCGCTGTTCGTGGCGGACCGGGACGCGGCGATCGCGGCGCTGGCGCGGCAGGGGATCGTCGTCGGCTACCTCTACGACCCGCCGCTGGACGACTACGCCGGGGCGGAGTTCACCGACCCCTCACCGGCGCCCGAGGCGGCCCGCTGGTTCGCGCGGCACGCGCTGCCCGTCGACCCGCTGCGGGCGCGGACGGTCATCGAGGTGCTGGAGCGGTCGGGGGCGCGACCCGTCCGGGCGCCGGGAGAACTGCCGGGGAACGAGCCGACACCGGGAGGGCTGGGACAGTCCCGTGGCTGAGATCCAGGTGCACGAGCCCGCCGCCGCGCGCACCGACGGCGGCGGACCGCGGCCCGCCGGCACCGACCACGCCCACGACTCGCTGTTCAAGAACGCCTACTTCCTCATGCTCAGCACCGGCGTCTCCGCCGTACTGGGCCTGGGGTTCTGGCTGGTGGCCGCCCGCTACTACTCGGAGGAGGCCGTCGGCCAGGGCTCGGCCGCGATCGCCGCGATGCGGCTGCTCGCCAGCATCACCGCCACCACGATGATCGGCGCCGTCGTCCGCTTCGTCCCGCGCGCGGGCCGGGAGACCGGACGTCTGGTGTGGGGCACGTACGTGGCCAGTTCGCTGATCGTGGCGCTGGCGGCCGCCGTCTTCCTGCTCACGCTCGACGCGTGGGGGGCCTCCTACGCGCCGTTGGGCACACCCGTGGCCGGGGCGGTGTTCGTCGCGGCATGCGTGGCCTGGGCGCTGCTCACCCTCCAGGACGGGGTGCTCACCGGGCTGCGCAAGGCGGAGTGGGTGCCCGCCGGGAACGCGGTGTTCTCGGTCGGGAAGCTGGCGCTGCTGGCCGTGTTCGCCGGCACGCTGCCGGTGCTCGGCATCTTCGTCTCCTGGGCGGTCGCGATCGCCTTCTCCACCCTGCCGCTGGGCTGGCTGATCTTCCGCCGGCTCATCCCACGCCAGGCGGAGGCCGACCGCGGCAAAGAGCCCCCGAGACTCAGGGACATGGGCCGGTTCCTGGCCGGGGACTCGCTGGGCGCGCTGTTCAGCCTGGCGATGATCAACCTGCTGCCGGTGATGGTCGCGGTCCGCTTCAGCGCCGCCGAGAACGGCTACTTCTACGTGGCCTACACCGTCGGCGGCACGATGGAGTTCATGGCCATCAACATGGCCTCGTCCCTCACCGCGCACGCCTCGCACGACCCGCGTCAGCTCGCCGACGGGGTGCGGGGCGCTCTGCGGCGCATGACGCTGCTGCTGGTCCCGGTCGTGCTGGTGCTGGTCGTCTTCGCCCCGCAGATCCTCACCCCCTTCAGCCCGGACTACGCCGAGCACGGCTCGACCGTGCTGCGGCTGCTGGCCCTCGGCGCTCTGCCACGGGTCGTGGTGGAGCTGTACATCGGCGTACTGCGCGTCCAGGGGCGCACAGGAGTGCTGGCCGCGCTCCAAGGGGCCATGTGCGCCCTGGTGCTGGGCAGCGCGGCGGTGCTGTTCACCCCGTCGGGGATCGCGGGCGCAGGATGGGCGGTGCTGCTGAGCATGACGCTGATCGCGGTCGTCGCCACGGCCGGGCTGCGCAACGCCCTGCGCCCCCACGACAGCGCACCCGCCGTCCGCCCGCCCGCCGGCCCTTCCTACGGAACCCACTGGGCGAAACTCAACGCCACCGCCGGGTACGGCACCACCTGGGCCCGCCGGGCCGCCTACCAGCCCGGGGACGGCGACCAGGACACCGTCACGCTGTTCATAGGACGCCCCGGATACGAGCGGGAGGCGCTGCAGGCGGACAGGCTGGCGCTGATCGTGCGGCCGGAGGGGCCGACCCGGGAACCACCGGCCCCGTCCGGGGAGCCGTTCGCGGACGAGGAGGCGCGGGAGCGGCGGCTGAGAGGCGCCCTGTGGAGCCTGTTCGCCGTCGCCACCGTGTTCTTCTGGGCACCGCTGCGGGACCTGCCGTGGCCGGACGGCGCCTCGCAAGCGGCTCTGAGCGGGTGGCAGTTGCTGGAGGGCATGCCCCTGCCGTCGCTCACCGCGGGCGGCCTGCTGCTCGTGGTGTTCGTCGCCGCCGTCACGCTGAGCACCCGGCGCGACCCGTGGCTGCCGGGCACGGCGCTGGGCGCCGCCCTGCTCGCCCTCCACGCCGCACCGGCCGCCCTCGGACGGGAACCGCGGCCGGCGGACGGGGCGTTGTACGAGAAGACGGCCGGCTTCCTGGCGCAGGCGGTGGGGCTCGACGGGCCCGAGCCGCTGCTGCGCTGGGGGCCGCCGGCCTGCCAGGTGATGTGTCTCCTGCCGCTGGGGCTGCTCCTCGCGAGCGCGGGCGGCCGGCTGCCGTGGCCGGGGCGCTGGGGGGTCCTGTATCTCGTCGCGGTCGGCGGCTGGGTGTGGCGTGACGCGCTCGCGCCGGTCGCGCCGCCCCTGCTCGCCGTCCTCGTGCTGCTCCTGCTGCTCCGGCGCGCCGTCTCGGCCCGGTCGCGTTCGCGCACCTCAGCCTCCACAGCCGACCGAACGGCCGACGGACCACCGAGTGGCCGGCCTCACCACTGACCAGCACAGAGCCGAACAGATCGAACAGATCGAACAGACCGAACAGAGCCGAGAGAGCCGAACCGCCAGGGGGGAACCACCGTGCGTCCGCCAGTCACACCGAGGGAGAGATCCACGCCGGAACCCACACCCGCGCGGGGCGGCTCGAACGCCCTCGGCAGCGGTCCCGAGACGGCCCGCCAGTCCTCCAGTCCCTCCTCCTCGGAGTCGTCGAGCCCCGCCCACGCGCCGGTGACGGATCTGTCCGATCTTCCCCCCGCCCGGTCCGGGCGCCGCGCACTGGCCTGGCCCGCCGTCCCGCTGTTCGTCGCGCTCGCGCTCTGGGCGTACGCCGTGCGGCACACCGACGTCTCCCGGCTCGACGACTACGGGCTGGTCAGCGTGCTGCATCCGGCCTTCTGGGCCGGGCTGGCGGTGCTCACCACCGGCTTCTGGTTCACGGTCCGCGACGCGCGCCAGCCGGGCGCATGGCCGGCGGCGTACGTGCTCGGTCTGCTGGTGATGGAGCGGGCCACACAGGCCGTGGTCTATCCGACCCCGCTGTACGCCTGGGCGTGGAAGCACGAGGCGGTCATCGACCATCTGCTGACGGCCGGAGGTCTGCAGACGGCCGATCAGGTCGGCGACATGGCGGTGTACGACCAGTGGCCGGGCTTCTTCGCCGCCCAGGCCGCCCTGCAGCGGCTGCTGGGCGTGGACTCGGCGGCGATGTTCATGGCCTGGTGGCCCCTGGCCTCCAGCCTGATGCTGCTGCTCCCGCTGCTGCTGATCTACCGCACCTTCACCGAGGACCGGCGGCTGATCTGGACCGCGGTCTGGCTCTTCTACGTCGCCAACTGGGTGGGACAGGACTACTTCTCCCCCCAGTCCGTGGCGTACGCGCTGCACGTGGGCGTGCTCGCCGTCGTCCTGCGCCGCTTCGGCCGGTCCGCGGTGCGCGGCGGACGGCCGCGGCAGGCCGTGTGGACGGTGGTGATCACCGTCATGATCGTGGCGATCGTCATCTCCCACCAGCTCACCCCGGGCATGCTGGCCGTCTGCCTGCTCGCCCTGTGCCTGAGCCGCCGCTACCGCGACTGGGTCCCGGCCGTCACGACCGTCGTGCTCTTCCTGGCCTGGTGTCTCACGGCCGCGCTGCCCTTCCTGTCCGCGGCGCTGCCGGACATGATCCGCTCCATCGGCGACGTCGGCGCCAACGTCGAGACGGGCTACGGCGCCACCCCGACCGGCGCCGGAGCGATCGCCACCTCCTGGGCGGCCCGGCTGCTGTCCGGCTCCGTCCTGCTGCTCGCGACCGTCGGCGTGCTGCGCCAGCGGGTGCTGCGCCACCGCGCCCGGCCCCTGCTGCTGGTCGCGGCGGCCCCGCTGCCGATGTTCGCGGCGAGCAGCTACGGCAGCGAGATGATCTTCCGGGTGCTGCTGTTCATGCTGCCCGGCGCCGCCTTCTTCGCGGCAGCCGCGCTGCTGCCCAAGTTCCGCACACTGGCCGCCGACGCCGACGCCGACGCCGACGCCGACGCCGAGACCGGCGCCGACGCGCGGGAGGCCGGCGGCAGACGGACCACCTCCGCCGGAGGCCGTCGGGGCCCTGGCGTCTGGGTGCCGCTGGCCGCGCTGCTCGGCGGCACGCTGGCGTTCGTCCCGGCCTACTCCGGCAAGGACCGGATCAACTACTTCCCGCCTCAGGAAGTGGCCCTCGTCCGGCAGCTCTTCGATCAGGCGCCGGACGGCTCGCTGGTCGTGGCCGCCAACCGCAACTACCCGGACGCGTACGCCTCCTACTGGAGCGTCGACCACTACTGGTTCCTCGACGACGGCCGCAGCCACGTCGACCAGATCGTCGAGAGCCCCGCCGCCACCCTCGCCCGTGACATGGCCGGGGTGGAGCGGCCGGCCCGGGCCTACTTCCTGCTCACCCGGGGACAGTGGGCCAACTCCGAGATGAACGGGCAGCTCGACAAGGCGCAGCTGAACCGCATCCAGAAGTCCGTCGCCGCCTCGCCCCGGTTCCGGCTGGTGGCGAAGAACAGCGCCGGATGGCTCTACGTACTGAAGCAGGCAGGGGGAGCGGAGCGATGACACCGCAGGATCTCGTGGTCCGGATGCTGCCCCCGTTCGGCGGCTGGCTGGCGCTGGCCGCGCTCGCCCTGCCCGGCGGCTCGCCGCTGCGCGGCGCCGCGGTCATGCTCTTCCTGGCGGCCGGCCCGGGCGCCGCCGCCGTCAGGATCTGCGCGCCCGCCCTCGGGGCCCGGCCCGCCGAAGGGCCCGTGGAGCGCCGGGACGCGGACTTCGCCCGCCACTCCGACCTGCTGGAGCGGCTGATGCTGGTGCTGTTCCTGAGCATCGGCGCCGTGATGCTCGCCGCGACCGTGCTGATCGCCACCCACACCTTCAGCGCGCAGCGCGTGCTGCTGACGCTGACACTGCTGACCACATGCGCTGCCTTCTGTCCGCCGCTGCGCGCCTCCCCGACACCGAGCACGACGCCGAGCACACCGAAGGGTTCCGCTCCGTGAGGTTCAACCGCCCCCACCGTCCCTTTCGCCGCAAGCCGAGCACGGCCGCAGGACAGCACCGCAGGACGCCGCACCCGGAGCGACCGCACGCGCGGACACCGCACGAGGAGCGGGCCGCCGGCCCGTCGGCATCCAGCCGGCGCCGCCTGCTGATCACGTCCGCCACGGTCGTCAGCGCGGTCCTGGTCGCCGTCTTCGCCCTGCGGGACCAGGAGCGGGGAGCGGCCGGTTCAGGGGCGGACTGCCGCCCCACGCAGCTCCTGGAACCGCCCTGCGGCGCCTGGTTCGGCGCGTTCGTGCCGCACGAGCGCGACGACCTGCCCGAGAAGGTGCGCGCCTACGAGAAGCGGGTGGGCCGCGCACTCGACATCGTGTACACGTACCACGACATGTCCCTGGCCTCGGGCACCCGGCGCGAGGGCCAACTGCTCACCCCGGAGGAGCGGCGCGTCGGCGAGGACCACCTGCTGCTGCTCTCCTGGGAGAGCAAGTGGTGGGGCGGCACGAAGCGGCAGCAGCCCACCTGGAAGCAGATCGCGGCCGGCGAGCTGGACGACAGGGTCATCGACGTCCAGGCCCGGCGCATCAAGGACTACGGCAAGAAGGTGTTCCTCTCCTTCGATCTGGAGATGGACACCCGCACCCCGGCCAGCGGCACGCCCGCCGACTATGTGAAGGCGTACCGGCACATCCACGACCGGTTCCGCGACCTGGGCGTCGACAACGTGGTGTGGACGTGGATCACCACCGGGTACCTCGACCACGCCGACGCGATCGAGAAGATGTACCCGGGCGACGACTACGTCGACTGGATCGGCTACAACCAGTACAACTACTACCGCTGTCACGACGCCGGCTGGCTGACCTTCGCGCAGACCCAGAACGCCACGCACGACTGGATCCGGGCGAACATCTCCGACGACAAGCCGTTGATGCTCTCCGAGTTCGGCACCGCCGAGGACACGACCCGCCCGCGGCGGCAGGCCGAGTGGTACGCGCAGGTGCCCGGGGTGCTGAAGGACCTGGAGGGCGTCAAGGCGGCCCTCCAGTGGAACCACCGCGACCCCGGGCCGCACTGCAACCTGGCGCTGGCGAACGACGCGGCCTGGGACAGCCTGCGCAAGGCCGTCGCCGACCCGTACCTGAACCAGCCGCTGAGGTGAGCGGTCGCTGACCCGTGCTCGACCAGCCGCAGGAGTGAGCGGTCGCTGACCCGTGCTCGACCAGCCGCAGGAGTGAGCGGTCGCTGACCCGTGCTCGACCAGCCGCAGGAGTGAGCGGTCGCTGACCCGTGCTCGACCAGCCGCAGGAGTGAGCCGTCGCCGACCCGTACCTGAACCAGCCACAGGAGTGAGCCGGGATCAGCCGGCGAACTCGGGCCCGTGCAGCACCGCACGGGCCCGCCGGTACCAGCGCCAGGCGATCGTCTTCGGCCCGTCGCGGTAGGGCGCCACCCGCGCGCCCGCCCCAGCCAGCCAGCTCTCGATGTCGGCGAGGGTGTGGGTGCGCCGGACGATGAGCCGGGCGATGCGGTACCGCTCGTCGCGGTCCGAGCTGAGCGCGTGCCGTACGGCGGTCGCCGTCTCGTAGCCGGCTCGGGCCGACATGGCCCGTACGCGGGGGCTGTTGTAGCCGTGCGGGTAGGCGAGGTGCCGTATCTCGTGCCCGAGGGCGTCCTCCAACACGGCCTTGGAGGTGCGCAGTTCGTACGCCAGGGCCTTGGCCGGCAGGGTGTCGAGCTGCGCGTGGGTGACGGTGTGACTGCCGATCTCCATGCCGGAACGTTCCAGCTCCGGCGCCCGGGCCAGGGTCATCATCGGGGCGGGCGGCAGCAGGCTGCGGCCTCCCGGGGCGATGGCCCCGGTGGTGAGGTAGGCGGTGGCCGGCAGCGCGCGTTCGGCCAGGGCCTCGGCGGTGGCGCCGGGCAGATCGGCGAACCCGTCGTCGAAGGTGAGCAGCACGGGCCGGGGCGGCAGCGGCGCCCGCCCGGCCAGGTGGTCGGCGACCGTGCTGATCGTGACGGGCGTACGGCCGCTGCGGACCACCGCGTCGAGGTGCGCGGCGAACTGCTTCGGCGTGACCGTGAACTCCGCTATCCAGTCCGGCGGATCGTCCGTCACGGAGTGGTACAGGAAGACGGGGATCGCGGGGGTGCAGGCACCGCCCGCCGCGGCTATCGGCCCCTCACCGTCCTGCGCACCCCGCTCCGCCCGGCCTCTGCCGTCCGTCTTCATCCCGCCCCCCGCGCTGTCTTCTCCCGAACGGGCGAGCGCAGGGCCCGCCGGGCCTTCAGATAGCCGACCGGCCCGTACACCATCCCGCGTCGCTGCAACCGCGACAGCCGCCGCGGCCAGGGATGGGTCCGCCCGTCGTGATCACCCGGCATTCCGGCGCGGTGCGCCGCGTCCGTCTCCCGCACGGCCGTCAGCGCACGGGCGTGGGCGAGGCCCCGGGGCAGCCGCGCGAGGAACGCCGGCAGCAGCGCGGGCCGGTTCACGAGCACCGCGGTGAGATACGCCGTGAGCCCGGCGCCGTAGCCGTACGCCTGGGTCTCCAGGTCCCGCCAGGTCTCCCGGTGGTGGTGCCACACCAGGGCGTACGGCGTGTAGCGCAGCCGGTGACCCTCCGCCAGGACGCGCACGAAACCGTAGAGGTCGTCCCCGCCCCGGGCGGCCGTCCCGGCGCCGGTGGCCGGGTCGAAACCGCCGACGGAACGCAGCACCGCGGTGCGGAACGCCATGTTCGCGCCCGATCCGAACCGCCCCGCCGTGAACGGGAACAGCGGCTCGTCGCCCGGCGGGCTCGCCGGGTCGTACGTCCTTGGAGTGAAGCCCTTCGCGAAGCCGCCGTGGCTCTCCAGCAGCACCTGGGCCGGAGTGGTCAGCCGCGCGGGCAGGATCAGCCCGGTGCTGCACCCGAGCCGGGCGTCGGCGGCGAAGGGCGCGGTCAGCTCGGTCAGCCAGCGCGGGTCGGCGACCACGTCGTCGTCGGTGAAGGCGACCACCTCGCCGCCCACGGCGTCCAGCCCGGCGTTGTGCGCGCCCGCGAGCCCCGGAACAGGCTCACGGACGTACCGCACGCGTTCGGCGTACTTCCGCTCGATCAGCTCCCGTGTCTCGTTCGTGACGGGCGCGTTGTCGACGACGACGATCTCGAACCGCGGATGGTCCTGCGCCAGCAGCGAGTCCAGCGCCCGCGCCAGTTGCCCGGCACGTTCCCGCGTCGCGACGACGACACTCGTGTACGGGGGCTCCCCGGGCTCGCCGAAGACGGCCGTCCGGCACTCCGCCCGGGCCCGCCCCGCCAGCACGGCAGTCGGATCCGCCCCCTCCGGCACCCGCCCGAGCAGCGTGCCCACGGGCCGGCCGCCCCTCCTGACCAGCGCGAACACCGCTCCGTACGTCACCGGCGGACTCCCCGGGCCCGGTCTGAGCACCGCCTCGTCCCCGTCGAGGTCCAGCTCGGCGACCTGCACCGCCCCGATGTCCAGGAACCGCCGTATCTCCTCCCGCGCACGCGCCGAACGGGCCACGCGCCCACCCCCCTTGTGTCGGATACGCCTTGCGTTCAGGTGCGGCGCAGCCGGGCCGCGCCCTTCAGTGCCCGCGCCGCCAGCGAGGCGAGCCGCGGCCGGCCGCGGACGAAGCGGTGCGCGCGGCGCGCCGGCTCGCGGCTCAGCCAGTGCAGCGCCGCGCCCGCCCCCGGCCGCGTCACCGCCCCCTCGTACACGGGCAGTTCGCCCGTCTTCAGCGCGTCCTTGTACGCGGCCGTGCCCCGCCCCAGATCGAGCATGCCGACGCCGGCGGCGGCCGCCGCCTCGGCCATGCGCAGGTGCAGCACCAGACCCGGCGAGAACTTCGCGAACTCCGGGTCGTAGGCCGGGAACCAGCAGGCCAGCACCGAGGCCGAGCGCAGCCCGAAGTGGGCGGCGACGGGCCGCTCACCGGCGTACAGCACGGACAGGGTGCCGCTGCACTCCGGCGCCCGGGTCCGGGCCAGCCGTCCGACGAGCCGGGTGATCCACTCCTGGGCGAACCGGTCCCGGCGGCCTGTCCTGCGGTACTGCGCCGACTTCCACGCCATGAGGGTGCGCAGCGCGGTGGGGTCGCGTTCGTCGAACACGAACCGCAGCTCACCGGCCTGCCGGCGCAGCTTGCGCTCCTTGGCCAGCGTGGTCTTGAGGAACTTCGGCGACTGCGTGCGCAGCACCGACTCGTACGTCTCGTAGCCCTTCTCCACGTCGATGACGTAGGTGGCGTGCTCCTCGGCCGCGTACCGGACGAACAGCCGCTGCTCGGCCTCCAGATTGTCGAAGGCGAAGCTCGACACCGAGCAGGCCTTCAGCAGGGCGCCCGTCTCCAGGTCCAGGCCCGGCCGCAGGATCGCGCCCTGCGCGTCCGAGACGCCGAGCCCGACCGCCCGGCCCTGCCCCAGCGGGCCCCGCTCATAGGGCAGGAAGCCGGCCGGCTCCGGCCCCTCGTACACCACGGCGACCCGGGCCCCCGGCCTGACCCGGCCGACGGCTTCGGTGAACTCCGGTTCCATGAAGGGGTTGCGCGGTGCCTCGGAGGCCGCGCGCAGCGCACGCCAGCGCTCCTTCTCCCCTGCGCCGAGCTCCCCGGGACCCGCCACGCGTATGCGCCCACTGCTCAACCTGACCCCCCGATCAAGTCCCCCCTGGACACATGGAAGGTACCGCTCTTTGCGGCCTCTCCGGTAGGTAGCGGAGCATGTTGTTGTCAACCGGTGCAGAGGCCTTCAACCGGGCAATCGGCGTCCGCCGTGTGATGAAACGAAGGGGGCGCGTTGTCCGTATTCTCTGATCATGGCCGCACCCCTCGCATATTCACTCATCGCCACCGATCTGGACGGGACGTTGCTGCGCGGCGACGACACCCTCTCCGACCGGTCTCTCGCCGTGCTCGCGCGGGTGGCGGACGCCGGTGCCCAGCACCTCGTGGTGACGGGCCGGCCGGCGCCGAGAGTGCGGCCGCTCCTGGACGACCTCGGATGCGGGGGGCTCGCGGTGTGCGGGCAGGGCGCGCAGGTGTACGACGCCGGCGCGGACCGGATGCTGTGGTCCATCACCCTGGACCGGGAACTGGCCGAGACGGCCCTCGGCAAGATCGAGGCCGAGGTGGGGCAGGTGTACGCGGCGGTCGACCAGGACGGGGTCGACGGGCTCACGCTGATCGAGCCGGGTTATCTCATGCCGCACCCGACGCTGCCCGCGGTGCGGGTCGACCGGCGCGACGACCTGTGGGGCGAGCCCATCAGCAAGGTGCTGCTGCGCCACCCCTACCTGTCGGACGACGAACTGGCGGCGACGGCCCGCTCGGTGGTGGGCTCACTGGCGACGGTGACGATGTCGGGGCCCGGCACGGTGGAACTCCAGCCGTGCGGGATCACCAAGGCGACGGGCCTGGCGCTGGCCGCCGAGCATCTGGGGCTGCGGCCGGCGGACACCATCGCCTTCGGTGACATGCCCAACGACATCCCGATGTTCGACTGGGCGGCGCACGGCGTGGCGATGGCCAACGGCCATCCCGAACTCAAGGCCGTGGCCGACGAGATCACGCTGTCGAACGAGGACGACGGCATCGCCGTCGTCCTCGAACGACTGCTGGGCGGGACGGCTCAGTACGGGCCGTTGACGTTGTCGATCGAGCCGTAGCGGTCGGCCGCGTAGTTGCAGGCCGCCGTGATGTTGGCGACCGGGTCGAACGGGTCCCACGACGTGCCGTCCACGTGGTAGGCCTGGAACGTCGGGTCGATGGTCTGGAGCAGGCCCTTGGACGGGGTGCCCTTGGCGGCGTTCGAGTCCCAGTTGTTGATCGCCTGCGGGTTGCCGGACGACTCGCGCATGATGTTGCGGTGGATGCCCTCGTAGGACCCGGGGATCCCCTTCTGCGCCATGATGTCCAGCGCTTCGCGGATCCAGCCGTCGAGGTTGTTCGCGTAGGTCTTCGCGGACGCCTGGGTGGCCTGGGCGACGCCCGTGGCGGGCTTCGCGGCCGGCTTGGCCGGGGCGGACGAGGGGGTCACCGTCTTCTTCGCGGCGGGCGCCTTGGTGGTCTTCACCGTCAGCTTCAGACCCGGGTGGATCAGCTTCGGGTTGTCGCCGACGGCGGCGCGGTTGTCCTTGTAGAGCTGCTTCCAGCCGCCCGAGACGTCGTACGTGTCCGCGATGCGGGCGAGCGAGTCGCCCTTGGTCACGGTGTACGTGAGGGACTTGGCGGGCTGGGCCGCCCGCGGCACGGACTGTGCGGCGGCGGGTGCGATCTGGGACTCGGCGGCGCTCGCGTGGGTGGCGCCGAGGAGCGGGAGGGTGAGTGCGGCTCCACCGGTGCCGACGGCGATGAAGCCTCGGGTCAGCGGGTTGGTTCCGGGGCGACGGTGCTTGCCTCGTGCGGGCATGGCGATATTCCTCTCCGGCGCCTGCGAGGTGAGCTGTCGGGTTCGGGCCGGGAGGTGCCCGGCCGCGTACGGCACTGTGTGCCGTGCGCGGCTTCACCCCGAGCCGTGCCGCTGTGCGGACCGGCGACTTACCTGGGTCCCCCGCTCCTGCCCTGCGTGAGTGAGTCGGTTCAGTGGGGAGTCCGGGCGGCGGCAGGATTAGGCGTCCGCCGGACAGGCCGGGAACGTATGCGAGAGCACATGTCGGGAACAAGCGCCTCAGTCACATATCACGCGGATGACCTTGGTCGGGACTGTTTGGGCTACTTGATCCTTTGCGCGAGCCAAGGCTCAACTGGCTTATCGGGGAAGGGGGTACGGGCCGGTGTGAGGCCGGGAGGAAAAAGCGGAAGAGGTGATTCAACTCACTGATCGCGAGCCGGAGGGGCAATTTCCATCAAGGGGAATTCACTTACTCAAAACGGCAAATCGGGCATATTTTGCTACCTTTGGGTAAGTCGATAAATATCTGTTCTTATGGGTTGATCGAAAACATAGCGGTCGTGATCGGATACCACCCGGCCTGTAACCACGGGCGCTGGCGGTGATCGAAACGTGACCGGATACGCTGACGTGAGTGAGGGCAGCGACCTATCGACAAACCGCGTAATCACCGGCAGACACAGCAGACAGGAGACCCCTCGTGACCGACGTCGGGCCGTTCGGGCTGAGCGTGCGGGACCAGGCTCTGGAAGCCGATGTCCAGGCCGGACTGACGGCTGTCGAGGAAGGCTTGCTCGAGGCCACCAAGAGTGAGGTGCCCTTCATCACGGAGGCCGCCCAGCACCTGGTGCGGGCCGGTGGCAAGCGGTTCCGTCCGCTGCTCGTGATGCTCTCCGCCCAGTTCGGTGACCGGTACGCACCCGGGATCGTGCCGTCGGCCGTCGTCGTGGAGCTGACCCACCTCGCCACGCTGTACCACGACGACGTCATGGACGAGGCCGCCGTGCGCCGGGGCGTCGCGAGCGCGAACACCCGCTGGGGCAACTCCGTCGCGGTCCTCACCGGCGACTTCCTCTTCGCCCGTGCCTCGCACATCCTGGCCGACCTCGGCCCGGAGGCCGTGCGAGTGCAGGCCGAGGCGTTCGAGCGCCTGGTGACCGGCCAGATCCTGGAGACGGCCGGACCGCAGGACGGCCGCGACCCCATCGAGCACTACCTGGACGTGCTGGGCGGCAAGACCGGCTCGCTGGTCGCCGTCTCGTGCCGCTTCGGCGCGATGATGTCCGGCGCCGACGAGACGGTCGTGCACGTGCTGACCCAGTACGGCGAGCGGCTCGGCGTCGCCTTCCAGCTCGCCGACGACGTCCTGGACATCGCCTCCGACTCCCACGAGTCCGGCAAGACCCCCGGCACCGACCTGCGCGAGGGCATCCCCACCCTGCCGGTGCTGCGGCTGCGCGAGCGGGCGGCCCGGCTCGGGCTCGCCGAGGACATCGCCCTGTGCGAGCTGCTGGACTCCGACCTCACCGACGACGAACGGCACGCCGAGGCCCTGCGCCTGCTGCGGGCCCACCCGGCGCTGGAGCAGGCCCGGCGGGACACCGTCCGCTATGCCCAGGACGCCCGTTCGGCGCTGGCGCCCCTGAAGGAGTGCGCCGCGAAGACGGCGCTCCTGGAGCTGTGCGACGCGGTGGTGCACCGGGCCGGCTAGTGCCGCAGCAGGCAACGTTCGCCCCGTCGCGACGCCCGGCACGCACTCTCGCCGCACCGGGCGCAAGCCCAAGTACACCCAGTACGAG
>NZ_JBEOSZ010000013.1:0-159548 GCF_040303285.1 Streptomyces sp. NPDC096046 | reverse complement strand
CGCCCGGTTACATTCCGAACCCGGAAGCTAAGCCTTACAGCGCCGATGGTACTGCAGGGGGGACCCTGTGGGAGAGTAGGACGCCGCCGAACAATTCTTGTGAAAACCCCCGCATCTTCGGATGCGGGGGTTTTCTGCGTTGAGGGCCCCTTTCAGGACGGCTGCACCAGCTTGGTGTCGTACGCCAAAATCACTGCCTGAATGCGATCGCGCGAACCCGTCTTCGCAAGGATGCGGCCCACGTGCGTCTTCACCGTCGACTCCGCCAGGTGCAGGCGTGTGGCAATCTCCGTGTTCGTCCAGCCCTGGCCGATGACCGTGAGGATTTCGCGCTCCCGGTCGGTGAGGGAGGCCAGGCGGGAATCGTTGCCTGTGACGTCCTTCGCGCCGGGGCCGGCCGGGAGATGGTGGACGTAGGCGTCCAGGAGGCGGCGGGTCAGGCTGGGGGCGACCACCGCGTCGCCCGAGGCGACCGCGCGAATGCCGGCGAGGAGTTCCTCGGGCTGCGCATCCTTCACGAGGAAGCCGGAGGCACCCGCGCGCAGGCCGGCGTAGGCGTACTCGTCCAGATCGAAGGTGGTGACGATCAGGATGCGGGTGCGATCCCCGGCGGCGGTGATGCGGCGGGTCGCCTCGATGCCGTCGAGGCCGGGCATGCGGATGTCCATGAGGACGACGTCGGGATGGAGCTCGGCCGCCATGCGGACCGCTTCGCTGCCGTTCGCCGCCTCACCCACGACCGTCATGTCGTCCTGGCTTTCCAGCAGCATGCGGGAGCCGAAGCGCTGAAGCGGCTGGTCGTCGACGATGAGGACGGTGGTCACTGCGGGGATTCCTCCGGGAGGTGTAGGCGGACGCGCCACCCCCGCTCCGGGTGGGGGCGAGGGCCGGCCTCAAGTGTGCCGCCGTACAGGGCGGTTCGCTCGCGCATTCCGGGTAGTCCGCGGCCGTCCCGGGAAGTGCCGGTGGTGTGGCTGCCGTGGCCTGTGTCGGTGATCGTGACGGTGACGGCGGCCTTCTCCTCGTACGACAGGGCTATGTCCGCGGTGGTGCCGGAGCCCGTGTGTTTCAAGGTGTTGGTGAGGGCTTCCTGGACGACCCGATAGACGGTGAGCTGGCGCCCCGGGGGGAGGGTGGGGTTGCCGTGGGTGGTGACGCTGACGGGGAGGCCTGCGGCGCGTACGCCGTCGAGGAGCCGGTCGAGATCGGTGAGACCCGGCTGGGGAGTCAGATCCGCCTGCTGTTTCTCTTCCTCGCGCAGGACGTCGAGGAGGCGGCGGAGTTCGGTGAGGGCCTGGCGGCTGGTGGTGGCGATGGCGTCGAGGGCCTGGGCGGCCCGTTCGGGCGATTTGGCGGCCGCGTACCGGCCGCCGTCGGCCAGGCCCGTGATGACGGAGAGGTTGTGGCCGATGATGTCGTGCATCTCGCGGGCGATGCGGGCCCGTTCGGCGGCGGTGGCGAGCTGGGCCTGCTGGTCGCGTTCGGTCTCCAGACGGCGGGCTCGGTCCTCCAGGGCCGCGGTGTAGTTGCGGCGGGTGCGGACCGTGACGCCGATGAGGGCGGCCACCGCGGTGGACATCAGATGCGAGCCGATCTGCTGGTCCCAGCTGCCCTCCCCGTGGCGGAGGACCGAGACGAGGACGGGGATGATCACCGCGGCCGTCGCCCACCACAGGCCGCGCAGGGGGCGGCGCAGGGCGAGATGGTAGACGAGGACCAGTTGGAGCAGGGCCGCCTGGAGGGCGGCGCCGGTCCAGGCGTCGACGAGGGCGAAGGGGACCATGACGGCCAGAGCCGCGGCGGGCCGGGTACGGCGCCACAGCAGCGGGACCGAGAGGCCGAGGCTCAGGGTGAGGAGCAGCCAGCCGGGCACGTCGAGCTGGTGGGCGTTGTGGCGCCAGCCGCCGCCGACGTAGTCGATCAAGGCGGCGGTCACCCAGAAGCCGGTGAAGTGGAGGTCCCACAGCAACGGGCGGCGTCGGTCGAAGGCGCGCACCTTGTGGACGAGGCGCTGGGCGTACTCGGTGAGGGGCTCCGGCGCCCGGTCTTCCGTCACGGGGTCCATCGTGAGGGATCCGGTGCCGGGCGTCATACGTCTCGGCGGCGCAGGACCAGCGCGGCCGACGCGAGGACCGTCGCCGTCCACAGGACCATGGCCGCCAGGGCGGCGCCCGGGGAGGCCGCTCCGGGCAGGGGGGCGGCCGTGGTGAGGGCTTCCAGGGCCTTGCCGGGGAAGTGGCGGACGGCGTCGTCGACGACGGCGTACGGGAGCATGGCCACGATCTCCGGGAGGATCATGACGAGGCCGATGAAGGCGCCGATGGCCATGGGGACCGAGCGGAGCAGGGCGCCGATGCCCAGGGCCAGGACGGCGAGGAGGGTGAGACCGGCCGCGTTGCCGGCGAGGGCGCGCAGGACGCCCGGGTCGCCGAGGGAGGCCGCCTGGTCGGTGCCGGAGAGGAAGGACTGGGCCAGGGGGAAGGTGAGGAGGTTCGTCGCCAGGGTGAGGGGGAGGGCGATCGCGGCCAGGACGGCGGCCTTGGACCAGAGGACGGGCAGGCGGCGTGGAACGGCTGTCATGGTGGCGCGGATCTGGCCCGTGGAGTACTCGCCGGCCGTGGCCAGGATGCCCAGCACCCCCAGGTTGATCTGGGCGAACTGGGTGCCGAGGAGGACGAAGACGACCGTGTCCATGCCTCCTTCGCCCGTGCCGTCGTAGGCGGCGCCGAGGCCCGTGCCCATGGCGGCGGTCAGGGCGCTCGTCACGGCGAGGGTGATCCATGTGGAGCGCAGGGTCCAGAACTTGTGCCACTCGGAGCGCAGGACGCGGGCCGGGGTCACGCGGTGGGGATGGGCCGCCGTGGTCATGCCGCTGCTCCTTGCGGGGTCGCCGGGTACTCCACCGCGTCCCGGGTGAGGTCCATGAAGGCCTCCTCCAAGGACGCGGTGGCGGGGGTCAGTTCGTAGAGGCGGATGCCGTGGGCGGCTGCCGTGGTGCCGATGTGCCGGGCGTCCGTGCCGCGGATGTGGAGGGTGCCGGGGGCGTCTGCGGTGATCTCCACGCCGGGGGCGGTGAGGAGGTCCACGAGGGCGGTGGCCTCCGGGGTGACGACCTTGGTGGTGCCGGCGCCGCAGTGGCGTACGAAGTCGGTGACGGTGGTGTCGGCGAGGAGGCGGCCGCGGCCCATGATGACGAGGTGTTCTGCGGTGAGGGCCATCTCGCTCATCAGATGGGAGGAGACGAAGACGGTGCGGCCCTCCGCGGCGAGGGACTTGAGCAGGTTGCGGATCCAGCGGACGCCTTCCGGGTCGAGGCCGTTGACGGGCTCGTCGAGGAGGAGTGTGGCCGGGTCGCCGAGGAGGGCGGCGGCGATGCCGAGCCGCTGTCCCATGCCCAGGGAGAAACCCTTGACGCGGCGGTGGGCCACGTCGGTCAGGCCCGTGAGGCCGAGGACCTGCTCGACCCGGGAGCGGGGGATGCCGTGGGTGTGGGCGAGGGCGCGCAGGTGGTGGTGGGCGGTGCGGCCGGGGTGGACCGAGCGGGCCTCCAGCAGGGCGCCGACCTCGGTGAGGGGTGCGGGGTGGTCGGCGTAGGAGCGGCCGCCCACGGTGGCGTGGCCGCGGGTGGGGGCGTCGAGGCCGAGGAGCATGCGCATGGTCGTGGACTTGCCGGCGCCGTTCGGGCCGAGGAAGCCCGTGACGGTGCCGGGGCGGACGGTGAAGGACAGGTCGGTGACGACCGTCCGGTCGCCGTAGCGTTTGGTCAGTTCGTGTGCCGTCAGCATGCTTCGATGCTCGTGGGCACGAGGGCCGCGGGCGTCGGACCGGCGGGGGTAATCGGGGTGAGGGGCGTCGTACCCGGGTACTACCGTGTCCGCATGAGCTATGTGATCCGGTCGGTCCGTGCCGGCGAGTGGCCCGCGGCGAAGGAGCTGCGGCTCGCGGCGCTGCGGGATCCGGTGGCACACCTGGCGTTCCTGGAGACGTACGAGGAGGCCGCGGCCCGGCCGGACTCGTTCTGGCGGGAGCGGACGGCCGGGGCCGCCGAGGGAGCGGACAAGGCGCAGCAGATCATCGCCGAGGGGCCGGACGGGCGGTGGGTGGGGACCCTGACCGTGCTCGTGGAGGAACCGGGGACGACCGACTGGGCCGGGTTTCCGGTGGAGCGGAAGCAGGGGCATGTGGTCGCTGTGTTCGTGCGGCCCGAGGAGCGCGGGAGCGGGCTGACCGAGGTGCTGTTCGACGCGGCGCTGGAGTGGGCGTGGGGGCGCGGCCTTGAGCGGGTGCGGCTCATCGTGCACGAGGAGAACGGGCGGGCGCAGCGGTTCTACCGGCGGGTGGGGTTCCTGCCGAGCGGGGTGACGGTGCCGCTGGGGGACGCCGGGGAACGGGAGTTGGAGTTCGTCCTCGAGCGCGGCGCTGTGGGAACGCCCTTCTCAGACCGGTAGTTCGTCGTGCGGCCAGCGGGCGCGGCCCTGTTCGCGGGACCGGAGCAGGGCCAGGGTCGGCATGCCCCGGTCCGCTCCGGTGGCCAGCAGCTCCGGGAGCTGGGGCAGCGGGGCCACGGCCGCGACGTCGTCCAGGACGAGCGTCATTGGTGGGTCGAGGCGACCGGCCGATGACCGTTCGGCCATGTGCCGGCCGCGCTCGACCACGCTCGAGACGAGGGCCGTCAGGAGGGGCATGGCGCCAGGGTTCGTCCTGGGGTCCTCGATGGATTCCCCCACCACATAAAGCGTGCCCCCTTCGTGGACGAAGGAATCCAAGGCGAGGGCATCAGTTCGGTTGGGAGTGCAGGCTTCGCGGATGTTGACCGTGGAGAGGGCCGTGAGGGCGCGGGTGGTCAACTGCTGGGCCATATCGCGTCGTTCGGGGTGTGCCGTGAGGGCGCCTTCGAGTTCACCGGCGGAACCGGCGGCGGCCTTGGGGCTGGTGCGCAGGATGCGTACGGCGTCCTGGATCTGGGTGCCCTGGGACCAGCGGTGGACGTGGCGGATGGTGCGGCCGTCGATCGCGGCGGCGTGCAGGTAGCTCCGCAGCAAAGTGGCGGCCGTGTCGCTGACCGCCTGGTCGAGTTTGGCGGTGGGGCGGACGGGGGTGAGGAGGGCGGTGGCCCTTCGCGTCGCCGTGTCCCGGTCCTCGCAGCCGGCGGTGGGGGACCAGTGGAGGCGGGACGGGGTGTCGCAGAGGTGGGTGGGGTCGTAGAGGTGGGTGGGGCCGAGCTTGGCTCTGGCGTCCTTGGTGTCCTGCCAGACGGTGGGGTTCGAGGTGACGACGAGAGCGGGGCCCTCGGCGTCGCGTACCGCCTGGGTCGCGGTCGCCTGGCGGGTCTCCCTCGGGGCCACGAGGATTCTTTCCCGTTCGCCCACCTGCTCCTGCGCGAAGAGGGACGCCGGGGTGGTGGGGATGGCCGTCGCGGGTGGGGTTGTCTGCGGGGCGGGCGTGGCCGCCGGGTGCGGGGCGCCGCCGGGCGCGGGTGTGGGTTCCAGGACGTCGGTGGGCTCGAGGGCCGCACGGCGGGGGGTGGGAACCTCGTGCGGTGTGGTCGTCGTCGGGGCGTCGTGCCGCGCCGGTGGCGGGGCGTCGTGCTGGGCCGGTCCCTGTACGTCCTGCTGCGCGGGTCCCGGGGCGTCGTGCTGTGCCGGCGGTCCCGCTGCGGACGCCGCCTTCTCCGCCCGGCGCCACGCCCGGACCGCTCGCCACCGGGCCAGCGTGCCCATCACGAACACCGTGAGGACGACCAGGATCAGCAGCTGGCCGATGAACAGGCCCCAGAACAGGCCGTAGCCGGAGAGTTCGCCGGGGGGTGTGCCGGGCCAGGCGCCCGGGATGTCGTGGGGCTCGGCGATGAGGCCGCGCATCGCCGGCGGGGTGCGGGTGAAGGTGACGCCGGACGGCCAGGAGCCGTGGGCGAACAGGGCGGCGAGACCCGTGGCCGTCCACACCAGCACGGTCATGCCGAGGAGGAACGCGAGTACGCCGACCAGCAGGCCGTCGGGGATGCCCCCCTGGGTGCCGCGCCGGGTGTGGCGGTCGTCCGGTCTCACGCGTCCTCCCCTTGCGCCTACGCCACCGTCGATTCGGAGTCGCCCAGGTGGTGTTCCACGAAGGCCGCGGCCCGTTCCTCCGCCTCGATCTCGGCGGCGCGCAGGGCGTCGTCCGCGAGGTCGGCGGAGGACTGGGTCATCGCGCGGTCGGTGAACACCAGGGGGCGTTCGGTCTCCGTGACCAGGTGTTTGACGACCTGGACATTGCCGTTGACGTCCCAGACGGCGATGCCGGGGGTGAGCGTCGGGATGATCTCCACCGCCCACCTGGGCAGCCCCAGCACCCGTCCCGTCGCCCTCGCCTCGTCGGCCTTCTGGGCGTAGATCGTCCTCGTCGACGCCATCTTCAGGATCGCCGCCGCCTCCTTGGCCGCCGCGCCGTCGACGACGTCCGAGAGGTGGTGGACGACCGCTACGAAGGACAGGCCCAGGCGGCGGCCGAACTTCAGCAGGCGCTGGAAGAGCTGGGCGACGAAGGGGCTGTTGATGATGTGCCAGGCCTCCTCGACGAGGAAGATGCGCTTCTTCCGGTCGGGGCGGATCCAGGTGTGCTCCAGCCACACGCCGACGATGGCCATGAGGATGGGCATGGCGATGGAGTTGCGGTCGATGTGGGACAGGTCGAAGACGATGAGCGGGGCGTCCAGGTCGATGCCGACCGTGGTGGGGCCGTCGAACATGCCGCGCAGGTCACCGTCGACCAGGCGGTCCAGGACCAGGGCGACGTCCAGGCCCCAGGCCCGTACGTCGTCTATGGCGACGTTCATCGCCTCGGCCGACTCGGGCTCGGGGTGGCGCAGTTGCTCGACGATGTCGGTCAGGACCGGCTGGCGGTCGACGATCGTCTCGCTGACGTAGGCGTGCGCGACCTTGAGGGCGAAGCCGGAGCGCTCGTCCAGGCCGTGGCCCATCGCGACCTCGATGATCGTCCGGAGCAGGGCCAGCTGGCCCGTGGTGGTGATCGCGGGGTCGAGCGGGTTGAGGCGGATGCCCATGTCCAGGGCCGCCATCGGGTCCAGCCGGATGGGGGTTATGCCCAGCTCCTGCGCGACGAGGTTCCACTCGCCGACGCCGTCCTCGCCCTGGGCGTCCAGGACGACGACCTGGCGGTCGCGGAAGCGGAGCTGGCGCAGGACGTACGTCTTCTCCAGCGCCGACTTGCCGTTGCCGGACTCCCCGAGGACCAGCCAGTGGGGGGCGGGCAGTTGCTGGCCGTAGAGCTGGAAGGGGTCGTAGATGTAGCCCTTTCCGGAGTACACCTCGCGGCCGATGATGACGCCGGAGTCGCCGAGGCCCGGGGCGGCGGTCGGGAGGTAGACCGCCTGGGCCTGGCCCGTGGACGTGCGCACCGGGAGCCTGGTCGTCTCCACCTTCCCGAACAGGAAGGAGGTGAAGGCGTCGGTGAGGACGGACAGCGGATCCCGCATCAGGTCCTACCTCCGAATGCCGGTGGCGAAGGGAAGGGTGTTCACGAAGGCGCGGTGGTGCTCGCGGTCGCACCACTCCAGCTTCAGGTACGACTTTCCCGCCGAGGCCCTTATCGTCCGCTTGTCGCGGGCGAGGGCGTCGGGGGAGCGCGAGGAGACGGTGATGTAGCCGACGAGGTTCACCCCGGCGGCGCCGCTGGCGAGGTCCTCGCCGCGCTGGTCGAGCCGGGAGTTCGCGGCCACGTCGCGCGGGTCGACGGTGCGGTTCATCTTGGCGGCGCGGGAGGCCTCGGCCTCGTCGTTGGTCTTCTCCGTCAGCATGCGCTCGATGGCGACCTCGGTGGGTTCGAGGTCCATCGTGACGGCGACCGTGCGGATGACGTCCGGGGTGTGCACGAGGAGCGGGGCGAGGAAGTTGACGCCGACGGGGGTCATCGGCCACTCCTTCACCCAGGCGGTGGCGTGGCACCAGGGGGCGCGGGTGGAGGACTCGCGGGTCTTGGCCTGGAGGTAGGTGGGCTCCATGGCGTCCAGCTCGGCCGGCCAGGCGTTGCGTTTCGTCATCGCCTGGATGTGGTCGATGGGGTGGTCCGGGTCGTACATGGAGTGGATCAGCGAGGACAGCCGTCCTTGGCCCAGGGGCTGCCGGACGCGGATGTCGGCCTCCTGCAGGCGCGAGCAGATGTCGGTGAGCTCGCGGGCCATGACGACGGCGAGTCCGGCGTCCCGGTCGACCTTGCCGCCGTGGGCGCGGGCGGCGCGGGCCATGGCGTTGGCCTCGGCGGCGAGATCGCGGGTGTAGTGCATGCAGGCGACGAGGTAGGCGCGGTGCTGCTCGCTGCTGGTGGACACCATCGACTGGAGCTGGTCGTAGGACTCCTGGAGCCACGGCAGGGCCTTGTCGTCGCCGCGGACGGCGACGTCCTTGGCGTGGGCGTCCGGGTCGGCCGGGAGGGTGCGGGCCAGCATCTGGATGCGGGTGACGAAGCCGTCGCCGTTGGCCACGTGCTTGAGCAGGGTGCCGAAGCGGTCGACGAGGGCCTCTTGGTCCTCGCTGTCGCGCAGGCCGACGCCCGGGCCCTCGATCTCGATGGCGGCGGTGACGGTCTTGCGGTCGGCGTGCAGGAGCACGGCGATCTCGTCGGGGCCGAAGGGGGCGGCCAGCCAGGTGATGCGGCCGATGCCGGGGGGCGGGCCGACCTCCACCTCGCGGCCGTCCAGCCGGGTGCCGGCCTCGATGACGGCGGAGCGGTAGGTGGTGCCCCGCTTGAGGGTCCGCTTGTAGCTGCGGTTGATCTCGAACCACTTGTAGAAGGTGCGGTGCTTGTAGGGCACGTACACCGCGGCCAGGGCCAGCATCGGGAACCCTGCGAGCAGCACGATGCGCAGGGACAGCACCGGGACGAGGAGCCCGCACATCATGCCGAGGAACGCGCCCACGACGATCAGGGCGATCTCGCCGGTCTCGCGGTTGCGGCCGATGATCGCGTTCGGCCGGGCGCGGCCGATCAGATACGTCCGGCGGGGCGTGACCGGATGGGACACGTGGGACTCGGTCGTCAACGCCCTTCACCTCCCGTGCGGTTGGTACTGCTGTTGCGGGTGTTGCTGGCGTGGGGAGTGTTGACGGGGCTGCTCGAACGGGGGGCGGGGGCGGCGGAGGGGACAGATCCGCCGCCGTTCGAGGTGCGCGCACTGTGCGCGGCGACTCCGCCGGAGGCGGGGTTGCTGGGGCGGGGGGCGGAGGACTGGCTGCCTCCGCCGTTGTGGTCGGCGCGGGAGCTGTGGGTCTTGATGCCCTGCGCGACCAGGGACGCCGGGGAGCTGATGACGGCCGCGGCCTTGCCCTCGGCGCCCCGCATGATGCGGTTGTTGCGGGAGCCGGCGATCTCGTCGCCGAAGCCGGGTACGAAGCGGTAGATCATCGCGCTGGCGAAGATGGCGAGCAGGATGATGGCGAGGCCGGAGACGACGGCGGAGAAGGCGTCGGGGCCGTCGTCGGCGGAGAGCGCGCCGGCGAGGCCGAGGACGATGACGATGACCGGCTTGATGAGGATGACCGCGATCATGATGCCGGCCCAGCGGCGGACGTGGCCCCACAGGTTCTTGTCGACGAGGCCGGCGTAGACGACGGTGCCGAGGAGGGCGCCGACGTAGAGCAGGGCGGCCCTGATGACGAGCTCCAGCCAGAGGACGCCGGCGGCGAGGATGCTGACCAGGGAGACGACGATCAGCATGATCGGGCCGCCGCCGATGTCCTCGCCCTTCTTGAGGGCCTCGGAGAAGGTGCCGAAGAACGCGTCGGTCTGGTCGCCGGTGGCTTTGGCGAGGACCTCGGTGATGCCGTCGGTCGCGGAGACGACGGTGTAGAGGATCAGGGGGGTGAAGGCGGAGGCCAGCACCGTGAGCCACAGGAAGCCGATGGCTTCGGACAGGGCGGTGGCGAGGGGGACGCCGCGCACCGCCCGCTTGGCGACGGCCAGGAGCCAGAGCAGGAGCGTGAGGATCGTCGACGCGGCGAAGACGACGGCGTACTGCTGGAGGAACTTGGGGTTCGTGAAGTCGACGTTGGCGGTCTCCTTCACGGCGTCGCTGAGCTTGTCGACGGTCCAGGACGCGGCGTCGGCACAGCCCTTGGCGAGGGAGGAGAGGGGGTCGAGGGTGGAGGCGGGGTCGAACCGTGAGGTCCCGCTGCCGCTACCGCTGCCGGTGTCGCCCTCGCAGATTTCTCTGGCCTCGCCCCTGAGGAGGTCGCAAGCGTTGTTGCTGGGTGAGGGGCTGGGGGTGGGCGCGGCGAATGCACGGGTGGCCAGCAGCACCGCGGCCGTCTGCACCGCTGCGACCGCGGCGCCGAGTTTGAGTACGTGATGCCTACCGGGCATAGGTGAACCCTCCGTACCCCTCGACGGCCTTGCTCATGTCCTCAGCGGTGGAGGCCCTTTGGTCGCGCCCGACCGGGACCGGGCCGTCCTTCTGGGTGAAGCCGGTGACCTTCCAGTCACCGTCGACCCACTTCAGCTGGTAGGTCGTGGTGTACCAACTCTCCGTCACGGGGTTCTTGGAGTCCTCACCCGACAGGCCGAAGAGGGATGTGTACCAGAGCGCGACCGAGGCTGTGCTGTTGTTGTAGGAGGTGACCTTGGTACCGACCGGGACGACGCGCGAGACGAAGGTCTGGCCGTCGGGCGCGGTCCCGTCCTTGGTGAGGCCGAGCTTCTCGAGGAAGCTCTCCTGTGAGTAGACCCGGTCGAACTCGGGGAGTTGGGCGGCGGCGACATCGGGTGCGTACACGGTGTTGACGATCGCGTGCCGCTTTTCGAGTTGGTACATGTCGGCCGACCCGAGGGCGACGCCGTAGTTGGTGGCTGCGGACTGGGCGCCCTGCTCTGTATGGGCGTAGCCCGTGGCGATGTCGCCGGTCTTGGACGTGACCGGCTGCTGTCCCGTGGGCGCTGTCGCCGAGCTCTCCGCCTTGTCACTGCCGGAGCCACCGGCCTCGCTGTCGCCACCCCCCCGGTTCGCGAAGGCGATCGCCGCGATCAGGAGGACCACCACGCCCACCACCGTGACCAGGCTGCGGGACGAGCCGCGGCGGCGGGGGTCGCCGAAGGCGTCGCCGGAGTCGGGCAGGCGGGTGCGGGTCTGGCCCGTGCCGGCGTAGCCGCCGGAGGACCCGTGGTCGTCACCGAGACTCATGCCGCGTACGCCCCCTCGACGTCGTGCGGAAACGCTTCGTACCGGTCGTACTTCTCATACTCCTCGTACGACGGTAGCCGCGCTGGTTCCCGCGCGGGCGCGGTGTGGTGACTCGACATCAGGGAGACGCAACCTCAGCCGGTGGGCACGACGGGCGGGTGGGATGGAGAGGGAACCGGGTGTGCCCGGCGGGCGGACGGTGCCCGGGCTATACGGCCATGCCGTACACGATGGTGAACAGTGTCCCGAGTGAGCCGATGATGAAGACGCCCGTCAGGCCCGCGATGATGAGGCCCTTGCCCTGTTCCGCGCTGAAGGTGTCCCGCAGGGCGGTGGCTCCGATGCGCTGTTTGGCGGCGCCCCAGATGGCGATGCCGAGGCAGAGCAGGATGGCCACCGCCATCACGACCTCGATCATCACCTTCGCCTCGTTGCCCAGGTTGCCGAAGGGGCCCCAGTCCGGAGCGATCCCGCCGATGATGGTGTTGATGTCTCCCTTGTCGGCCGCAAAGAGCACGTAAGTCACCGCCCCTGTTGGATAGTCCGCATCCTCTGCGGGCATGCAGAGGTCAGGCCTCATTCTCGCCGACAATGATGCTGTCGGATGTCGACTTGGCGTCATTGTTTGGCGGAATTCGTACGAACACCTTGCCACCGTTCCGTGCCGGGCCCTAGTGGGGGCGACGGGCGGTGTGCGAAGGATCGTATGGTCACTCTGTGTATCACGGCAGGTCACACCGGGCAATGAGGCCTGAGCGGAATCTGGTGTGCGGTTCCGTCGTTGTGCCCTCTTGCGGCCTTTTTCACCTTTGACGGCTGTTTCTGACGGCTGGTCGGGTGAGTGGTCGCGCCGGTGTTCCCCGGGTGAAGGCTACCTGGCAAGGGGAACGGGGCGCGGCGGGGTCGCCGTTGCCCGTTCGTTCCGCGGCGGCCCCGAGCCCCGACGGCTCCGGGTGGCGTCCCGAGGTGACGTTCCGTCACGGGCGGGGAGGTCAGCCGGTGAAGGCGCCAGGCCCTTTCTGGGCGGCCGCACCGGTCGGGCCGTCGTAGCCCGTCCGGGCGGTGCGGAGGCAGCCGGTGGCGCGGCTGCCGTTGCCGACGCTGGTGACGTCGCTCAGGGCGGTGGTGTTCGCGTAGGGGAACTTCGCCGGGTAGGAGCCGGTGGGGTACCCGCCACAGCCGCCGCTCCGGTGAAGCGCGTCCTGTCCATCGCCGTGGTCCTCGTCGCTCTCCTCACCGCGTCCACGGCGACCGCCGACGACGGGGCCGGGCCCTTCGGCGTGACCGTCACCGCGCGGGGCGCCCGGATCGGGGTCCTCGTCCCGCCGCACGGGCGGCCCGGCCGGCCGGCGGGCACTTCCGCACCGCGTCCGTGGTCGACGCACCGCACCGGAACCTGATCGTCACCGCCGCGCACTGCCTGGGCGGCGACGCGGGCTGGTCTTCGTGCCGGGCTACCGCGACGGGCGCGCGCCCTACGGGAACTGGACGGTGGTGCGGCGCTTCCTGCCGCGCGGGTGGGTCGAGGGACGGCACGAGGACAGCGACGTAGCGGTCGCCGCGCGAGGCGGTGCGGGGGTCGAGGACGTGGTCGGCGGCGGCGGGTTCGTGACGGGTACGGCCGCGGGGGCCACCGCGGTGACCGTCACCGGGTGCCCCGACACCCGCGAGACGCCCGTCCGCTGCACCGCCGAGCCGGCGGCCCACGGCCGCCGCGCCCAGCAGCGCATCGTGTGCCCCGGCTTCGGTGGGGACCAGCGGCAGCCCTTGGGTGAACGGCGACGGTCAGGTCGTCGGGGTCCTCCGCGGTCACGACCAGGGAGGCACGACCTCCGGTGTCTCCTGCACCGTGGTCCTCGGCGCGGCGGCGGAGCGGCTGTACCGGGAAGCGGCCGGAGAACCACCGTGACGCGCCGCGATCCCGTGCGCCTCCCGCCATCCGCCGTGCCCTCGCCGTGCTGCCCGTGCCGTGCCCCGTTCCTCCGTCCGCCCCCGACTCTCCTCCCCGTGATCATTCCCCGGCGTGGCGCCCGCCTCTACACTGACCCACGGACTCCTGGGCGGCGAGGGGCGGTTGACGGTGCGTAAGGCGTGGATCGTGGCGAGTGTTGCGATCAGCTCCGCCGTGGCCTTCGTGATGCTGCTCGTCGTCGGGGTCTACCTCGTCGCCGGGAACCTGGCCAGCGGCGTGGCCGGTGGGACGAAAGCGTTGGCCAAGGGGTCGGTGCCCGCCGCGTACGCGGCCACCGTGCAGAAGTGGGGCAACCTCTGCCCCGCCATCAGCCCGGCCCTGCTCGCCGCCCAGCTCTACCAGGAGAGCGGCTTCAATCCGAGGGCCCAGAGCCACGCCGCCGCGCAGGGCATAGCGCAGTTCATCCCCGGCACCTGGGCCAGTCACGGCATCGACGGTGACGGCGACGGCGACCGCGACGTGTGGGACCCGGCGGACGCGATTCCCTCCGCCGCCTCCTACGACTGCGAACTCGCCTCCTACGTGAAGAAGGTTGGCGGGAATCCGACCGAGAACATGCTGGCCGCCTACAACGCGGGGGCCTACGCGGTGATCAAGTACGGCGGTGTGCCGCCGTACAGCGAGACCCGGAACTACGTGAAGCGGATCACGGCCCTGTCGGAGAGCTTCGCCGCGCCCGCGGGGCGGGTCGACCCCTCCGAGCAGGCCGCCGGCGCGATCGAGTACGCGCAGAAGAAGCTCGGCACCCTCTACCTCTGGGGCGGCACCGGTACCGCTGAGCAGGGCGGACGCTTCGACTGCTCGGGACTGACCCAGGCCGCCTACGCGCGCGTGGGCATCAAGCTGCCGCGCGTCGCCAACGACCAGTACAACGCCGGTCCGCACCCCTCGCGGGACGAACTGCTCCCCGGCGACCTCGTGTTCTTCTCGGACGACCTCACCAATTCCCGCGCCATCCGGCATGTCGGCATTTACGTCGGAGGTGGGTACATGATCGACGCGCCCCGGACCGGCGCCGTCATCCGATTCGACCCGATCGACACGCCTGACTACTTCGGAGCCACCCGTGTCACCGAAGATGGCGCGAAAGCACTGCCCACCACGGTGTGAACCGTGTGTTAACCAACCCCCTGAGCTGCGAAGACGTGTCTCTCTTCGATAACGTCTGCGTGATCATTCGGTGGAGTGTGGAACGTATCGGCGGGGACCATGCGTTCCTGTTGACGTAGCCGAGCAGACGTTCATCGGCACGTGTCCCGCACACGTGCGGCGGAAGCGGATCTACAACCACGGGGGTGGCGGGAGCGGCGCACGCACAGTGCGCCGGGAGAGACGACGAAGGGGCCGCAGCACCATGGCTGGACTCGCCGATTCCGGGTCGAACCCCGACGTCGACCTGCTGTACGACATCAATGGCCTGGCCAAGGACGCGCCGCCGTGGTTCGACCGCGTCATGGAGTTCGTCGGTGAGTACGGGCTGCTGCTCGCCATCGTCCTGCTCGTGCTGGGGTGCTGGTGGACCGTCAGGCGGCGCGGGGACGAGGACGCCGCGTCCACCGTCGCGGCGCTGGTCTGGGCGCCGCTGGCGGCGGGCATCGCCGTACTGGTGAACGTGCCGATACGGGGATTCGTGGAGCGGCCCCGCCCGTTCCTCGACCACCAGGGCCTCGAGGTGCTCGTCAAGGGCAAGACCGACTACTCGTTCGTCAGCGACCACGCGACGATCGTCATGGCGCTGGCGGTCGGCCTGTTCGTCGCCAACCGCAGGTTCGGGCTGGCCGGGCTGGTGCTCGCGCTGTTCGGCGGGTTCATCCGCGTCTACATGGGCGTGCACTATCCGACGGACGTCGTCGGCGGGTTCGCGCTGGGGACGGCTGTGGCGCTGCTGCTGTCGCCGCTTGCCATGGCCCTGCTGACGCCCGTGGTGCGGGCCGTCGAGCGGTCGCCCCGGGCGGGGTGGCTGGTGCGCGCCAGAGGGCGGGCCGGCGGAGAGGACACCGTGATTCCCGAGGCTCACAGTGAGCGAGCCTCGGAGAGGGACCTCGCCGCCTGACGCGGAGGCGCGAGCGGCTCACAGCGCCTGGGGAAAGGTGAAGAAGCGGTCGGGGTCGTACCGGTTCTTCAGTGTGGTCAGGCGGGTCGCCGCGTCTCCGTAGTACGCCTTGCGCCAGTCCCTCAGGGTCGGGTCGGTGTAGTTCTGGTAGGCCGCGCCCGAGGCGTGGGGCCGCATGGCCTGGTGGGCGGAGGCCAGCCAGGCGCGGGCCGTCGCACCGCCCGTCCCGGCTCGCCAGGCGGCGATGTACTGGGCCAGCATCCGCGAACGCCGGTGGACGAAGGCCGTGGACGTGGGGGAGACGCGGTTGACCGCTCCGCCGAGGGCGGTCAGCGCGATGCTGCCCGTGCCGCCGCGCACCGAGCCGATCTGCGACAGCAGGGCGCGGATGCCGGCCGTGGACAGCGAGCGGTCGAAGAAGTCCGAGGCGGCGGCGTACGTCTCGCGGCCGAGCGCGCCCTTCGGGGAGCGGCCCGGGGTGGAGCCGGGCAGATGGCACTGCGCGTCCGTCGGGAACGAGGAGCAGCCCGCGTACACCTCCATCGACTCCTCGTACGAGCGGCGCTTCAGGGAGACGCTGCGGGCCGGGGCGCCGACGCGGTCGGCCAGGCGGTCGACGGCGTTCTTCAGCTCGCCGTGGGTGCCGAGGGAGAAGGCCGCGACCGAGACGGTCGGGGTGCCGCCCGCGGCATTGGCGAGGTGGAGCGACGACCAGATCTCGTCGGGCTGTGACGGCCCCCACTCCTGCCAGGCCTTCACCACCGCCGCCGCCTTCGGCCAGGGCCAGGACAGGTACGCCGAGACGCCCTGCGGCGCCGGATGCGTTCGGAAGCGCAGCTCCGTGACGACACCGAAGTTGCCGTTGCCGGCGCCGCGCAGGGCCCAGAAGAGGTCCTTGTTCTCGCGGGAGTCGGCGGTGAGCCGTGTGCCGTCGGCGGTGATCAGGGTGGCCTGGGTGAGGCTGTCGCAGGTCAGGCCGTAGGCGCGGGAGACCACGCCGTGGCCGCCGCCGAGGGTGAGGCCGGAGACGCCGACGGTGGGGCAGGAGCCGGCGGGGATCGTGACGCCCTTCGCGGCGAGGGCCCGGTAGACGTCGATGAGTTTGGCGCCGGCGCCGACCACGGCGGTGGTGCCGGAGGCCCGGACGCGGTTGAGCTTCGAGACGTCGATGATCAGACGGCCGTCGCCGGAGGACCATCCGGCGTAGGAGTGGCCGCCGTTGCGGATCGCCACCCGCAGGGCGTGGGCGCGGGCGTAGGCCAGGGCCGTGCGGATGTCGTCCGGATGGGACACGTACGCGACCGCGGCGGGCTTCAGGCTGTCGAAGCGGGTGTTGTAGAGCTGCCTGGCCGCGGGCCAGTCGGCGTCGCCGGGGCGGATCAGGGGGCCGTCGAGGTCCCGCGCCAGGGCGGCCCAGTTCGCGGCGGTGGACCGTGAGGTGGTGGCGGTGCGCACGGCGTCGGTGGCGGTGGCCGTGGCCCCGGAGCGGGTGCCCGACGGGGTGCAGGCGGTGGTGAAGGGGGTCGCGGCCATGGCGATGGCCGCCGTGCCGGCGGTGAGGATCGTGCGCCGTTCCATGAGGCCTCCCGGTGGTTCCGTCCTGGGAGACGGGGTGATGGGGGGTGCGGGTTCCATGGTCCGGGCGCCTGCCCGCGGCGGCGTCCACCGCGGGCGTCAACCCGTCGCGTGCTTCTCCGCGTCCGTGCGCGCCTGGCTTCTCGCTCTTCTCGCCGGGCCGCGCCACCCGCAGATGCAGTGAGCCACGCAGAAATGACCCTTCTCCATGGTCGTCGTGCGGTGTTCGGGGAGGTTGGGGGGAGGTTCCAGCCCGTCCTGCTGCGCCACGACGGCAACGTTACCCATCACAGGTGAACGGTGGGTGCGGCGGTCGGGGCGGACTGGCGTGACGGGGGCACACACCCGTCGTTAACCGGAACAACGAGGGGGCCCGTGACGGACGTACCGGCTGGGGGTAGGCAGGCGATGACTGGGCGGCAGCGGGAACGGCGGCACAGGCGGACGGGTGCGGCGTTCGTCGCGGCCGGGGTCCTGGCCGGGGCGGGGCTGGGCACCGCGGGGTGCGCGGGCGGCGACGCGGTCGCCGGGGACTCCCGGGGCGGGGACGCGGTCGTCGCGCTGCGGCAGGCCGCCGACCGGCTCACCGACGCGGGGAGCTCCAAGGCCCGTACGTCGATGGAGATGGCCGCCGGCGGGACGCGGGTCACCATCCGGGGCGCGGGGGTGTACGACTACCGCGAGCGGAGGGGGCGGCTCAAGGTGCTGCTGCCGCAGGATCCCGCGGGGGCCGCCGAGCGCCGGCCGATCACCGAGCTGCTCGCACCGGGCGCGCTGTTCATGAAGAACCGGGGCGCCGGAGTGCCCGCGGACAAATGGGTGCGGGTGGACACGCGGACCCTGTCCGACGGCAACCTCGTCACCGGCGGGGCCACCGATCCGTTCACGGCGGCCGAGGTGCTGCTCGGGACGCGGACGGCGACGTATGTGGGCCGGACGGAGGTCGCGGGGACCGGGGTGCGGCACTACCGGGGGACGGCGGACCTCTCCGACGCGGCCCGGCGTGCGTCCAAGGGGAACAAGGGGTCCCTGAAAGCGGCGGCCAAGGGGTTCGCCACCGCGGACGTGCCCTTCGACGCCTACCTCGACGACGAGGGGCGCATCCGCAAGGTCAGGCACCGGTTCAGCTTCCTCAACGGGCAGCAGAAGAGCCCCGTGGCCGTCGCCTCCACCACCCTGCTCTACGATTTCGGGGCCTCGGTGCGCGTACGGTTGCCGCACGCGGACGACATCTACGCGGGCGAGATCGCCGAGGAGTGACCGGCGTGAACTAGCCCGTCCGTGCCATGCGCGGTGTGTAGGCCGCTCCCTACTCTAGGAAGCCGGTGACGGCAGAGACGAGGTGACGCACGTGGCTCCGGTCGGCGGTACGGCAGTTCAGGACCACGTGGCCCTCGCCGAGATCGAGCTGTGCGGGGAGCTGATCATCGCGGCCTCGGCGGCCCAGGAGCGGCTCAGCCTGGAGAGCATCGACGAGGTGCTGAAGGTGGCCGAGGAGCGGGAGTCCGCACGGCGCTGAATCCGGGCGTCTCGCGAGCCCGGGCCCGGGTCAGGTCCGCAGCATGCGGGCGATCGCCTGGGTCGCCTCCTTCACCTTGGCGTCGATCTCGTCACCGCCCTTGAGGGCGGCGTCGGCGACGCAGTGCCGCAGATGCTCCTCCAGCAGTTGCAGGGCGAAGGACTGCAGGGCCTTGGTGGAGGCGGAGACCTGCGTGAGTATGTCGATGCAGTAGACGTCCTCGTCGACCATGCGCTGCAGGCCGCGGATCTGGCCCTCGATACGGCGCAGGCGCTTGAGGTGCTCGTCCTTCTGCTGGTGGTACCCGTGCACACCGTGGTCGTGATCGGGCGTCGCGTCCGCACCGGCGGTGCCGGGGGTGACTCGAGCGACATCTGTGGTGTCGGTCACGTCCGTCATCGCTTCCTCCTGGTGGGCAGGGAGCCGACATATACCCCTGGTAGGTATATGGTACCGAACTTTGCTGGGTATACGGCCCTGGAACCGCCCCCGTGCTCACCACGGTGCCCCATGGGCGACACTGGTGGGCGGCCGATAGCCGTGGCCGGATGTTGCGCCTAGCATCTGCCTGACCGAAACCGAAGCACCCCGAGGACCCCACGTGCGCTTTCGTCTGACCCCCAGGGAGACGAGCTTCTACGACATGTTCGCCGCCTCCGCGGACAACATCGTCACGGGCTCGAAGCTCCTCATGGAACTGCTCGGGGCGGACACACCCGCCCGGGCCGAGATCGCAGAGCGTATGCGGGCAGCGGAACACGCAGGTGACGATGCCACGCACGCGATCTTCCACCAGCTGAACTCCTCGTTCATCACGCCGTTCGACCGCGAGGACATCTACACCCTCGCCTCGTCCCTCGACGACATCATGGACTTCATGGAGGAGGCCGTCGACCTGGTCGTCCTCTACAACGTCGAGGAACTGCCCAAGGGCGTCGAGCAGCAGATCGAGGTCCTGGCGCGCGCCGCCGAGCTGACCGCCGAAGCGATGCCGCACCTGCGCACCATGGAGAACCTCACCGAGTACTGGATCGAGGTCAACCGGCTGGAGAACCAGGCCGACCAGATCCACCGCAAGCTCCTGGCGCACCTCTTCAACGGCAAGTACGACGCGATGGACGTCCTCAAGCTGAAGCAGATCGTGGACGTGCTGGAGGAAGCGGCGGACGCCTTCGAGCACGTGGCGAACACGGTGGAGACCATCGCCGTCAAGGAGTCCTGAACCTTTCATGGACAACCTTGCTCTGGTCGTGACCATCGGGGTCGCGCTCTTCTTCACGTACACCAACGGCTTCCACGACTCGGCGAACGCGATCGCCACGTCCGTCTCGACCCGTGCGCTGACGCCGAGGGCCGCGCTGGCCATGGCCGCGGTGATGAACCTCGCCGGTGCGTTCATGGGCTCCGGTGTCGCCAAGACGGTCAGTGAGGGCCTGATCCAGACACCGACGGGGTCGAAGGGGATGGGGATCCTCTTCGCCGCGCTGGTGGGCGCGATCGTCTGGAACCTCATCACCTGGTACTTCGGGCTGCCCTCGTCCTCCTCGCACGCGCTGTTCGGCGGGATGGTCGGTGCCGCGCTGGCCGGCGGGACGACGGTCTACTGGCAGGGGGTGCTGGAGAAGGTCGTCCTCCCCATGTTCATCTCCCCGGTGGTCGGTCTGCTGGCCGGCTATCTGGTGATGACCGCCATCATGTGGCTCTTCCGGAACGCCAACCCGCACAAGACCAAGAGGGGTTTCCGGATAGCGCAGACCGTCTCGGCGGCCGGCATGGCGCTCGGGCACGGTCTGCAGGACGCGCAGAAGACCATGGGCATCGTGGTGATGGCGCTCGTCATCGCCGATGTCGAGGACTACGGCGATCCGATTCCCGTGTGGGTCAAGGTCGCCTGTGCGGTGATGCTGTCGCTGGGAACGTACGCCGGTGGATGGCGGATCATGCGGACCCTGGGGCGGAAGATCATCGAGCTGGACCCGCCGCAGGGCTTCGCGGCGGAGGCGACGGGCGCGACGATCATGTTCACCTCGGCGTTCCTGTTCAGGGCGCCGATCTCCACGACCCATGTGATCACCTCCGCGATCATGGGCGTCGGGGCCACGAAGCGGGTGAACGCCGTGCGCTGGGGCGTCGCCAAGAACATCATCCTGGGGTGGTTCATCACGATGCCGGCGGCCGCACTGGTGGCCGCGGCGTCCTACGGGATCGTGCAGCTGGTCTTCCTGTAACCGGCCGGTACCGCCGCGGACGCGAAAAGGCCCGCCCCCGGGAGCCGGGGGCGGGCCCTTTTCGGCCTCGCGGTGGCACCGCCATGCAGCACCGCGAGGAGACTCGGCGGGCCGGATCAGCCGAAGCGGCCGGAGATGTAGTCCTCCGTCGCCTGGATCGACGGGTTGGAGAAGATGCGCTCCGTGTCGTCGATCTCGATGAGCTTGCCGGGCTGGCCGACCGCCGACAGGTTGAAGAACGCGGTGCGGTCGGAGACGCGCGCCGCCTGCTGCATGTTGTGCGTCACGATGACGATCGTGAAGCGCTCCTTCAGCTCGCCGATCAGGTCCTCGATCGCCAGGGTGGAGATCGGGTCCAGGGCCGAGCAGGGCTCGTCCATGAGCAGGACGTTCGGCTCCACCGCGATCGCCCGCGCGATGCACAGGCGCTGCTGCTGGCCGCCCGACAGGCCCGAGCCGGGCTTGTTCAGGCGGTCCTTGACCTCGTTCCAGAGGTTCGCGCCCTTGAGGGACCGCTCGACGATGTCCGACAGCTCGTTCTTCTTGTAGTTGCCGTTCAGCCGCAGGCCCGCCGCCACGTTGTCGAAGATCGACATCGTGGGGAACGGGTTCGGCCGCTGGAACACCATGCCGACCTCACGGCGCACGGACACCGGGTCGATGCCCGATCCGTAGAGGTCCTCGTCGTCGAGGAGCACCTTGCCCTCGACCCGGCCGCCCGAGGTGACCTCGTGCATCCGGTTCAGCGTGCGCAGGAACGTCGACTTGCCGCAGCCGGACGGGCCGATGAACGCCGTCACCGAGCGCGGCTCGACGGTCATCGAGATGTCCTCGATCGCCTTGTGGGAGCCGTAGTAGGCGGTCAGTCCGCTTACGTCGATTCGCTTGGCCATGACTACTTCACTTCCAGACTCAGTCAGTCGCTGTATGGCCGCTTCAGCGACCGGTCTTCGGGGCCTTCCAGCGGGCGATGCCGCGGGCCGCCAGGTTCAGGACCATGATGAACGCGATGAGCGTCAGCGCCGCCGCCCAGGCCCGGTCGTAGGCCGCGCCGGAGCCACCGCTGTTGGCGTACTGCAGGTAGATGTACATCGGCAGCGAGGCCTGCGGGTCCTTGAAGGGGTTGGCGTTGATGAAGTTCGTACCCCAGACCAGCAGCAGCACGGGAGCGGTCTCCCCGGTGATGCGCGCGATCGCGAGCATCACGCCGGTGGTGATGCCGCCCAGGGACGTCGGAATGACGACCTTCAGGATGGTGCGCCACTTCGGCACGCCCAGCGCCAGCGACGCCTCGCGCAGCTCGTTGGGGACGAGCTTGAGCATCTCCTCCGTGGAGCGGACGACCACCGGGATCATCAGGATGCACAGGGCCAGCGAACCGGCGAAGCCGGTGGGACCGAGGTCGAGCATCAGGACGATGCTGAGGATGAACAGACCCGCGACGATCGACGGGATGCCCGTCATGACGTCGACGAAGAAGGTGACGGCCTGCGCGAGCCTGCCGCGCCCGTACTCGACGAGGTAGACCGCGGTCAGCACGCCCACCGGCACGGAGATCAGGGTGGCGATGCCCACCTGCTCCAGCGTGCCGAGGATGGCGTGGTAGATACCGCCGCCGGGCTCGCTGTCGGCGACCACACCCATGGAGTGGGTGAGGAAGTACAGGTCGAAGACCTTGACACCGCGCTTCACGGTCTCCCAGATCAGGGAGATCAGCGGGATGACGGCGAGGAGGAACGCGACCCACACCAAGCTGGTCGCCGTCCGGTCCTTGGCCTGCCGCTTGCCCTCGACGCGCGCGGAGATGGCGTACGACCCGAGGACGAACAGGCCTGCGGCGATCAAAGCCCACTGGATGTCGCTGTGCAGCCCGGCCGCTGCGCTGACGCCGAGACCGAGGGCGATCGAGCCGGCGGCCACCGCCCAGGCGAACCACTTGGGCAGGGTCGCGCCGCGCAGGGCGCTCGGCTGCTTGCCGGAGAGGGTTGCGTTGCTCATGCGTTGGCCCCCGAGTACTCCTTGCGGCGGGCGATGATCAGGCGGGCCGCGCCGTTGACCAGCAGGGTGATGACGAAGAGCACGAGACCGGACGCGATCAGCGCGTCCCGGCCCAGCTCGGTGGCCTCGTTGAACTTGCTGGCGATGTTCTGGGCGAAGGTGCCACCGCCCGGGTTGAGCAGGCTGGTGGTGATGTCGAAGGTCGGCGAGAGCACCATGGCGACGGCCATGGTCTCGCCGAGCGCGCGGCCGAGGCCGAGCATCGAGGCGGAGATGACGCCGGAGCGGCCGAAGGGCAGGACGGACATGCGGATGACCTCCCAGCGCGTCGCGCCGAGGGCGAGGGCCGCCTCTTCGATCATCTGCGGGGCCTGGCGGAAGACCTCGCGGCTCACGTTGGTGATGATCGGGAGGATCATGATCGCGAGCACGATGCCGACGGTGAACAGCGAGCGGGCGGCGCCGC
The DNA here is from genome assembly GCF_040303285.1 of Streptomyces sp. NPDC096046. NCBI lineage: Bacteria > Bacillati > Actinomycetota > Actinomycetes > Kitasatosporales > Streptomycetaceae > Streptomyces > Streptomyces sp. NPDC096046. The sequence goes on along the minus strand of NZ_JBEOSZ010000013.1, from coordinate 136,567 downwards.
CGTTCCACTGGAAGAGGCCGGTCCAGCCGAGGTAGTCGTCCAGCCAGCCGTAGAGCCCGTCCAGGTGCGGCACGAGCACGAGGGCGCCCCACAGCCCGTAGACGATGGACGGCACCGCGGCGAGCAGGTCGATCACGTACGCGATGGGGCCGCCGAGCTTGCGCGGGGCGTAGTGCGTGATGAACAGGGCGATGCCGACCGCGATCGGCACGGCGATGACCATGGCGATGATCGACGAGACGATGGTGCCGAAGGCCAGGACCGCGATGCCGAAGACCGGCGGCGTGCCGCTGGGGCTCCACTCGAAGGTGGTGAAGAAGTTGGCCTCGTCCTTGCTGATCGCGAGGGCGGCGCGATAGGTCAGGAAGGCCGCGATGGCGGCCATGATCACCAGCACGAGGATGCCGGACCCGCGGGAGAGGCCGAGGAAGATCCGGTCTCCGGGACGGGTGGCGCCGCGCGCGGCGCGCTTCTGCTCGGCCTCGGACGGCTTGGGTGGTGCGCTGGGATTCTGTGTCGTTATGTCCATCGGGTTCTCCGGTCTGCGGAGCCGTCCCGTGTGCGGGAGGGCTCCTGGCGGCGGTGCACCGGACGATGCGGCCCGGTCCCGGTCGGGACCGGGCCGCACACTCAGGTCAGCTCAGGCCGTTGACGGTCTCGCGGACCTTGGTGATGACCTCTTCGGGCATCGGGGCGTAGGCGGCGTCCTTCAGCAGGCCCTGGCCGTCCTCGGAGGCCATGTAGCCGAGGAAGGACTTGACCGCGGGGAGCGTGTCGGCCTTGTTGCCCTTGTCGCAGACGATCTCGTAGGTCACCAGCGTGATCGGGTAGGCGCCCTCGGCCTTGGTCGCGTAGTCGAGCTCGAGGGAGAGGTCCTTGCCGGTGCCGACCTGCTTGGCCGCGGCGATGGCCTGGGTGGCGTTGTCCAGGGTGGCCTCGACCGGCTTGGAGGCGCCCGTGTCGATGCTGACCGTCTTCATGCCGTCCTTGGCGTAGGAGAGCTCGAAGTACGAGATCGCGCCCGAGGTCTGCTTCACCTGCTGGGCCAGGCCGGAGGAGCCCTGCGCGGACTGGCCGCCCTTGGCCTCCCAGGCCTTGCCCGGCTCGTACTTCCAGTCCTTCGGCGCGGCGGCCTTCAGGTACTTGGTGAAGTTGTCCGTCGTACCGGACTCGTCCGAGCGGTGGAAGGCCTGGATCTTGAGGTCCGGCAGCGTGGCGTCGGGGTTGAGCTTCTCGATCGACGGGTCGTTCCACTTGGTGATCTTGCTGTCGAAGATCTTGGCGAGGGTGGGCGCGTCCAGGACGAGGTTGTCGACGCCCTCCACGTTGTAACCGACGGCGACCGGGCCGCCGACCATCGGGATGTCGATGGCCTGGCCGCCGGTGCAGACCTTCTTGGACTGCTCGACCTCTTCGGGCTTCAGCGCGGAGTCCGAGCCGGCGAACGCGGTCTGGCCCTGCAGGAACGCGGTGATGCCCGCGCCCGAGCCGGTCGGGTTGTAGTTGACCTGCACGCTCTTGCAGGCCGCGGTGTACTGCTTGACCCACGCGTCGATCGCGTTCTTCTGCGCGGAGGAGCCCGACGCCTGCAGCTGGCCCTTGGCGTCGTCGCACTTGATGTTGCTCTGGGCGGCGGCGTTGGAGGAGCCTTCGCCCGGGTTGCCGGTGTCGTCGGAGCCGCACGCCGTGAGGGCCAGGGCGCCGGAGACGGCGAGAGCACCGAGAGCGAGGGCCCGCCGGTTCATGCGCTGAAGCTTCACTTGAGTTCCTTCCAGGAGCCGCCGTCCTGAATCGGCGGCGTGCGAAGTCTGAGTGACGCTGACGCGGTCGCACTCAGCAGGCGCGGCTCGCGTCGGTAAGGCCGAAATTAGGCAGATCAGGTGAAGGCGCCGATGGCCGCACATGAACGAGGGGTGAACCCCTGCCTAAGGCCTGGTGAGGTCACGGAATGCTTACGGGGAGAGCGCGACGGCATCGCGCTTTCGCGGACGAAACGGGACCGTCCGGTCAGCCGGCGGTCCGGGGCGGACGCAGAACGGCCAGCAGTTCGTCGACCAGGGGCCGGTCGTCCGGCCGGGTGAGACGGGCACGCGCGGTGGCGGGCGCCAGCCACAGGACCCGGTCCACCTCGTCCGTCGGGGAGAACGCACAGGACAGAGCCTCGGCCGCCCAGTAGCGGACGTGCTTGGGACGGCCGTCGGCCAGATAGCGCTGGTCGGACAGCTCGGCGCCCGGCTCGGCCCGGCAGCCCGTCTCCTCCGCCACCTCGCGCAGGGCACCCGCGAGTGCCTCCTCGCCGGGCTTCAGCTTGCCCTTCGGCCAGGACCAGTCGTCGTATTTCGGCCGGTGGACCAGGCACAGCCGCAACTCGCCGGTGGCGGTGCGGCGCCACAGGACGCAGCCGGCCGCCCGGACGGTGGTGCCGGGGACATCCGGGCTCATCCGGGGCTCACCACCTCTGTCTGCCAGCACTGCTGGAACGCGAAGCGCGCCGCCTCCACCTCGTGCCGCTGGTCGGCGTGGAGCACGCCCAGGGCGTACGCCGTGGCGGGAGCGATCCGGGGGGTGCGGGCCGCCTGGGCCGCCGCCGCACCCGCCTCCGAGGCGTCACGGTGCCGGTTCAGAGCCTGTCCGGCGGAGAGCAGGCGCAGGTCGACCACCGCGTTGCCCTGGGGGCCGCTGACGGCCTCGCGGGCGTAGCGGTGCAGGCGCAGCAGCAGACGGACCTGGTGCCACGGCGCGTCCTGCGGATGCGGGACCGTGTCCGGGGACAGGCCGTGGACGAGGGCCGCGGCGTTGTACGGGTTCCCGGCGGTGACGAGGGGGAGGGCGGCCACGGCGTCGGCGAGGCGGTCCTGGGCGGCGGTGGCGAGGGGGCGCAGGTCGGTGCCGCCGGCGGTCCTGGTGAGGGGGACCTCGCTGGCCAGGACGGCGACCTTGTCCGCGACGGCGTGGAAGCGGCTGCTGCCCAGGGCTTGCAGGGCCGTGGAATGGGCCCGGGTGCGGGCGAGGGTCAGCTGCCGGTCGAGCAGGGCGCCCGCCTTGGCGGCGCCCACGGTGAGATCGCCGCGTTCCTGGGCGGGGGCACCGGCCTCGGCGGGTGCCGTCGCGCCCGCCCGCGCACCCGTCTGCGCCGGACGGGCCGTGGAACCCGACAGGCGGTGCAGCGCCGTCAGCAGGCGCTCCAGCCGGGCCGTGTACGCGTGCTCCATGGCCAGCGTCCCCGACACCCAGGCGAGTTCGGGGCGCATCGCCTCGCACCAGTCGGTGTCGAGGAGGGACTGGAAGGTGTGCAGGCCGGCGCTGACGCGGCGGGCCGAGCGGCGCAGGGCGCGGGCCGCCTCGGCGGACCCCTCCGAGCCGTTCGCCCCCGCCCCCGTCTCCCGGTGCAGGCGCAGCGCTCGGAGGAACTCCGTGGCCTGGGCCCGCAGATAGCCCGCGAGGGTGTCTCCGGTGGGGGCGGGCCCGGCCAGGGGGCTCGTCGGGTCAAGGTGTCGCTGTGCCACGCCGGCGCCTCCGGGCGTCTATGAGCATCTCCTGGACGTTGCGCAGGGGCTGTCCGTCCGCGTCGGTCGCATGCCGGGTCCAGTCGCCGTCCGGGCCGAGGTGCCAGGAGGCGGTGGAGTCGGACATGCCGGTCTCCAGCAGCCGGTTCAGGGCTGCCCGGTGGGCCGGGTCGGTGACCCGGACCAGGGCCTCTATCCGGCGGTCGAGGTTGCGGTGCATCATGTCGGCGCTGCCGAACCACACCTCGGGCTCGCCGCCGTTGCCGAAGGCGAACACCCGGGAGTGCTCCAGGAAGCGGCCGAGGATCGAGCGGACCCGGATGTTCTCCGACAGGCCCGCCACGCCCGGGCGCACCGCGCAGATGCCGCGCACCCAGATGTCCACCGGCACGCCCGCCTGGGCGGCGCGGTAGCAGGCGTCGATGACGGCCTCGTCGACCATCGAGTTGACCTTGATGCGGACGTACGCGGGGCGCCCCGCACGGTGGTGCTGGACTTCCTTGGTGATCCGCGAGACCAGGCCGTCGCGCAGCGACTTGGGCGCCACGAGCAGCCGGCGGTAGGTCTCCCGGCGCGAGTAGCCGGACAGGCGGTTGAAGAGGTCCGAGAGGTCCGCGCCGACCTGGGGGTCGGCCGTGAGCAGCCCGAGGTCCTCGTAGAGGCGGGCCGTCTTCGGGTGGTAGTTGCCGGTGCCGACGTGGCTGTAGCGGCGCAGCGTCTCGCCCTCCTGGCGGACCACCAGCGACAGCTTGCAGTGGGTCTTCAGGCCGACCAGGCCGTAGACCACGTGGCAGCCGGCCTCCTCCAGCTTGCGCGCCCACTTGATGTTGGCGTGCTCGTCGAAGCGGGCCTTGATCTCGACCAGCACCAGGACCTGCTTGCCGGTCTCGGCGGCCTCGATGAGCGCGTCGACTATCGGGGAGTCGCCGGAGGTGCGGTACAGGGTCTGCTTGATCGCGAGGACGTCCGGGTCGCCGGCCGCCTGCTCCAGGAAGGCCTGGACGGAGGTGGAGAAGGAGTCGTACGGGTGGTGCAGCAGCACGTCCCGCTCGCGCAGCGCGGCGAAGATGTCCGGCGGGGACGCCGACTCGACCTCGGCGAGATCGCGGTGGGTGCCGGCGACGAACTTGCGGTACTTCAGCTCGGGCCGGTCCAGTGAGGCGATGCGGAACAGGCCGGTGAGGTCCAGCGGGCCGGGCAGCGGGTAGACCTCGGCCTCGCCGATCTTCAGCTCGCGCACCAGCAGGTCCAGGACCTCGCGGTCGATGGACTCCTCGACCTCCAGGCGCACCGGCGGCCCGAAGCGGCGCCGCATGAGCTCCTTCTCCAGGGCCTGGAGGAGGTTCTCGGCGTCGTCCTCCTCGACCTCCAGGTCCTCGTTGCGGGTGAGGCGGAAGGCGTGGTGCTCCAGGACCTCCATGCCCGGGAACAGCTCCTCCAGGTGGGCGGCGATGACGTCCTCGATGGGGACGTAGCGGCCCGGGGAGCTCTCCAGGAAGCGGGACAGCAGCGGCGGCACCTTCACGCGGGCGAAGTGCTTGTGGCCCGTGACCGGGTTCCGTACGACGACGGCCAGGTTGAGGGACAGGCCGGAGATGTACGGGAAGGGGTGCGCCGGGTCGACCGCCAGCGGGGTCAGCACGGGGAAGATCTGGTGCCGGAACAGGGTGAACAGGCGGGCCTGCTCCTTCTCCTGCAGTTCGTTCCAGCGGACCAGGTGGATGCCCTCCTCGGCGAGCGCGGGGGCGACGTCCTCGTGGTAGCAGGCGGCGTGCCGGGCCATGAGCTCGCGCGAGCGGGCCCAGATCATCTCCAGCACCTCGCGCGGCTGGAGGCCGGAGGCGGAGCGGGTGGCCACGCCGGTGGCGATACGGCGCTTCAGTCCGGCCACCCGGACCATGAAGAACTCGTCCAGGTTGCTGGCGAAGATCGCGAGGAAGTTGGCCCGCTCCAGCAGGGGCGTGTTCGGGTCCTCGGCGAGTTCGAGGACCCGCTCGTTGAACGCGAGCCAGCTGCGCTCCCGGTCCAGGAACCGCCCCTGCGGCAGCTGGGGCCCGTCGTACGGCGATTCCTCGTACGCGTCGAGGTCGGCGTCGATGTCCGGTTCCAGATCGGAGACCGCCGCCGACACCGTGTGGGGGCGGTGGGCTGCTATGGAGCCCACGGAGGGCTGCGCGTGCTGGACCTGTGCCTGGGTCTTCGGCTGGCTCATGGACCCATTCTTCCGCGCCGCGAGCATCACGGGCGCGTCGGACAGCGCGGGCGGGAGCGGGGGTGTCACATGAGTGCTCCCGTTTCCCTCGGGACCCTCGCGGGGCGGGGGAGGCTCGGGCACGGCGGGATTCATTGGCCGAGCTTCGCAAGCTCGTCTGAATCGACGGTTACGGGGACATGACGTGCGGGATAGCGGGGGGCGGCTCGCGGGGGTCCGCGGGGCCGGGTGAGGGGGCCGGGCGGCTGTCCACAGGCTGTGGACGGCATTCGGGGGCGCCGCACGTCCGGGAGTGTCCCGGAGGGGCGGGCCGCGCGTCCATCACTCCGTGGAGCGCGGGCCCTGCCCGCCGCCGGCACGGCCCTCGCCGCTACAGGACGAGGGCCGCACGGTGGGTCCGCGGCACCGCCCGCAGCGGGCCGCCCCGGTGGAGGGCGGGGCGGGCCGCTGCGGTCATACGGCGGTTCCCGTGCGGCGGCGCAGCACGGCGAAGGCGATTCCGGTGGCCAGGGCGGCGACGGCGAGGAGGATGCCGGTCTCCACCAGCTGGAGGGGCCAGAAGTGGGAGGCCGGGTGGTGGTCGGCGTAGTAGTGGGTGATGCCGTGCTCGGCGTCGCAAGCGGGTTCGCCCGTGCACGCCGGGTACGTGACGCGGGCACCGGTGGCGGTCAGGGCACCGTCCTCGACGATCATGCCGCCGGAGCCGGGAGTCGTGTCCGGGGCCGTCACGACGGTCTCCACCGGCCACAGGTGTGGGCGCAGGTCGTCGAGGAGGCTGCTGAGCGAGAAGACGGCCAGGACCGCTACGCCGAGGGCGGGCAGCGTCCGGCGCACCAGCAGGCCCACCAGGACGCCGACGGCCAGCGCGGCGAGGGCCTGGGCGGCGGCGATGGTGCCGTTGACCTCGAAGACGCCGTCGTCGTGCCACGCGCGCCAGCCCATGGCGCCGATCAGGGAACGGTTCGACGACCACAGCACGCGGTGCAGCAGCGTCAGCGTGAACGTGCCCGCCAGCAGCAGCAGGGCCGGGACAGCGAGCTTGGCGGCCAGCCAGCGGGCCGGGGAGACCGACTGGGTCCAGGCCAGTCGGGCGGTGCCGCTCTCCAGCTCGCGGCCGATGAGCGCCCCGCCCGCCCACGCGCCGGTGAGCAGGGGGAGGAGCCCGAGGAGGCCGGTGCCGACTGCCACGGCCGTCTGGTAGCGGACGTTCGCGGGCCCCGGGGAGTCGCAGCCCAGGTTCGGGCGGGGCCCGCCGCAGCCCAGGTCGGTGTACTCGGCCCAGGCGGCGTCCGCTCCCGGCCCGATGGCCCACAGCAGTGCCCCGCCGGCCACCGCCACCAGCCCGAGCCAGAAGTACAGCGCCGTGCGGTGCAGCCGAAGCATGGCCAGGAGCAGGCCGCGCGACTGCGGGGAGCGCCGGGCGGTGGTCGCGGGTGCCCGCTCGGTCATGGCGGTCATACGGCGGCCTCCCGCGCGTCGAGTTGGAGCGGTGGGGTGTCGGGTGAGCGCAGGTGGGCCAGAACGACCTCCTCCAAGGAGGGGCGGTCGCCCCGTAGCCCGTCGCCGAGGGGGCCGGCGGGCCGGACCAGGGCGGTCAGCTGGCGGCCGGTGGTGCGGGACTCGACCACGGTGTGCGGGGCCAGGGCGTCGCCCGTCCGGCCCGTGACCAGGGTGTGCGCGGAGAGCAGGTCGTCCAGCGGCCCGGCGAGCCGGACGCGGCCCGAGCCGAGCAGCAGCAGGTGGTCGCAGGAGCCCTCCAGCTCCGCGACGACGTGCGAGGACATGACAATCGTGGTGCCACGGTCGGCGGCGTCGGCCATGAGCGTGGCGGTGAGCTGGTGCCGGGCGAGGGGGTCGAGGTCGGCCATCGGCTCGTCCAGGAGCAGCAGTTCGGGGCGTTTGCCGAGGGCGAGGGCGAGCGCGACGCGGGTGCGCTGGCCTCCGGAGAGCGCACGGATCTTCGTGTCCGGGTCGAGGCCGCCCTCCGCGACGATCCGCTCGGCGGTCCGGGCGTCCCAGCGGCGGGGGTTGAGGTCCCGGCCGAGCCGCAGGGTGCCGGCGATGGTGAGATGGGGGTACAGGGGCTTGTCCTGCGCGACGTAGGCGAGGCGCTCGCGGGCCGCCGCCGGGCTCTGGCCGAGGACGGTGATGGTGCCCTCGGTGGGGCGGATCAGGCCGGCCGCCAGGGCGAGCAGGGTGGACTTGCCGGCGCCGTTCGGGCCGGTGACGGCGCAGACGCCGCCCGCGGGAAGCTGGAAGGCGCAGCCTTCCAGCGCGGCCCCGCGGCGTCGCCCGAACCTCCTGCCCAGCGCCGCCGCCTCGATGGCGGTGTCGGTCATACGTCCCCCTTGAAGTCTGCGAACTGCGCGTCGAGTACGGAAGTGAAGAGGGCGGCCACGTCCTCGCGCTCCAGGCCGGCCTCGCGCGCCCGGGCCGCCCAGGCGTCCAGCTCCCCGCGGAGCGGGGAGTCGGCGGGGGCGGTGCTCAGGGACTTGCGGACGAAGGTGCCCAGTCCGCGGCGGGCCTCCACCAGGCCCTCGCGCTCCAGCTCCCGGTAGGCCTTGAGGACCGTGTTCGGATTGATGGCGGTGGCCTCCACGACCTCGCGGGCCGTGGGGAGCTTGTCACCAGGCTCCAGCAGGCCCAGGCGCAGGGCCTGTTTGGTCTGCTGGACGATCTGGACGTAGGTGGCCACGCCGCTGCGCCGGTCGATGCGGTACTCGACCACCGGAACCACCCTTTCACTAATTGAGTAGTGAAAGGGTGGTGGAAGGAGGGCCGGAAAGTCAAGCGTGCTTTCGTGAACCGTTCGACCCGGGCCGTCCGATGAGGAGACGTGAGCGATACGAGAAGCGACGGGGAGCTGCTGCGGGCCATGGCCGCGGAGGCGACCGGCGTGCCTTCGAGGAGCAGTACCGGCGTTACGCGCCGTGGCTCCGGGCCCGGCCGCGGGGGCGGTGCGCCGACCTCGGCGTCGTCGACGGCGTCGTGTCGCGGGCGGGCTGTTGACCACGGCCGTTCTGGCCATGCTGTTCTGACCCGGCCGCTGGGCGCTGTTCGCGCCGGTGCGGGACGTGCGGTGGGCGGCCGCGCACGGCCGGTGGGCGGTCGGGCCGGCGGCGGCGGTGCCGCTGGGCGCGCTCCGCGCGCTGGAGCCCCTGGGGTGCCGGGTCCTGGGCCGGCTGGTCCTCCGGTAGGAGAGATCGCACGCCGGGTGGTTGTGCACACGGGGGAGAGAGCGCAGGGAGGTCGGGTTCTTCCCACCCTTCCGACAACCACCCGTTGTGCCGCTAGGCTGCCCTTGTGGATCTGAAAGCCGTACGCGCCTTCGTCGCCATCGCCGACTCCGGGCAGTTCCAGAAGGCCGCCGTGGACCTGGCCCTCACCCAGCAGGCCGTGTCCAAGCGGATCGCCGCGCTGGAGAAGGACCTCGGGGTGCGGCTGCTGGTCCGTACGCCGCGAGGGGCGGAGCTCACCATCGACGGGCAGGCCCTGCTGCCGCACGCCCGGGTCGTGCTCCAGGCGGAGGAGCGGGCGATGGCCGCCGTACGGCCCGGGGACCGGGTGCTGCGGGTGGACGTCGTGGGACGCCGGGCCGCCACCGGCGGGCTGGTGCAGCACTTCCACCGGGCGCACCCGGACACCGCGTTGGACGTCGTCACGCTGTTCGACGGGGAGACGGCCGTGACCGCCGTGCGGGACGGGGCCGTCGACGCCACCTTCCGCGCCGTCACCATGCCCGGGCAACGGCTCCCCGACGGCATCACGGCCACCCCGGTCCTCGACGAGCCGCTCCAGCTGTGCGTCGGCCCCGGCCACGCGTTCGCCCGGGCCGACCGGGTGACACCCGCGCAGCTGGCCGGGCACCGGATCTGGATGCCGGGCAACGTGCCCGGGACCGAGTGGCACGCCTACTACGAGGAATTCGCCGCGGCCTTCGGGCCGGCCATCGACACCATCGGGCCCAACTTCGGCCTGGAGGCGCTCCTCGACACGGTCGCCGGCTCCCCGACCGTGGCGACCATCCTCAGCGAACGGACCCCGCACGTCTGGCCGGTCGCGCACGACCTGCGGCTCGTGCCGCTGCGGGACCCGGTCCCCGTCTACCCGCACTCCCTGCTCTGGCGCACGGACAACCCGCATCCGGGCTTGAGCGCCCTGCGTGACTACCTGACGGCGACCCGTCCGCTGCCCCCGCGGGGCGAGACCTGGCGTCCGGCGTGGGCGCGACACCCGCCTACCCGAGGCGCTTCTCCATCAGCGTGAAGGACTTGGGCGCCCCGCCCGGCTGCGGTTTGCCCTCCTTGCGTCCCACCACCCGGTAACCGGCCTCGCGGTAGTACGCGTTGAGCGGGGCGTTCGTCGCCAGGCAGTCCAGGCGCACCGCCGTGCGCCCCGCCGCGGCCACCCGGCCCTCCGCGGCGGCGAGCAGCAGCCGCCCCGTCCCGGGCGCCGCGGCGGTCCGGTCCACCATCAGCCGGTGCACGTATCCGGCCACCGGTGGCCGCGGTCCCCAGGCGTCCTCGTCCTGCCACCACAACTCCCAGGCGCCCGCGAGACGTCCGCCGGACTCCGCGAGCCAGACCTCGCCGCCGGCCATGACCCGGCGGAAGTGGTCCTCGTCCAACTCGCCGGGACGCCACTGCCCGGTGATGCCACGGGCCGACATCCAGCGGGCCGCGTCGTCCCGGAGAGCGACGAGCACGGGCAGGTCGGAGCCGGTGGCGGGCCGGACGTGGAGCGCACGCGTCCGCGGCACGGCTCAGGTCTCCGTCCGGTACATCAGGTCCACCTCGTGCGTGACGAACCCCAGCCGCTCGTACACCGACACCGCCGCCTTGTTGTCGGCGTCGACGTAGAGCATCGCCGTCGGCAGGCCCTGCCCCGCCAGATGCCGCAGCCCGATCGTGGTCAGGGACTTGCCGAGGCCGCCGCCCTGCGCGCCGGGGCCGACGCCGAGGACGTAGACCTCGCCGAGACCCTCCTCGGCGTGCACCTTGGTCCAGTGGAAGCCGACCAGTTCGTCGCCGCGGAAGGCGAGGAGGAACCCGGCGGGGTCGAACCACGGCTCGGCCTTGCGGTCGTCGAGGTCGCGCTGGGTGAGGGAGCCCTGCTCGGGGTGGTGGGCGAAGGCGGCGGCGTTCACCGCGAGCCAGGCCGCGTCGTCCTGCCCGGGGACGAAGGTGCGCACGGTGACACCCTCGGGGAGCACCGGGTCGGGCGCGTCGAAGCCGGTCAACGGCCGTCGCATCTGACGCAGTTCACGGAAGAGCGTCAGGCCGAGGACCTGGGCGAGGTGCCGGGCCGCGGAGTGCCCGCCGTGCGCCCACACCCGCAGCCGCTTGCCCGACGCGGCCAGCAGCGCGGACCCGAGCGCCCGGCCGTGCCCGTGTCCGCGATGCCCGGGATGCACCACCAGCTCGGCGGCCGGCGGCTCCACCGGGTCGGTGTCCTCCAACTGGGCGTAGCCGACGAGTTCCCCGCCGGCGGTGAGCAGGAGATGGGACACGCCCTCCCGCTCCCCGCCCGCCCGTCTCCCACCACCACCCTCAACGGAGTCGCTTCGCGACGCCCTGAAGTGCTGCAACTGCAACCGGCCCTGTTCGGACACCGCCTGCTGCCCGTCGGTCCGGGCCGCCTCGTCGAGCAGTCCGAGCACGGCCTCGGTCTGCTCGCCGGAGAGCGCGGCAAGGGTCTCGATCGAGCGGGGTCGTCCGGGCCGTACGGTGTCGTCGCTGGTCATGCGTACGAGGGTACGGCGCGCCACCGGCAAAACGGCGGCAAAGAAGCAACCAGGTCGTAACCACGAAACACCTGTCGCGCTACGCGCGTTGACTCTAGGCTGCGCCGGACGGCATCACCGTCCGAGCAAAACCGACAGCAGACCCTCAGGGGGGCGCATGCCAACCACTTCCCCGGCGCATCCGGAGCGCCGGAGACGCCGTACGAACCGTTTCGTCGCTCTCGCCGCCGGTGTGGTCACCGTCGGCGCGCTGGCCGCCGCGGCCTTGCCGGGTTCGGCGACCGCCGGGGAGGGCCACCGCAAGGGCGGGCACTGGCCCGGCCGCTACCAGGACGTGCAGTTGCTGTCCTTCAACGACCTGCACGGCAACCTGGAGCCGCCGGCGGGCTCGTCCGGCCGCGTCACCGAGCACCAGCACGACGGCACCACGAAGACCATCGACGCCGGTGGTGTCGAGTACCTCGCCACGCATCTGCGGCAGGCCCGCAAGGGCGAGAAGTACTCCATCACGGCCGCCGGCGGTGACATGGTCGGCGCCTCCCCGCTGATCTCCGGGCTGTTCCACGACGAGCCGACCATCGAGGCGCTGAACAAGCTCGACCTCGACGTCACCTCCGTCGGCAACCACGAGTTCGACGAGGGCGCCAGGGAACTGGCCCGTCTGCAGAACGGCGGCTGCCACCCGAAGGACGGCTGCTACACGGACGAGAAGTTCACGGGCGCCGACTTCCCCTACCTCGCGGCCAACGTCCTCGACGAGAAGACGAAGAAGCCGATCCTCAAGCCCTACTGGGTGTGGAAGAAGAGCGGCGTCAAGGTCGGCTTCATCGGCGTGACCCTGGAGGGCACTCCGGACATCGTCTCCGCCGAGGGCGTCAAGGGCCTGTCCTTCAAGGACGAGGTCGAGACGATCAACAAGTACGCCAAGGTGCTCCAGCGGCAGGGCGTGAAGTCGATCGTCGCCCTCATCCACGAGGGCGGCTTCCCGGCGTCGACGTCGTACAACTACGACTGTGACGCCCCGGGCGCGGGCGACGGCATCTCCGGCCCGATCGTCGACATCGCCAAGAACGTCACGCCGCAGGTGGACGCGCTGGTCACCGGCCACACCCACAGCGCGTACGTGTGCAGCATCACCGACCCGGCGGGCAAGCCCCGCATGGTCACCTCGGCCGCGTCCTTCGGCCGTCTCTACACGGACACCACGCTGACGTACGACCGCAGGACCGGCGACATCGCCCGTACGGCGGTGAAGTCCGCGAACCGCGTGGTCACCCGGGACGTCCCCAAGGCGCCCGACATGACCGAGCTGATCAGCAAGTGGAACACCCTGGCCGCACCCATCGGCAGCAAGCCGATCGGCTACATCTCCGGCGACATCGGCAACACCGGCACCGAGTCCCCGCTCGGCGACCTCATCGCCGACGCGCAGCTCGCCCACGGCAAGCAGCTCGACCCGGAGACCGACCTGGCGCTGATGAACCCGGGCGGAATCCGGGCGCCCCTGACGTACGCGGCCAAGGCCGGTGAGGGCGACGGAGTCGTCACCTACGCCGAGGGCTTCACGGTCCAGCCGTTCGCCAACACCGTCAACCTCCAGGACTTCACGGGCGCGCAGCTGATCCAGGTGCTCAAGGAGCAGGTGACCGGCCCGAACGCGGCGGCCCCGAAGGTGCTCCAGGTCTCGTCGGGCCTGACCTACACGCTGGACCTCACCAAGTCCGGCGCCGACCGGGTGGTCACGGACAGCATCAGGCTGAACGGCTCGGCCATCGACCCGGCGGCCACCTACCGCGTCGCGACGAACAGCTTCCTCGCGGGCGGCGGCGACGGCTTCCCGACCCTCGGCCAGGGCACGAACGACGTCGTCGGCAGCGACGACCTGAGCGCCTTGGAGCAGTACCTGACGGCGAACTCCTCGGCGTCGAACCCGATCGCCCCGCCGACGGCGGACCGCATCATGATCGTGAAGTAAGTCGCATACCCGGGGTTCGAGTTGCGGGTGGGGGAGGTGCGCATGATCGGATGGATCGATGCGTACCCCCCACCACGTAGCTGCGCATCCCCGTCCGAACCCGTACGAGGAGCTCGCCGCCCTCGATGACGGACCTCTGGAGGAGACCCCTGCGGAGGAGTTCCTCGCGAAGGAACCGGACGCGGGCGCCGAGGACGCCTGGACTCCGCCGGACCACCGCCGTGGCGGCAGGCGGCGCAGGAAGAATCGTTTCGCTGGCCTGCCGCTCGCGGTGAAGGCGGTGGTCGGCCTGGCCGTCCTCGCCGCCTTCACCACCCTCGCCGACCGCTGGACCGTGCTGTACGCCGAGCACCGCGCCGCGGACACCCTGAAGGACCGCCTCGATCTGGCCGCGGCGCCCGAGGTGGAGATCGGCGGCTTCCCTTTCCTCACCCAGCTCGCCGGCAAGCGGCTGGAGTCGGTGAAGGTGACCGTCCCGGACGTCGCCGCCGACCGGGTCTCCCTGGCGAAGGTGTCGGCCACGGCCCACGACGTACGCCTGGACGCCGACGGCCTCACCTCCGTGCGCGGCGCCCACGTCCCCCGCTTCGAGGGCGAGGTCCAACTGGCCTTCGCCGACCTCAACCGCGAACTCGGCGCCTCCCAGGTGACGTTCACCGACGCGGGCCGTGACCGGGTCCGGGCGACCGGCACCCTGCCCGTCGCCGGCCACGACCTGCGACTGCGGGCCGAGGCCCGGATCCGGCGGCAGGGCGAGCGGGGCATCTCCACCGAGATCGGCAACATGCGCCTGGACATCGGCGACCTGGCCACCTACCGCCCCGGCACCCGCGCCTCGGAGGGCCTGCACCTCACGCCCAAGGGCACCGCCGACCTCGCCCGGCAGACCCGCAAGGCCAAGGCGCTGCTGTCGGTCCCGGCCATCGTGCAGCGGATGGGCGTGCCCGAGGCGACCGTGCGCGAGGCGCTGGCCGACGACGGCAAGCTCGCCGAGCTGACCGGCTCCCCGCGCTTCGCCCGCCAGGCCGCCCGCCTCAACCTCATCGACCTGGCCCTGGACAACCCCGGCGTCATGCGCCGTCTGGGCCTCGACCCCGCACTGCTCGACTCCCTGGCGGGTCTGACCCGCCCGGTGCTGGCCGACCGGCTGTCCCTGGCGTTCGAACTTCCCGAGCCGGAGCAGGGGAACGTGCGACTGCGGGACGTGCGCGTCCAGAAGGACGGCATCCGGGTGCGGGTGTCGGGCTCGGGGCTGAACGTCGGCTCCGGCTCGGGTTCTTGATGAAATGTGGTGTGCAGATGTGTTGACCTCTGTTTGAGTCCTCTTCTAGTTTGCGGGAGCCAACGAGCCGCCGATCTGTACTCGAGGTTCGCTCGAACGTACCGCTCAGAAGGGGACGTCGTGTCACGAAAGACCCATCGGGGGACAGCCGGGCTGGGGGCGCTGCTCGCCTGCGTCACGGCATTCGGCGGGGCCCTGGCCCCTCCCGCAGCCGCCTCACCTGCCCACCGTCCCGCCACCCCGCCGCCCGTGAGCGACTTCAAGGGCGTCAACTGGGCCGACCCGCGCGACAACTTCGCCCACGACGCGGTGGTGCCCTCGGGCCTGTCCGCGTCCGACGGCTACGCCACCACCTACGCCAAGTCCAAGGCGATCATCAGCGGGTTCTCCGAGCTCGGCGCCAACACCGTCCGCCTCCCGGTCAACCCGGCCTCGGTGAACGGGCCGTTCTGGAAGTCCTACCGGGGTGCGATCGACGCCGCCACCGCCCAGGGCTTCAAGGTCATCCTGGGCTACTGGGAGGCCGACGACGCCAAGGACGGCAAGATCGACGACCGGGCGTCATGGGACCGGATGTGGGCGCGCATCACCTCCGCCTACGCCGGCAACTCCCAGGTGTACTTCGAGCCGATGAACGAGCCGTTCGGCTACACCGCACAGGAGTGGACGGACATCGCGGCGAAGTGGGTGAGCACCCACCGCTTCATACCCCGCGACCGGATCCTGATCGGCGGGTACAAGTACAGCGAGGACGTCAAGCCGGTCTGCGCCGACCCGCGCCTGAAGGGCACGCGCCTGGCCTTGCACAATTACGGCTTCTGGCACACCGACTGGACCAGCGTCGACCAGTGGAAGGCCGACTTCAAGAACCGCATCGGCGACTGCGCCTCCCGCACGATCCTCGACGAGTTCGGTGCCTCCATGACCACCGGCCTGGACTACAACGGCCCGGTGGGCACCTCCAACGAGATCGCCTACATCCAGGCCGCGACCGACACCATCCGGGAGTTGGGCCTGGGCTCGGTCTACTGGCCCGGCCTGCGCAGCGGTGACACCTACTCCCTCACCACGCTCCAGGGCACGGGCACGAACCTCAGCCTGACGGTGAACAACCAGAGCGGTCTGGACCGGCTGCACTACGCCTGGAAGCAGCAGTAGGCACCCGGAAGGTGGTGGCCCTTCCGGGCCCGGCGCCGCTCGTCAGCCGGACCCGGAAGGGAGCCGTTCAGGACGCCGAAGGCGTCCAGCCCTGGAGCCAGTCCGCGACCTCCTGGTTCGCGGCCTGCGCGTCGGTCAGATGAGGACGGTTGATGCCGGCCGGGCCCGCACCGGGGCCGCGGTTGCCGTATTCGGCGAACCGGTCGTCCTTCCACGAGAAGCCGCTCATGTCGGTCCACGGCGTGGACTTGATCGCGGCGCTGAGGTTGGTGTTGCGGACCGTGGTCTGCGGATCGAGGGAAGCGTCCCCGCCCGCGTGCCAGGGCCGGCCGAGGTAGAAGGTCCCGGCCGAGACATCGCCGTTCACCGTGGAGTTGGCGATCAGGAAGCCCTTGCGGTTCGCGGCGGTGCTCGGCGCGGTGACGTACCCGGCCGAGGTGCCGTTCCAGCGCTTCTTCAGCGTGATGACGGACCTGTCGACGACGGCCGTGGCCCGGCCGAAGATGAAGTCGACGTTGCCGATGACGTAGGAGTTGGCGACGTACACCCGACCCAGCCGGTCCTTCGACGCGGTGTCGAGCAGCAGCGTGTCCTGGTCGCCGCTGACGATGATCCCGTCGAGGAACACCTTGTCGGCGGCGGTCCGCAGGGCGACGGCCTGCTGGTCCTTGATGACGTTCTGGTTGGCCTTCTCGTCGAAGTCGTTGGAGATGGTCAGGTTGCGCGCCTGGAAGTCGTCGGCCTCGACGGCGACGGTCGCGCTGCCGCCGGTGCCGTAGGTCCCGCCGCCGGGCTTCGGCGTGCCCGAGGCGTTGTTGTAGACGATCGTGGTGTCCTTGCGGCTGCCGCCGGTGCCCTGGATGGTGACGTGCGGCTTGTTGGAGGGCACCTTCACCAGTTCCCGGTACGTCCCCGGCTTCACGGCGATCACCACCCGCGACGGGTTGTTCGCCGGTACGGCGTTCACCGCGGCCTGCACGGTGCGGTACTGGCCGCTGCCGTCCTGGGCGACGGTGAGGGTCGTGGCCGCCGCGGCCTTGGTGGAGGCGGCGGTGGCGGTGGTGCCGATCGAACCCCGAGGCCCGGCCTGGGACTTCAGGAGTGCGGGAAGGGCGTCGGCCTTGTCGAGGGTGTACGGGTAGTACGCCTTCGGATCGAAGGCGCTCCCGCCGGACTCGTTGCGCCCGCTGGTGCCGGAGAAGAGGTTGCCGCGCTGCACGATCGCGGCGCCGCTGTCCTTGATGACGGGGTTCCTGACGCCCTGGAAGAGGGAGTTCTCCAGCACCATCTTGGTGCCGCCGCGCGCGTAGTTCCCGTACGACGACTTGATGGCGGTGCCCGGGGCGTCCTCCAGGAAGTTGTTGTAGAGGTGGGCGTGGGCGGCGTTGTCGGTGGAGGGGTTGCGCTGCTCGGTCTCACGGATCCAGTTGTGGTGGATCGTGATGTCGGTCTTGACGTTCTCGGTCCAGCCGATGCCGAAGGTCTTGTTGTTGTCGCTCAGTCTGTTCCAGGAGACGGTGACGTTCGTGCTGTCCTTGCGGACGTCGATGAGCCCGTCGGCCATGTGCCGCAGATCGTTGTGGTCGATCCACACGTGATGGGCGCCGTCCATCTGGATCGCGTCGAAGTCGTGGTCCTTGTCGTTCCAGATGCCCTGGTACGCGTCCCGGATGGTCAGGTTCCGGATGATCACGTTGTGCACGCCCTGGCCGAGGAAGAACCCGCCGCCGACGATGTGCCCCGAGGTCCCCTGCCCCACGATGGTCTTGTCGGACTTGACCTTGATCTCCTTGCCGACCGGGTTCATGGTGATGGTCCCGGCGACGACGATGACGTAGGGCTCGGTCGCGGTGGCGTACTTCTCCAGCTCGGCGAGCGTCTTGACGGTGACGGTCTTCCCGCCCCGGCCGCCGTACGTCCCGTTCTGCCCGAGGGAGTTGACGGAGGCGAACCCGTCGGCGGTGGCGGCGGACCAGGCGGGGGCGGCGGCGGAGGCCTGCCGGACACCGCCGCCGAGGACACCGAGGTCGGGGCCGTAGGCGAAGGCACCGGCGGCGGTCAGGGCCAGGGGGACCCCTACCGCCAGGGCGGTACGGCTTCTGCGACGGCGGTGCTGGGCCTTGCTGCGCGGCTCACTCATGCGGCGATCCGTTCCGTGTGGGGGAATGACCGCTGACCAGTCGCCGCCCCACACGGAAAGGTTGCCGGTGTCCGCGCCCTACTTCACGCAGGACTCGGGGTCGAGCCTCTCCTCGATCTTGTCCTCGCGTCCGTCGGGCTGACCGTTCGGCAGGAGCTTGTCGGAGATGCCGTCGATGTAGTACCCGTACGAGTAGATCGTCTGATAGCCCCGGTCACGCCAGCTGTGCACGGTCCGGTCGCCGTCGCCCTTGTTCCACTGGTAGTCCTCGACGTGGAAGACCGGGTTCACGCGCACCACGCGCTGGTACGGCGTCCAGGTCACGGCGACCTGCCGGCAGGGCGGAATCGTCTTCTCGCTCCGGGTCTCGAACCGGGACTCCTTCTCCCAGCCCCACTCGTACCCGGCGCTGCCGCCCACGGTTCCGCTGAAGATGCTCTTGGCGAGGGAGAGGCTGATGCTGCCGCCGACGCTCTTCTTCGCGAACGTCTTGGTGCTGTAGCTGCTGACGAAGGTCTCCTTGTCGTCGGCGGACCCCTTGTTCCCGATCCACCGGGACGTGCGGACGGTGTCGCCCTTGATCGACCAGGTCGAGGCCTCGGCGTAACCGCACCAGCCGCGGAACAGCTCCCACGGTCCGGCCGGCTTCCACAGCCCGAAGACGTCCCGCAGGTACTCGTCCCGGGTCTTGAATTCACCGGTGTCGACGTTGAGGGCGCCGTAGACGCCGGTCAGGCTCGTCTCCTGACCGCACAGCCGCTCGATCATCCGGTCGGTGTCCCCGGGGTCGACACCCCGGATGTTGGTCGCCCCGGCGGGCCCGGCCGAGGCGGTCCCCGCGCCGGCCAGCAGACCGGATACGGCGAGGGCGGTGGAGGCGGCGATTACGCCGCATTTCTTGAGAGTTGATGTGCGAATGAGACGCATGTGGGGGGCTCACTCCTGCTTGCGGATGTGTGACGGCGACGAAGATGTCAGAACAGGAGCAGGAGTTCGCGCTACTGATGGGTATGACAGGACATCGACAGGTGCGCGGGGTGTATGTCCTGCCTTATCGGGTGTCGCCGCCGCGACTGACAGCGATCCGCAGCACGTCGCCCAGCGACTCCACGGCCCGGGTCAACGCGAACCGCACGGCGCGTTCACCGGACTTGTCGTCGTGCAGGACGGCTCTGGCACCGGCGAGCACGGTTTCGGCGGACGCGAGCTGAGCGGCCTCGACGTCGTCGGCGAGCCGTGAGAGGAGGCTGTCGGGGTCGTCGGTGCTGAGGTAGCAGGGTCTGCCGTCGGTGCCGGTCCAGGGGAGAAGCCTCATGCGGAGACCTCCAGGGCGCGGAGGTACGGCCGTACGAGGGGGGTGTCCATCACGAGGGGCTCCATGTGGAGGGGGCGGCGGGTGTGTGGCGGGGAGTGCGGGACGGCCGGGGCTCGCCGCACCGCCGTGCGGGCTCGGTGACGCCCTCGGGCGGGGAGCAGGAGCCGTACGAGGAGGAGCAGGGCCGACTCGCCGGGTTCGGCGATGCGCAGGCGCACGGAAGTGTCCCTTCTCGGGGGAGGGGAGGGGGTTGACGAGCGGTGATTACCGTTCGTGCCCTCATCGTCACTGGTGACCCGTACGCTGCGGAAGGGGCCAGGTGTTGCCTGGCGCTCCAGGCAACGGTGAGGGGTGACGTGGAGCAAGTGGTTGACGGCGAGGAGGAGTCGGGCCGTGCAGTCCTGGGGCGGACGCTCAAGTTTCTGCGAGAGCATGCGGGTAAGACACTGGGGCAGCTGGCTGACGAGACTGGCTACGACAAGAGCTACTTGAGCCGCCTGGAGTCAGGCGAACGGCTGTCCAAGCTGGCTGTCATGGAGGATCTGGACAGCTACTACGGGTGTGGGGACCTGCTGGTCAGCCACTGGAAGATCGCTCGGTACGACGCCTTCAAGGACAAGTACAAGAGGTACATGGCGCTGGAGGCGATGGCACGCCAGCTGCGGGTGTACACGCCCAGCGTGCCCGGCTTGTTGCAGACCGAGGAGTTCGCCAGGGAGGTGTTGTCTGGCCCTCAGACAACGGCTGGCAGCACCGAAGAAGTCGAGGAGCAGGTGGCGGCCCGCATGGGACGGCAACTTCTGCTTCGCAAGGAGCCGTCGCCCAATGCCCGCTTCATCATCGACGAGTCGGCGTTGCGACGTCCCTCGGCCAGCGCGGAGACCTGGAACGGGCAACTGCAGCGTCTAGAAGCTGTCGCGCAGTGGCCGAACGTCATCGTCCAGGTGCTCCCTTTCTCCGCTGGAGTCCACCACCTCATGGGCAAAGGATCTCTGACTCTGCTGTGGCAGCGGGACGGAAGTGCTGTGGCCTATACGGAAGGCCATAGCTTGGGCCTGTTGATGGACGATCCGGAGGACGTCATGCACCACCACTTGTCCTACGATCGATTGAGGGATCTGGCGCTGTCCCCGTCGGACTCGCTGACGTTCATCCGGGACGTACTGGAGGAGCACAGAACATGAAGCCCACCCTCGGTCTGGCCACCGCCGTCTGGCGCAAGTCGAGTTACAGCGACGGGGGAGCCAACAACTGCCTTGAAGTCGCCGACAACTGCCCGGACGCAGTTCCCGTCCGCGACAGCAAGCAGTCGGACGGCCCGATACTCGTGTTCGGCGCCGGCCCCTGGGCGTCGTTCCTCTCGTACGTCACGAAGTAAGAGGATCCTCCGGCGGAGGCACCGCCGCCCCCGGCAGCCGTACCGTCGCCACCGCGCCGCCGTCCTCCGCCGGGGAGAGGGACACCTCGCCGCCCGCCTGCTGCACCGTACGGGCCACGATCGACAGACCCAGCCCCGAGCCCGGCAGGGCGCGCGCGCTCGGCGAGCGCCAGAAGCGGTCGAAGACGTGGGGGAGTTCGTCGGCGGGGATGCCCGGGCCGTGATCGCGGACGGTTAGCACGCCCTCGGCCAGGCGGACGTCGATCGTGCCGCCCTCCGGACTGAACTTCACCGCGTTGTCGAGGATGTTGACCATCGCCCGTTCGAGGGCGGAGGGCTCCGCGCGGACGAACCAGGGCTGGACGTCCGCCGTGATCGTGAGCTCAGGGCCGCGCAGCCGGGCCCGCCGCAGCGCCGAGTCCACCGTGTCGTGCCAGGCCACGATCTGGGTGCGGCCCGAGTTCTGACCCGTGTCCGGGCGGGACAGCTCCTGGAGGTCGCCGATGAGCGCGGCCAGTTCCGTCATCTGAGCCTTCACCGACGCGAGCAGTGCCTTGCGGTCCGCCTCGGGGAGGGGGCGGCCCGTCTCCTCGCTGCGGCTGAGAAGCTCGATGTTGGTGCGCAGGGAGGTGAGCGGGGTGCGCAGCTCGTGCCCCGCGTCCGCGATGAGCTGCTGCTGGAGTTCGCGTGAGCTGGTCAGGGCCGAGGTCATGGAGTTGAAGGAGCGGGACAGGCGGGCGATCTCGTCCTCGCTGTCGTCCTCCACGGGGATCCGGATGTTCAGATCCTCCGTACGGGCCACGTGCTCGACGGCCTCGGTCAGCTTGTCGACGGGCCGCAGCCCGGCCCGGGCGACGGCCAGACCGGCGGCTCCGGCGCCGAGCACCCCCACGCCGGAGACCAGGAGGAGGATCAGGGCCAGCTCGTTGAGGGTGGACTGCGTTCCCTTGAGCGGGAGGGCGATGACGAGGGAGTAGTCGGCGGCCAGGCCCTGCCTCATGTCCTCGTCCTTGATGACGACCGCCGTGGTCAGGACGCGCAGCTTGTTCCCGTCGGTGTCGGTGCCGTCGCGGAAGTGGTACCGGCTCGGGTCGGGGTCCCTGGCCACGGCCTTGTCGCCGCTGCTGACCTGCACCTGTGCCGTGGAACTCGAGAAGAGGCACACCGTGCCGTCGGCCCGGACCAGCTGGCCGTAGCTCTTGGGCCGCGATCCCATGCCCAGCGAGTCGGCAGGGGTCTGGCGGCAGCTGTTCGTGAGTCCCTGGAAATCCTCCGGATGCAGCGGTCCGACCGACGACCTCAGGTCGTTGTCGATCTCGTCGTACAACTTCCCCTGTACGAGGAACCAGCACGTCACCGACACCGCCGCCACGGCGAACGCCACCGCAGCCGCCACCAGCAGCGCCAGTCGGGAGCGGATCGGCAGCGAGCGGAACCGGCGTACGAGCTTGGTCACTCCGCGCCGCCCTGCCGCAGTACGTAGCCCACGCCCCGCACCGTGTGGACGAGCCGGGGCTCGCCGCCCGCCTCGGTCTTGCGGCGCAGGTACATGACGTAGACGTCGAGGGAGTTGGACGACGGCTCGAAGTCGAAGCCCCACACGGCCTTGAGGATCTGCTCCCGGGTGAGGACCTGGCGCGGATGGGCCATGAACATCTCCAGAAGCGTGAACTCCGTGCGGGTGAGCTCCACTTGCCGCCCGGCCCTGGTGACCTCGCGCGTCGCGAGGTCCATGCGCAGGTCGGCGAAGGTGAGCGCGTCCTCGTCGGCCGGGTCGGACGCGCCCACGGCCGCCGCGTAGGAGCTGCGGCGCAGCAGGGCGCGGATCCGGGCGAAGAGTTCGTCGAGTTCGAAGGGCTTGACCAGGTAGTCGTCGGCGCCCGCGTCGAGGCCGGTGACGCGGTCGCCGACCGTGTCGCGGGCGGTGAGCATGAGGATCGGTGTCGTGTCTCCCGTGGCACGGATGCGGCGTGCCGCCGTCAGGCCGTCCATGCGGGGCATCTGGATGTCCAGCACGACCAGGTCGGGACGGTACGCCGCGGCCTTCTCCAGCGCGTCCGCGCCGTCGACGGCGACCTCCGTGCCGTACCCCTCGAAGGCGAGGCTGCGCTGGAGCGCTTCGCGTACCGCCGGCTCGTCGTCGACGATCAGGATGCGCTGGGTGTCACGGTCGCCGTCTGCGGAGCTCATGCGTCGGGATCCTCGGGGGTGAAGGGGCGGACGGGGTGCTCTGACGCTCTCAGCCTCCCATGTCGCGGAAGCGGGCCGGGAGGAGCGCCGGTCCCCGTACGGTGCGGCCACCGGCCGGGAGAAGCATCAGCTCGTCCGCTCCCGCCGAGCGTGGAAGGCTGACGCTCGACCGGGCCACCCGCTCCGGTCGCCGCACGGGTACCGGTCAGCGTGCTGCCGGGGGAGACGTCGGCCCCGTACCGCGGTGCCGGGCCGGTGCCGGACGGCTCCCGCGCCCGGCCGTCCCGACCGGCGCCTCCGGCGCCCGGCCGCTCGGCGCGTGCGGCGCGGACGCCACCGTCGGCGCCAGTCCGGTCCCCGCCGGGTCCGCGCCCGGCTCCCTGTGCGCGATCCGCTGGATCATCGTCGTGCTCCTCGCTCGGTGGGACCGGTGTGTGGAGCTCAGTCGGTCGAACCGGCCCGCAGCTTCGCGAGGTCGGCCTTGACGGTGTCGATCGGGATGGCGAAGCCCAGGCCGACGCTGCCCGCGTCGGAGGACGAGGAGGCCTGGCTCGTGGGCGAGTACATCGCGGAGTTGATCCCGATGATGTTGCCGTTCATGTCGATCAGCGCCCCGCCGGAGTTGCCCGGGTTGAGCGACGCGTCGGTCTGGAGCGCCTTGTACGTCGTCGTGCTGGACCCGGTGTCGCCGTTGAACTGGCGTCCGCCGAACTCGAACGGCCACTGGTCGCCCTGCCCCTGGTCCTGCCCCCACTGCCGGCCCTGGTCCTGATCCTGCTCGGTCGGGACGGTGACGTCACGGTCGAGGGCCGAGATGATGCCGCTGGTGACGGTGCCGGACAGCCCCTCGGGGGAGCCGATCGCCACGACCTGGTCGCCTACCTGGAGCCCGGCCGAGTCGCCGAGCGTGGCGGCCTTCAGACCGGAGGCGTTCTCCAGCTTGATCAGCGCCAGGTCCTTCTTGCTGTCGGTGCCGACGATCTTCGCGGTGTAGGTCTTGCCGTCGCTGGTCGTCGCCTTGATCTGCGAGGCGCCGGCGACGACGTGGTTGTTGGTGACGATCTCGCCGTCGCTCGTGATGATCACGCCGGAGCCGGTGGAGGACCCGGCGTTGGAGTCGGCGCTGATCTCGACGATGCTCGGGCTGACCGCCTTCGCGACCCCGGCGACCGTGCCCTTCTGGCTGGAGGGGACCACGTTGGTGCTCGTGGAGCTGGAGGCGACGGTGTCGTTGCCGGTCAGTTCCTGGATGCCGTAGGCGGTGCCGCCGCCTATCGCCGCCGCCACGATCGCCACGGCGGCGATCAGGGCGAGGGGGCCACGGCCGCGCTTCCTCGGATGCGGAGCGTGTGCCGGGGCGTACGCCGGCGGGGGCGGCCACTCGGGGTTCACCGGGGCCTGCTGCTGACCCTCGTAAGGGTTCTCGTACTCGCCACTGCGGTGGAAGCTCTCGGTCATGGCACCGAGCTTGTCGCCCGACCATGAGAGGTTCCTGAGTGCTCTCTGAGAAGCCCGACAGAACCTCGTATGCCCGATATAAGGAGGCGGCCCGGGGCTCGGCCGCCGGAGGCTACGCGCAGCCGCAGGAGTGCCGGGTCACCAGTCGCGAGGGGAACACCTTCAGCCGCTCCCGCCGGGCCCCCGCGACCCGCAGCCCGTCGTCGAGGACGAGGTCCACCGCCGCCCGGGCCATCGCCGAACGGTCGGACGCGATCGTCGTCAGGGGCGGGTCGGTGAGCGCCGCCTCCTTGATGTCGTCGAAGCCGGCCACCGCCAGCTCGCCGGGCACGTCGATGCGCAGCTCGCGCGCCGCGCGCAGCAGGCCGATCGCCTGGTCGTCGGTGGAGCAGAAGATCGCCGGCGGGCGCTCGGGACCCGAGAGGATCTTCAATGCGGCCTGGTAGGCGTCGTAGCGGTTGTAGAGGGCCTCGAAGAGGCGGCCCTCCGTGGAGATCCCGGCGTCGTCCATCGCGCGGCGCCAGCCCTCGACGTGGTCGGAGACCGGGTCGCCGACCGCGGGCGTCTCGGCTATGCCGCCCATACAGGCGACGTACTCGTAGCCGTGCTCCAGCAGATGGCGGACGGCGAGCTCGGCGCCGCCCAGGTCGTCCGTGACGACGGCGACGTCGTCGATGGCCTCGGGCCGTTCGTGCAGCAGCACGACCCGGGCGTCCCAGGCCTCGATCTCGGCGGCGGCCAGGTCGTTGAGCGCGTGGCTGACGAGGATCAGGCCGGAGACGCGCATCCCCAGGAAGGCCCGCAGGTAGTGGACCTCGCGCTCGCCCACGTAGTCCGTGTTGCCGACCAGGACCATCTTCCCGCGCTCGGAGGCGGCCTGTTCGACCGCGTGCGCCATCTCCCCGAAGAAGGGCTGGCGGGCGTCCGGGATGATCAGGCCTATGAGGTCCGTGCGCCGGGACGCCATCGCCTGGGCCACCCGGTCGGGCCGGTACCCCAGTTCCTTGATCGCGGCGAGGACACGCTCGCGCGTGGCCGGGGCGACCGGCCGGGGTCCGTTGTTGATGACATAGCTGACCACGGCAGTGGAAGTCCCTGCCAGCCGCGCCACATCATCCCGAGTCACCTTGGCCACGCGCGGAGTCTACGCGGATATACCCGCTCTGGGCAGGGCGTAAAGGAGGTTCCGTACGATATCCCGACCGCCGTCCGGGGCGCCCCGTGGGGGAAGCGATGCCCAGGTCGGCGGCGCGATACGCCTCCTCACGCCTCGGCGCGGACCTCGACGGCGTCCAGGGCGGCTGACTCGTCCGACTTGTCCGTCTTTGCCCGGGCCGCCTTGGCCTTCGCCTCCTCGGCGGCGCGCTCCACCTTCTCGGGCGTAACGAATCGATAACCGACGTTCCGGACGGTGCCGATCAGCGACTCGTGCTCGGGGCCGAGCTTGGCGCGCAGCCTTCGTACGTGCACGTCGACCGTGCGCGTACCGCCGAAGTAGTCGTAGCCCCAGACCTCCTGGAGCAACTGGGCGCGGGTGAAGACGCGGCCGGGGTGCTGCGCGAGGTACTTCAGGAGCTCGAACTCCTTGAAGGTGAGGTCGAGGACGCGGCCCTTGAGCTTGGCCGAGTAGGTCGCCTCGTCGACCGACAGGTCGCCGTTGCGGATCTCCATCGGGGAGTCGTCGCTGACGATCTGCTGCCGGCCCATGGCCAGGCGCAGCCGCGCCTCGACCTCCGCGGGGCCGGCGGTGTCGAGCAGGACGTCGTCGATGCCCCAGTCTGCGGTGACGGCGGCGAGGCCGCCCTCGGTGACGACGAGGACGAGCGGGCAGCCCGGCCCGGTGGAGCGCAGCAGCTGGCAGAGGCTGCGGACCTGTGGCAGATCGCGCCGGCCGTCGACGAGGATGACGTCGGCGCCGGGGGTGTCGACGAGGGCGGGGCCCTCCGCGGGGGCCACACGCACGTTGTGCAGGAGCAGGCCGAGGGCGGGGAGCACCTCCGTCGACGGCTGGAGGGCGTTGGTCAGGAGCAGCAGAGAACTCATATGTCTGGTTCCTCCTCGGTCCCTGCGAGGACGTTTGTTGGCACAGCACCGCTCTGCGATCCCGAAGGCCCCGTACACCCGCGGTTTCCCGCGTCGTATACAACGCTTCCGAAAGCACAAAAGGACCCGGGGGCTACGCTGCCCGAGTCCTCTGCCCAGCAGAATAGCCCACATGAGCTCTGGTCCGGCAGGTCATGTGGCGCGTTCCACCGATCGTCCGCACTCCGAGACGGCTGCTGGAACGCCTGTTCGCACGTCGTCGAGGACGTTTCTGCGCACGTCCGACGGCGTGACGATCGACGCCGTGTACGACCCGGGTCCCGCTGTGTACGACGCCTCCGGGAGACCTTCCGGTCACCCCGTGTTCGTCGTCGCCCACGGTTTCACCGGGGCCGTGGACCGGCCGCACGTGCGACGGGTGGCACAGGCCTTCGCCCGGTACGGGGCGGTCGTCACGTTCTCCTTCCGGGGCCACGGGGCCTCCGGCGGGCGGTCCACGGTCGGGGACCGGGAGGTGCTCGACCTGGCGGTGGCGGTGCGGTGGGCGCGGGAGCTGGGGCACGCGCGCGTGGGCACGGTCGGGTTCTCGATGGGCGGCTCGGTGGTGCTCCGGCACGCGGCGCTGCACCGGGAGCAGACCGACGCGGTGGTCTCGGTCAGCGCACCGGCCCGCTGGTACTACCGGGGGACCGCCCCCATGCGGCGGCTGCACTGGATGGTGACGCGGCCCGAGGGGCGGGTGGTCGGCCGGTACGGCTTCGGGACGCGCATCCACCACCGGGCCTGGGACCCGGTCCCGCTCTCCCCGGTCGAGGCGGTGCCGAGGATCGCTCCCACCCCGTTGCTGATCGTGCACGGCGAGGCCGACGGCTACTTCCCCGTCGACCACCCGCGGATGCTGGCCGCCGCAGCGGGTGACCAGGGCGAACTGTGGCTGGAGCCGGAGATGGGACATGCCGAGCACGCGGCCGGCGACGAACTGCTGGCCCGGATCGGGGAGTGGGTCGCGGGCCGGGCGGGCTAGCCTGACGGGGTTCACCGTCGGGTGAGCCCGTGGTGAGACCGGTGTGAGTCCACCGCGACGTGCGATTGAGGAAGCAGATGCCAAAGGTCACGGTCCGCTACTGGGCCGCCGCCAAGGCCGCGGCCGGGGTGGCCGAGGAGCCGTACGAGGCGGCCACGCTCGCCGAGGCGCTCGACGCGGTGCGCGAGCGGCACCCCGGTGAACTCGAACGCGTCCTGCGGCGGTGCTCGTTCCTCGTGGACGGCGACCCCGTGGGCACCCGCGGACATGAGACGGTACGGCTGGCCGACGGCGGCACGGTCGAGGTGCTCCCGCCGTTCGCAGGAGGATGAGCGATGACCAACCAGCCGAACGACGGTTACGGCCCCTACGACCCCTACGACCCGTACCGGTCCCACGGGCAGCGGCAACAGCCGCAACAGCCGGAGCAGCAGCATCCGCGGCAGTACCCGCAGCAGCCCCAGCAGCCGCAGGCGTGGCCCGGACAGGGCCACCAGGGCTACGACGACCCGCACGCGGCTCAGCAGTACACGCAGCAGTGGCAGGGCCAGACCTGGGAGACACAGACGCACCAGCCGGTGTCCGCGCCGGTGACGGCGGAGGAGACGGCGTACCTGCGAGCCCAGGCCCCCCAGGCCCCGCAGCCGTCCCAGGTTCCGCAGGGGTACGCGGCCCCGGCTGACGACGGCGCCCCCGCCACCGCCGGCTACGGCCCGGCCACCGTCGGCGGGAACACGCGCATGACGGACGCCCAGCGGGCCCGGGCGGAGGGCCGCTCCCCGATCATCGAGCCCGGGATGCAGCCGGCCGCGCTGACGGCGCTGCTCGGGCTGCTGCTGGCCGGTGCCGCGGTGGTCGGGACGTACGCGCTGCTCGTGCCGCTGGTGATCCTCCAGGCCGTCACCGCCGCGGGCTGGTTCCGGCTGAACGGGATGTGGCCGGCCCGGCAGGGCATCGCGGTGGGCTTCGCGGGCGCGCTGGCCGCGGACGCGGCGCTGCTGGCCTCGGGCCGCTCCCCGTCGGCGATCCTCGGCACGCTCGGGGTGTGGGTGCTGCTCGCGCTGGTCCTGCAGCTGCGGTCGCACGCCGACCCGGACGAGCGGATGTACGGACTGATGGCGACGGTCGCCGCCTCGGCGCTGGCGATCGTGGCGGGTGGCTACCTCGCGGCCGCCGCGGACGCGGTGACGGTGGGCGCGGTGGCCGTGGCGGTGGCCGTCCCGGCCCGCGCGCTGCCGCTGCCCACGCCCGCCTCGGTGGTGGTGTCCCTGCTCGCGGCGGCGGGTGCGGGCATCGCGGCCGGGTCCTTCACGGACCTCGGGGCCTCCGGGGCCCTCCTCGGCACGGGCGCCGCCGTCTGCGCCCTGATCGGCCACCGGGTCGCGAGCTACGACTACCCGTCCCGCTTCGTCCACTTCACGGCGGGCGTGGCCCTGCCGCTGGCCGCGGCGGCACCGGCGGTGTACGTCCTGGGCAGGGCGCTGACGTAGATCCGCCCTCACCGAGTTCCGGGCCTCGGCCGGGATCACCCAGCGGTGGGGCGAGCAACTCGCCGCCGTCCTCGGCGACGGCGGCGGCCGCGACCGGACGCCGGGCGCCCGCCCTGTCACAGACGATCAACAATCCTCCGGTTCCTCTTCCCCGCAGGGTTACCCTCGCGCCAGGGACGGCCGTCCGGTCGTCGGAGACCGCCGTCTAACCGTGGGTGGGGAAACACCGCAATGCGAGCACTGCGCATACTGCTGATCTTCGTCGTGATCCTGGGCGGGCTCTTCGTGATCGCCGACCGGGTCGCGGTCGGCTTCGCCGAGGACGAGGCCGCCGACCGGCTGAGGACGACGGAGAACCTGTCGGAGACCCCCGATGTGTCGATCAAGGGCTTCCCGTTCCTCACCCAGGTCGTCGGCGGTTCTCTGGACCACATCGAGGTCGGCATGAAGAACTACGAGGCCGCCGCGGGCGACGGCGGCCAGAAGATACGGATCGACGACCTCCAGGCCGACATGAAGGGCGTCGAGTTCTCCGGGGACTACAGCTCCGCCACCGCCTCCACCGCCACCGGCACCGCGACCATCGGCTACGACGAGCTGCTGAAGACGGCGAAGTCCGAGCCGACCCAGGTCGCCCCGGGCGTCACCGCCGAGGTCGTCGGGCTCTCCGACGGCGGCAACGGCAAGATCAAGGTCACCGTCGAGGCCACGGTCCTCGGCACCAGGCTGCCGGAGCCGGTCTCCGTGCTGAGCACGGTGAAGGTCGTGGACGGCACGGTCCGCGTGCACGCCGACGGGCTGCCCAAGTTCGGCGGTGTGGACATCGCCGAGAACCGCGTCCGGGCGATCACCGACTTCCAGCAGAAGGTCGACGGCCTGCCCGGCGGCATCGAGCTGGACACGGTCCAGGCGGCTCCCGACGGCGTCGAGATCACGGTGAAGGGTTCGGACGTCCGACTGGCCGGGTAGGAAGGCGCACGGCGGACCGACCAGCACTGTCCGGTGGGCGAGACGGCGATGTCCGCAGCGTAGCCGCGGCGGGGGCGCGGTCGGCCGGACGCTGTGCGGGGAGCGCCCCGCCAGCCCCACCCATCCCAAATGGCGGATTGTCTCGTCTCAGCATGCGACACGCCGGTGACACGCCCGCCCGACCGTCCCTACGATCGACGTTATGAAGCGACAGGCGGACCTCACGAAGCGGCGGGCAGTAGACCTGTGCCGCGTCGCCGCCATGCTCTGTCGCACCTTCTGAGCGATCGCGTCGGCAGTCGCGCCGGCGCGCGCATCCCCGCAGCCCTGCATCCAGGGCACCCGTGCGCCGCCCTGCCTCAAGGGCGCGCCCCGCAGATCTCGCACGCCCCGCCGTAACTGCCCCGGAGGAGAAGAAGCATGAGCCGCAACGACGTCCTGGTCGACGCCGACTGGCTCCAGGAGCACCTGGACGACCCGACCATCGCCATCGTCGAGGTGGACGAGGACACGTCCGCCTACGAGAAGAACCACATCAAGAACGCCATCCGGATCGACTGGACCCAGGACCTTCAGGACCCGGTCCGCCGTGACTTCGTCGACCAGGCGGGCTTCGAGAAGCTCCTGTCCGACAAGGGCATCGGCAACGACCACACCGTCGTCCTCTACGGCGGCAACAACAACTGGTTCGCCTCCTACGCCTACTGGTACTTCAAGCTGTACGGCCACGAGAGCGTCAAGCTCCTCGACGGCGGCCGCAAGAAGTGGGAGCTCGACGCCCGCGAGCTGGTCGCCGGCGACGAGGTGCCGGAGCGTCCGAAGACGGACTACCGGGCCAAGCCCCAGGACACGTCCATCCGCGCCTTCCGCGACGACGTCGTGGCCGCCATCGGTTCGCAGAACCTCGTCGACGTGCGCTCGCCCGACGAGTTCTCCGGCAAGCTGCTCGCCCCGGCCCACCTGCCGCAGGAGCAGTCGCAGCGCCCGGGCCACGTCCCGTCCGCCCGCAACATCCCGTGGTCCAAGAACGCCAACGACGACGGCACCTTCAAGTCGGACGAGGAGCTCAAGGAGCTCTACGCCGAGGAGAGCGTCGACCTGGCCAAGGACACCATCGCCTACTGCCGCATCGGTGAGCGCTCCGCGCTGACCTGGTTCGTGCTGCACGAGCTCCTCGGTGTGGAGAACGTCAAGAACTACGACGGCTCCTGGACCGAGTACGGCTCCCTGGTGGGCGTGCCGATCGAGCTCGGCGCCAACAAGTAAGCAACCCCGACCGACCTTTCCAGACTTCAGGAGTACGACATGTGCGGTGCGAAGGCCGGCGGCCCCGACGCCTCGACGATCAAGCCCGGTGAGACCACCATCCAGGGTCAGGTGACCAAGGACGGCGAGCCCGTGGTGGGTTACGTCCGTCTGCTGGACTCGACCGGCGAGTTCACGGCCGAGGTGCCGACCTCGGCGACCGGACAGTTCCGCTTCTACGCGGCCGAGGGCACCTGGACCGTCCGCGCCCTCGTGCCCGGCGCCACCGCCGACCGCACGGTCGTCGCCCAGCAGGGCGGCCTGGCGGAGGTCGCGATCGCCGTCTGACGGCGCTCGGTCCCGCAAGGGCCGCACCCCTCGGGTTGGACGCCTGGGGTGCGGCCCTTCGGCCTGCCCGGACCTACGCTGGACATATGTACGCACGGCGGCGTCACACGTACTTCGCGATGATGGGCCTCTGCATCGGCCTCTTCGTCCTGGCCTGGGGCGTCGTCCGCCTGTGGTCCGTACCCGTCGCCGTCGGGATGTGCGTCGTCGCCATGGTCATCCCGCCCGTGGCGGCCATGGTCGCGAACCGGCGCGGGCCGGAGGACCGGTGGTGGGACGACCCCTCCGGCGACCCCGAGTCCGACGAGTGGTGGGACGAGCTGGACGGCAAGAAGCGCCGGTACTGAACCGGCCCGGGGGGAAGGCCATGCGCCTGGCGGGGCGACTCTCGACGCACCGGACGCCCGTGAGCCGGCGGCCCTCTGTCTGCGGCTGCTGCCCGGCTGGAGCGTCCGGCCGGCGAGGACGGCCGGGGCCGGGTGCACATCCGGCCGCCCGACGGCGGCACGGGGCTGTCCTTCCAGACCGAACCCGCGTAGGGCCGCCCGTCTGGCCGAGCGGTCCGGACCGGCAGCAGATGATGATCCAACCTCGACATCGAGGTCGACGACCTGGGGAAGGAGACGGCGCGGGCCGTCGCCGCCGGGGCCCGTCTCGCCGCCTTCCAGCCGCAGGACGACGTCCGGGTGCCGCTGGAACCGGCCGGTCACCCGTTCTGCCTCTCCACGGAAGCGTCTCAGTATACGAGCGCCTGCGTCCCGTCCGCCATCGCCTCCTGGACGAAGACCTGCGCCCCCGCGATGCGGACCCCCTTGATCACGTCCTGCTCCGTGATCTCGCGGCGGGCCGCGCACTGCGTGCACAGGGTGACGCGGCCGGCGGTGAGGAGGGAGTCCAGCAGGTCGGGCAGGGGCGCCGCGTGCGGCAGCTCGAACTCGGCGGCCCGGCCGGGCAGGGCGAACCAGGCGGACTCCCCGGTCAGCCACAGGGAGACGTCGACTCCACTGGCCACGGCGACCGCCGCCACCGTGAAGGCCTGAGAGCACCGCTCGGGGGCGTCGGCCCCCGCCGTCACCTTGATCACCAGCTTCTTCGCCATAGCCGGAATCGTAGTGCCGAAAGGGCCCGCGTAAGCTGGGCTCGGCCCTGTGCACCCATTCGCACCCCGCTCAAGGAGCACCCCGTGGAGATCTTCTTCGAAATCCTGTTGGTCCTGGTCGCCGTCGGCGTCCTCGCCTTCGCCGGACTGACCGTGAAGAAGCTGTACCAGGGCCAGCGCTGACCCCCGTCTAGGAAGTTCCCATGATCGAGATCCCGTCCGACCTCCACAAGGACCTCGTCCCGCTCGCCTTCCTGCTGGGCGACTGGGCGGGCGCCGGTGTGCACGACTTCCCCGGCTCCGAGAAGTGCAACTTCGGCCAGGAGGTCGCCTTCACCCACGACGGCCGGGACTTCCTGGAGTACCGGTCCCACAGCTGGGTGCTGGACCAGGACGGCAACAAGGTCCGCCCCCTGGAGTCCGAGCACGGCTACTGGCGGATCGACGCCGGCCGCAAGGTCGAGGTGACGATGACCCGCGACGACGGCGTCATCGAGATCTGGTACGGCGAGCTGGCCGACAAGAAGCCGCAGATCGACCTCGTGACGGACGCGGTGGCCCGCACGGCCGCCTCCCAGCCCTACACCGGCGGCAAGCGGCTGTACGGCTACGTCAAGAGCGACCTGATGTGGGTCGGCGAGAAGCAGACCCCCGAGGTCGAGCTGCGCCCCTACATGTCCGCCCACCTGAAGAAGGTCGTCACCCCGGAGGAGGTCGAGCGCTGGGCGAAGGCCCTGCCCGACGACATGCCGGACGACGGCATCGCTTTCTTCAAGTAGTCCTAGACTCAGGGGTGTGGTGAGCACCGATTGGAAGAGCGATCTGCGGCAGCGCGGTTACCGGCTGACCCCGCAGCGGCAACTCGTGCTCGAAGCCGTGGACACCCTGGAGCACGCGACCCCCGACGACATCCTCGTGGAAGTGAGGAAGACGGCGTCGGGGGTCAACATTTCCACGGTGTACCGGACGCTGGAACTCCTGGAGGAGCTCGGTCTGGTCAGCCACGCGCATCTGGGGCACGGCGCGCCGACGTACCACCTCGCGGACCGGCACCATCATCTCCACCTGGTCTGCCGCGACTGCCAGAACGTGATCGAGGCGGACGTCTCGGTGGCCGCCGAGTTCACCGACAAGCTGCGGCAGACGTTCGGCTTCGACACCGACATGAAGCACTTCGCGATCTTCGGCCGCTGCCGGGACTGCACCCTCAAGGCTTCAACTACCGAGTCGTAGGCTTACGGATATGAAGAGCCCCCTGCTGACCCTGCCCGGCGCCGTCCCCGCCGAGGGCGTGGACGAAGCCGTCGCCGCCCACTACGGCGACCTGTTCCGTGAGCAGCGTGCCCTCGCCGACGGCACCGGATTCGTGGACCTCTCGCACCGGGGGGTCGTCGCCGTCACCGGCGAGGACCGGCTCGCCTGGCTGCACCTGCTGCTCACCCAGCACGTCAGCGACCTCCCGCCGGGCCGGGCCACCGAAGCGCTGATCCTCTCCGCGAACGGCCACATCGAGCACGCGCTGTACCTGGTGGACGACGGCGGGACGGTCTGGGCCCATGTGGAGCCGGGCACCCAGGGGGCGCTGATCGCGTACCTGGAGTCGATGAAGTTCTTCTACAGGGTCGAGGTCGCCGACCGCACGGACGACATCGCGATCGTCCACCTCCCGGCCGGTTCCATCGCCGAGGTCCCCGAGGGCGTCGCCGTACGGGAGACGCCGCACGGGCGGGACCTGTTCCTGCCCCGTGCCGACCTGGAGTCCTACGCGGCGCAGGCCGGGCCGCCCGCCGGGATCCTCGCCCACGAGGCGCTGCGCGTGGAGCAGCACCGGCCCCGCCTCGGTTTCGAGACCGACCACCGCACCATCCCGCACGAGCTGGGCTGGATCGGCTCGGCGGTGCACCTGCAGAAGGGCTGCTACCGGGGTCAGGAGACGGTCGCCCGGGTGCAGAACCTCGGCAAGCCGCCGCGCCGGCTGGTCTTCCTGCACCTCGACGGCAGCGAGGTCCATCTGCCCGCTGCCGGGACGGAACTCCGGCTCGCCGAGGACGGGCCCGAGGGTCGCAGGATCGGCTTCGTCACGACGTCCGCCCGCCACCACGAACTCGGCCCGATCGCCCTCGCCCTGGTGAAGCGGAACGTGCCGGTGGACGCGCCCCTGATGGCCGGTGACACGGCGGCGGCCCAGGAGGTCGTCGTCGAGCCGTAGGACCCTCCTGGTGGATCTTCGGCCCGGACGCCTGTCATTCTTTCGGGTCAGATGTCGAGCTGCACGGTGAACGGGCCGTCGTTCGTCAGTGATACGCGCATGGCCGCTCCGAAGCGGCCCGTGGCCACCGTCGCGCCCAGGGAGCGCAGCTGGGCGACGACCTCGTCGACGAGGGGCTCGGCCACCTCGCCGGGGGCGGCGGCGTTCCAGGTGGGGCGGCGGCCCTTGCGGGCGTCGCCGTAGAGCGTGAACTGGCTGATCACCAGGAGCGGGGCGTCGATGTCGCCGCACGACTTCTCGTCGTGCAGCATGCGGATCGACCAGAGCTTGCGGGCCAGCTGGGCCGCCTTCTCCTTGGTGTCGTCGTGGGTGACGCCGACCAGGACGCACAGTCCCTCGCCTTCGATCGCCCCCACGGTCTCGCCGTCCACGACGACGCTCGCGCCGTCCACCCTCTGCACCACTGCTCGCATACGTCCATCATGCAGGGCGGTGACATCGGAGCCGCAGGTGGTCGGTCCGTGGCCCGAAAGGGTGGTTTGCGCGGGGCGTCAACAGCCCCTGCACGGACGTATTTTGCTGCTTAACCGTCCATCTGGGGTCTATCGGGGGCACTCGTTCCCATAGCGGCCACTCAGGGTGGCACGATGCTTGCACGCACCGGTCGAGGGGACGGTTGAGGCACATGAGCACATCAAGCACCGGACAGCAGCAGGCGGCTGTCTGGTCGACATACCCGGGGAGGGGCGCGTCGGAGTACCACCGGCCGCCCACACAGCGCACCGACAGCCCGCCGCTGCCTTCGGACAGCCCCGAAAGCCGGCTGCCCGCGCTGAGCCTGCCCGAACTGCGCTCGCTGCGCCGCGAGGCCCAGCGCGACGAGGCCGACCTCAGCTATCTGCGGCGGCTGCTTCAGGGGCGGATCGACATCCTGCGCGCGGAGGTGGCCCGGCGCGTCCCGGCGGGCGCTGCCTCCACCGCCGTGCCCGAGGAGGCGTCGGTGGTGGAGCGCCTGGCGGACATCCTGCGGGACGCCCCGGCCCGGCACCGCTCCTCGGCCCGTCATCTGACCCTGGGCACCCCGCAGGGCGAGGAGTTCCGGCGACTGGCCGCGGAGATGCTCGCCGAGGTCGAGCTGTCCGACCTGGACGCGCGCACGGACCTGGAGCTGAACACGGCGATGGGACGGCTCGAACGCCACGAGCAGCAGGTCTCCCGGCGTCGGCAGCGGCTGCAGCGCACGGCCGACGAGTGCAGCGCGGAGATCGCGCGCCGGTACCGCGAGGGGGAGGCGCAGGTCGAGGACCTGCTGGTGTGAGCCGTTTCCGGGCCCGGGGAGGGTCGGTGGTCGGAGCTTCACGCGATGGTCGTTTCCGGGCCCGGGGAGGGTCGGTGGTCGGAGCTTCACGCGATGGCCGTTTCCGGGCCCGGGGAGGGGAAGCGGTCTGGGCGGCGCACGTGGTGGCCGTAGGGCCCGGGGAGGGTCGGTGGTCGGAGCTTCATGCGATGGTCGTTTCCGGGCCCGGGGAGGGGAAGCGGTCTGGGTGGCGCACGTGGTGGCCGTAGGGCCCGGGGAGGGTCGGTGGTCGGAGCTTCACGCGATGGCCGTTTCCGGGCCCGGGGAGGGGCAGCGGTCTGGGTGGCGCACGTGGTGGCCGTAGGGCCCGGGGAGGGGCGGTGGTCGGAGCTTCATGCGATGGCCGTTTCCGGGCCCGGGGAGGGGCAGCGGTCGGGTCGCGCACGTGGTGGCCGTAGGGCCCGGGGAGGGGCGGTGGTCGGAGCTTCACGCGACGGCCGTACCCGGGCCCGGGAGGGCCGGTGGTCGGGAATTCGCGCGACACCGACCGGCCCTCCGCCTAGCGTGACGCCATGACCTCCATGTCCCGCGCCGATGACATCGACGTACGCCCGATCGCCGAAGCCGAGTTCGCCGACTGGCTGCGGGCCGTGAACACCGGCTTCCTGCGGGCGTCCGCCCTCACCGAGGAGGAGATCGAGGGCCGGCGCGGACAGTTCGTCCCGGGCCGCTACCTCGGGGCCTTCGACGGCGGCCGGTGCGTGGCGACCTTCCGGTCCTTCGACCAGGGACTCACGGTCGTCGGCGGGGCGAGCGTCCGGGCCGACGCGATCTCGGGCGTCACCGTCACCGCCACCCACCGCCGCCGCGGGCTGCTCAGCCGCATGATGGCGCGGGACCTGACGGCGGCCAAGGACCGCGGGGACGTCGTCGCGACGCTGATCGCCGCCGAGTACCCGATCTACGGCCGGTACGGCTTCGGTCCGGCGGCCTGGACGTCCGAGTGGACGATCGACGTGCCGCGCGCCGGCCTCGACGCCCGCTGGGCGGGCCCGGCGGGCGGCGGGCGGATCGACCTGGTGGACGGCGAGGACGTCCGCAAGCTCGGCCCCGAGCTGCACGAGCGGCTGCGCCGCGGCCGGCCCGGCGTCATCACCCGCGACGAGACCTGGTGGAAGGTCAATACCGGTGCCCTGCGCTTCGACCCGTCGTGGAAACCGCCGTTCTTCGCCGTCTACCGCTCGGCGTCCGGCGAGGTCGAGGGCATGGCCGCGTACGAGGTGGACGACACCTGGGGGGACGCCAAGCAGCCTCTGAACACGGCGACCGTGAAGTGGCTGCTCGGGGTGACCCCGGGCGCGGAACGCGCGCTGTGGGAGTACCTCTGCTCCATCGACTGGGTCGTGAAGGTGAAGAGCGGCTGGCGGGCGCCCGACGACCTGCTCCCGCACCTCCTGCCCGACCCGCGGGCGGCCGCGATCACCTCGCTGGCGGACTGGCTGTGGGTGCGGATCCTGGACATCGCGCGGGCGCTGGAGGCGCGGACGTACGAGGGCCGGGGGACGCTGGTGCTGGAGATCGCCGGGGTGGACGGGCTGACCGGCGGGCGCTACCGGCTGGAGGCCTCACCCGAGGGGGCGTCCTGCACACCGACCACCGAGAGCGCCGAACTCGAACTCGGACTGGGCGAATTGGGGGCGCTGTGGCTCGGGGACGAGTCGGCGGTGCGGCTGGCGGAGCTGGGGCGGGTGCGCGAAGAACGAGCGGGCGCCGCCCGGAAGGCCGACGCCCTGCTGCGTACGTCCAGGCGGCCTTGGTGCCCGGACATGTTCTGAGCCGCTCCCTTCTGCCGGCGTGCTGGGACCCGCATCCGTAGCGAGCTGTTCAGTTGTGGTTGTGGTGCGCTGGTGCCGATCCGGCGGGACTCCCGGCTCCCCTCCGGAAGGGAGTCCCCTGGCGGGTGGCCAACCTCCTGAAGGTCTGACCATGTTCCCGAAGTTGGTGACCAACTTCACTGTACTTATCTCCGCTTGGAACCGGCTCATAACCACCTTCCCCTGAACTGCCGCAAGATGGCGGGAAGTTGTACCGTTCAGGTGTGGACCCGGAACACGACTCCGTCACTGGGCGGAAGAGGTCGCAACGGCCACAGAGAACACATCACGAGGTGGCCGACGAGCTGCGCGCCCGGATCAGGTCAGGGGCGCTGCGGCCGGGTGCACGCATGCCCACCCAGGCTCAGCTGGCCCACGAGTTCGGTGTCGAGCGCGGTGCCGTGCGCCAGGCGCTGCGCATCCTGCAGTCCGAGCGGTTGCTCACCAACGTGTCCAAGGGCAGCCCGGCGACCGTCGCTCCCGACCCCGTCGGCGCGCTGACCGGCCCGGAGGCCCCGCCGCTGCCCACCACGGTGGCCCTCGCGCCCCGGATAGCGACGGCGTTCGCCGCGGAGCACGTCGAGATCGACGCCGTGTGCCTCACGTCCATCTCCCTCACGCTCGCCATCGGTGAGCCGCTGCGACAGATCCACGCCGGACGGCTGAAACCGGCCAAGGTCGACGTCCGGGTGCTGCTGCCGAGCCGGGACATCGACCTGGCCTTCCCGGTGCCGGTCGAGGGCCGCGGCGGCGACCGGGTGCACGAGCGGTGGCTGGCGATGCGCAACGCCCAGGGGCAGGTCCTCCAGCACAACCTGCTGGCCCTGCGCGCCACCCATGGCATCGATGTCCGGGTCACGTTCCGCGCGCTGCCCTTCACCCCGCCGGTGAAGCTGTACCTGCTCAACGGCGCGGAGGCGCTGTTCGCGTACTACACGCTGACGCGCCGGGAGGCCGAGGCGGAGCGGGAGCAGCCGGCGATGTACGACGCCCAGGGCACCCAGTCCATGCTGTTCGCCTTCCGGCAGGGCGCCGGGCTGCGCGACACCACGTTCGTGGAGCAGTCGCATCTGTGGTTCAACGCACTGTGGGAGACGATCAGTTCGGAGCTGACGCTCACGGGCTGACGTCTCCCACGGGTCGTGGCGGGGTGGCGCAGTGACTCATCGGGCGGGCCCCGTCATCAGCAGCGCGAGCACGACGGCTCCCGCGGAGCTGACGGCCGGGCTCTTGGCCTTGACGCCGACGGTGAGAAGGATCAGGCCGACGATGCCGGCCGGACCGTACCTCCACTGGACGAGCTGTTCGAAGGCGACGACGAAGGCGGCGGAGAGGAGAGCGAGGGTGGGCATCGGTGTTCCCCCTTCGGAAGTCCGGAAGCAAAACTTCCGCCAACTCCGAGAAGTTGGCAACCAACTCTGATTAAGTTGTCCCCACTTGGCCCCTAGTCATAAACAACTTTCAAACAACTCCCGCCAGATGGATCAGAGTTGTAGCGTTTGGTCGTGGCCCAGGAGAGCGTGGCGGAGAACGTGGCAGTCAACGGCAGCAGAAGGTCCTCGCCCCAGGAGATCGCCGACAACCTGCGGGAACGTATTCGCGCCGGTGAGCTCAAGCCGGGGGACCGCCTGCCCACGCAGGCCGAACTCGCCGAGGAGTTCGGCGTGGAGCGCGGCGCCGTCCGCCAGGCCCTGCGCGTCCTCCAGGAGGACGGTCTCCTCACCAACGTCAGCAAGGGCAGCCCGCCGCGGATCGCCGCCCCGGCCCCCGCCCGCGGCGAACCCCAGCCGACCATGGTGGGACTGGCCCCGCGCCTGGCGCAGGCGTTCTCCGCCCCACACGTGCGCATCGACGTGGTCTGCCACACCGCGGAGACGCTCATGGTCGCCATCGGCGAGCCGCTGCGGCTCATCCACGAGGGCCGCATCCGCCCCGAGTCGATCGACGTCCGCATCCTGGTCCCCTCCCGGGACATCGAACTGGCCTTCCCGGTCCCGGTCGAGGCCCACGGCGACGACAACCCGGTCCACCAGCGCTGGCTGGCCATGCGCAACGCCCAGGGGCAGGTCCTCCAGCACAATCTGCGGGCGCTGCGTTCCACGCACGGGATCGACGTCCACGTCAGGTTCCGGGCGCTGCCCTTCACCCCGCCGGTGAAGCTGTACCTCCTCAACGAGGAGGAGGCCCTGATCGGCTACTACATGCTGACCAGGCGCGAGGAGGAGTGGGGGAGCCGGACCCTGGACATGTACGACGTCCTCGGCTCCCAGTCCCTCCTCTTCTCCTTCGCGCAGCGCACGGGCCGGCGGGACGCGTCGTTCGTGAAGGAATCCCAGAAGTGGTTCAACGCCCTCTGGGAAACCATCACGACGGACCTGACACTCTCCTAGTGACTTCTGATGCGACCCAGACCGGTGCGGTGCCTTTCGAGACCGGGAACGATCCGAACCAGCTCCGCGATCTGATCAGACGTGCCCGTGTCGTGCTGTGGGACTTCGACGGGCCCATCTGCCGCCTGTTCGCCGGGCACTCCGCGGAGCGGGTGGCGAGCGACCTGGTGTCCTGGCTGGAGGGCCGCGGTCTGCACGGCCTGCTCACCGACGGCGAGCGCGAGTCCCTCGACCCGCACGTGGTCCTGCGCGCCGTGGACCGCCGCCACCCCGGCAGCGACCTCGTCGCCGAGCTGGAGGAACGTCTCACCCAGGAGGAGCTGCGGGCCGCGTCCTCGGCGTGGCCGACCGCGTACGCGGACCCGCTGATCCGCACCTGGACGGCGGTGGGCTCCCGCCTGGCGATCACCACGAACAACTCACCCCGGGTGGCCCGCACCTACCTCGAGGGCCGCGGCCTCGCCGGCTGTTTCGCCCCGCACATCTACGGGCGCACCCAGGACCTCCACCGGCTGAAGCCCGATCCGCACTGCCTCAACCGGGCGCTGCGGGCCATGGGGGCCGCCCCCGGTGACGCCCTGATGATCGGTGACACCCCCTCCGACCACGAGGCGGCGGGCCGTGCGGGGGTGCCGTTCCTGGGCTACGCGCGCAACGAACGCAAGGCCAAGATCCTGAGGGACGCCGGTGCCGACCGGGTCCTCGTGTCCCTGGCGCCGCTCTTGGACCTGCTGCGCGCGTGAGCGGACGGCCGGGAAGCCAGGGGCCCGGGTGTAGCATTCCGGCACCGCGCAAGGAATTGAGTCGAACGCTCACCCCCGCTCGTATGTGACGAGGCCGACCGGCCCCCACTCGAACGAGTTCACGCAGCCTCATGCCGATGGGTGGCAAGCACCCGTAATGGCTCTCTCCGCCATGCGCGTCGTCGGCCGCGAACCTACCGTTTGCCATACCGTCCTCCCTTCTCGCACTTCCGGAGCGGCCCGTGGGCGCACCTCCTCGTCCCCGCCCTCTTCCCGGGGAGCGCGCCTCGCACGACGCCACGTTCCGGGCCTTCGTGAAACTCGCCGCCGAGCGGGGGCGGGAGAGCGGCGGCCACCACCACCGGAACTACGTCCTCCCGCTGACGGAGGGCATGGCCCGGATGGTCGGCGGTGAGGCGGGGACGTCCGTGACCGTGCGGATGCGGCGCCCGGACGCCCTGCGTGTGGTGATCCGGACCTGGCAGGACGAGGCCGGCCTGCTCGCCGCCGTCCGGGGGGCCCTGCCGCACGCGCCGCGATGTCTCGTGAAGCGGGGTGACGTCGCGATCCACAGCTTTGCCGAAGGCGTGCCGCTGTCCGGCGTCTGCGACCACGGCAAGCCCGTCGACACCCCGATGGTCAGGGCGCTGGCCGGTCTGCTGGCCCGGACGGCACAGGTGCGGCGCGGCGCGCTGCCCGCCCTGCCGGCCGTCTGGCCCCGCAACGACACCGACAGCCATGGGTTCCTGCGGACCCTGGCCCACCTCGCGGACCAGCAGATCAGACGGCCCAACCGGGACGGCTTCGGCGGGCTGTTCGCGGCACTGGGCATCCCCGAGGACGCCCTCGCCCAACTGGCCGGGCGGGTGCCCGCCATGGCCCGGCGGCCGTACAGCCTGCTCCACGCCGATCTGCACCGCGACAACGTGATCGTGTCGTACGCGGGCGACCCGCCCCTCGTCTGTGTCGACTGGGAGCTGGCGACCTACGGCGACCCGCTGCACGATCTCGCGACCCACCTCGTGCGGATGCGGTACCCGGCCCACCAGTGGGCCGAGGTGGTCGACGCCTGGGCCGAGGCCATGCGGGAGGTCCGTCCCGCGGCGGTCAACGGCCTGGCCAAGGATCTGCGGCACTACCTGGCGTTCGAGCGGGCGCAGTCCGTCTTCCCGGACGTGATGCGGGCCGCCCGGTCCCTGGAGGAATCGTTCACGCGGACGAGGGAGGAATCGTTCACGCAGACGAGCCTGGACGAGGCGACGGCCGAGGTGCGGCGGGCCCTCGACGCGGCGGCGGAGCCGCTGCGGCTCGTCGGCGTGCCGGGGGAGGGCGAGATCCGTCGGGCCCTGTTCCGCTGGCTGGTGTCGCGGACGAACGGGGGCATCAGGGACCGTGCGTGGATCGCGAAGGCGTCCGAGTGGCGGCCCGACCGGCGGATGCCGGAGCGCCCCGACTTCCCTCCCGCCGCGGTCCGGGAGGCCCTGCTGGCGGAGGGAGCCGCGCCCGCGGGCCGGGTGTTCAAGGGCACCGCGCATCTGAACACCGTGGTG
Organism: Streptomyces sp. NPDC096046; assembly: GCF_040303285.1. Classification (NCBI taxonomy): domain Bacteria; kingdom Bacillati; phylum Actinomycetota; class Actinomycetes; order Kitasatosporales; family Streptomycetaceae; genus Streptomyces; species Streptomyces sp. NPDC096046. Next base: position 93,929 of record NZ_JBEOSZ010000013.1, on the reverse strand, counting down.
TCGGTGCCCGGCTTCGACGCTCCCGTGGTCGTCCGGCGGAAGCTGGCCGAGGTGTGCCGGCGGGAGCGTGGCTTCCTCAGCGAGCACGCCGTGCTGCGCGCGATCGAGGAGTCGTCCGTCGGGGTGGCGGCGCCGCGGGTGCTCGCCCTGGGCGAGACCTACCAGAGCGACACCATCGCCCTCCACACCTACGTCGGACCGCGGGACGTCGACCGGCCCCCCAACCACCCGGTGCACGGCCTGCTGCCGCACGAGGCGGACGGTCTGGTGGACCAGTTGTGCGCCCTGACCCGCGTCCGGTACAAGCAGGTCGACCCGGCCGCCGGCGAGGGCGCGTTCCACCGCTGGCTCCGGGAGCAGCTGATCTCCCTGGTGCGGGACCTGCCGAAGGAGTCGCAGCAGCTCGCCCGGCACCTCGGGCTGCCCGACGCGGACCGGTTGCGGCTGATCCTCTCGCGGTACGAGGTGAGCCACCGGGAGCCCGCCCTCCTGCACGGTGACCTGAACCCCTGGAACCTCGTACGCCGCGACGACCGGCTGGCGCTGACCCTCATCGACTGGGAGATGGCCGTCGTCGGCGACCCCCTCTACGACCTCGTACGGCACATGCACCTCACGCCGACCCGGCCGGAGATCAGGGACCGTATGTTCCGCCGCTGGGAACGCCGGCTGCCCGCCGAGTACACCCGCGACTGGCGCGAGGACTGGCGGGTGTACCGCCGGCTGGAGATCGTGCGGTCCGCCTATGTCGACCTGGACCGCATCGTGACCGGCGCGAGCATGGACGCCCCGAACGTCCGGCGGGCGGTGGACTCCTACGCGGTGACGCTGGCCGTCGCCACGGGCTCGCTCGGCCTGCCGGTGCGCTCCACGGCGAACCCGTGTCTGGCCCGCGCTCTGGCCTGATCCCGCTTCTGCGTAGGCTCTCCGTATGAGCACCCCCGGCCTGCGTGAGCGCAAGAAGCGGCGGATGTACGAGACCGTGTCGGACATCGCCGTGCGGCTCTTCATGGAGAAGGGGTTCGAGGCGGTGTCCGTCGCGGAGGTGGCGGCGGCGGCCGAGATCTCGAAGCCGACGCTGTTCCGGTACTTCCCCGTCAAGGAGGATCTGGTGCTGTACCGGATCGCCGACCACGAGGGGGAGGCGGCCCGGGTGGTGGCGGCGGCGGAGGGCCCGGCCGTGGAGGCGTTGCGGCGGCATTTCCTCGAAGGGCTCGACCGGGGGGACCCGGTGACCGGGCTCAACGACCACCCCGACGTGCTCGCCTTCCACGCCCTGCTCTACGGGACGCCCTCGTTGGTCGCCCGGGCGCACACGCACCAGGAGCGGTCGGAGGCCGCGCTCGCCGAGGTGCTCGGAGGTGATCTGGACGCGCGGCTGGCGGCCGGGCAGATCATGGCCGTGCTGCGGGTGCTCGCCCTGGAGAACTGGCGGCGGATCGCGGCGGGGGAGCGGGTGGCGGACCTGCGGCCGGACGCGGTGGCGGCGGCGGAGCGGGCGTTCGGGTGGCTCGCGGCCGGACTGCCGCCTCGCCTCCAGTTTGACGCTCGGTAAATTATTTAACTCGGTCACGTTTTAGCGTACGCTCGGTGGAATGACCTCGACCGAGCCCGCCCTTCAGCACGTCCTCGCACAGGAACGCGCCCACCACGAACGCTGCCGGACCGCCCTCGCCTCGATGGTCGAGGGCGCCGGTGAACAGGTCGCCATCGGGGAGGACGTCGCCGCGTCCGGGGCCGATGCCGAAGTGCTCGGGCACCGGCTGCGCAGCCGGGCGAAGGCGCTGCGGGAACCGCCCGAGGGGCCGTTGTTCTTCGGGGCCCTCCAGGGCGGGGACGGGCCGTTGCACATCGGGCGGCTGCGCATCTCGGAGCACCCGGGCGAACCGCCCCTCGTCGTCGACTGGCGCGCTCCCGTCTCGCGCGCCTTCTACCAGGCCTCGGCGCGGGACCCGCAGGGCGTGGTGGTGCGCAGGCGCTTCGGATGGGCGCCCGGCAGCCGGGGCGACTCCGGCGATCTCACCGGCCTGGAGGACGAGCACCTCGAGCGGGGCGAGACGCGCGACAGCGAGATCGTCGCCCGGGAGATCGAACGGCCCCGGGTCGGGCCCATGCGGGACATCGCCGCCACGATCCAGCCCGAGCAGGACGACCTCGTACGGGGGGACCTGGCCCTGTCGGTGTGCGTGCAGGGCGCGCCGGGCACCGGCAAGACCGCCGTCGGGCTGCACCGGGCCGCGTATCTGCTCTACACGCACCCGCGGCGCATCGGGCGCGGCGGTCTGCTGATCCTCGGACCTCACCGCACCTTCCTGTCGTACATCGCCGAGGTGCTGCCCGCCCTCGGTGAGACGGGGGTGCGGCAGTCGACCCTCGGGGAGGAGATCGCACGGTGGCCGGTCAGCGGCGCCGACGACGAGCCGGCCGCCGTCCTCAAGCACGCCGCCCGGATGGCGGAGGTGCTGCGCAGGGCGCTGTACGCGAGGGTGCGCGCCGAGGGGGCCGGTCCGCTCGCCGTGCCGGACGGGTCGTACCGGTGGCGGGTGCCGGAGGGGGAACTGGCGCGGATCGTGGCCGGGGTGCGGGAGGAGGAACCGCCGTACGGGGTCGGACGGGAGCGGGTACGGGCGCGGATCGTCGGGTGTCTGCGCGAGCAGGCGGAGCGGCGGGCGGGGCCGCCCCCCGACTCCTGGGTGCGGCGGATCGAGCGGTCGCGGCCGGTGTCGGCGTACGTCGACACCGTCTGGCCGCGGGCGCGGCCCGAGGAGGTCGTCGCCGAACTGCTCGGTGACCAGGAGGCGTTGGCGTCGGCCGCCGAGGGTCTCCTCGATGCCGGTGAGCAGCGGGCGCTGCTGTGGGGGCGGGCACCCCGGTCGTGGAAGTCGGCGCGCTGGTCGGCCGCCGATCTGGTGCTGCTCGACGAGGTGGCCGGGCTGATCGGGCACCCGGAGGGCTACGGGCATGTCGTCGTCGACGAGGCGCAGGACCTGTCCCCGATGGAGTGCCGGGCCATCGCCCGCCGGGCCCGCTTCGGTTCGCTGACGGTGCTGGGCGATCTGGCGCAGGGCACGACGCCGTGGGCGGCGCGGTCGTGGCGCACGGTCCTGGCGCACCTGGGGAAACCGGACGCGACCGTGGTCGCCCTGACCACGGGGTTCCGCGTGCCCAAGGCGGTCGTGGGGCTCGCCAACCGGCTGCTGGAGCGGCTGGACGTGGACGTGCCGGCGGCCCGTTCGCTGCGCGGTGACGGGGAGTTGCGGGAGCGCGCGACCACCGTCGAGGAGGTGCCCGGCGCGGTCGTCCAGGCCGTGCGGGACGTGCGGCGGCGGGAGGGCTCGGTCGGGATCGTCGCGGCGGACGCGGACGTTCCGCGGGTGCGGGCGGCCCTGGACGCGGCCGGCATCGAGGCGGCGGGCCCGGACGACGTCGGGGCGCCGGTCTCCCTGGTGCCGGCGAGCCTGGTCAAAGGCCTCGAGTACGACCATGTCGTGGCCGTCGAACCGGCGGCGATCGCCGAGGCGGAGGAACGGGGGCTGCACCGGCTGTACGTGGTGCTGACCCGGGCGGTGTCCCGGCTGGAGGTCGTGCGGGGGAGGCCACTGCCCTTCTAGGGAAGGGCGGTTGGGCAGTGTGGTCGGGTCGGGGAAGGGTGGTTGGGGTCAACGCCATGGCTGATGCCGACGCGTTCACGGACATACCCACGACCGAGATCCTCGCGGAGCAGGGGTTCGAGGCCTGACCGGCACCGGCCGGACATCGCTCCGGCGCGGCGGTCCGGCCGTTCATGCTTGTGTCGAGAAGGGCCCTCCCCCGGTGAACGCCAGCCGGTGGAAGCGTTCGCCGATGTGCCGGTGGGTCGCCGCGTCCGGGTGGACGTGGTCGGGGAGGGGGAGGGCGGTGGCGTCCGCCGCGCCGTAGAGGTCGAGGCCGTCGAGGTAGTGCAGGTTCGGGTCGTCGGCGGCGCGCTGCCGGACGATGCGGGACAGTTCCGCGCGGATCACGGTGAGGGTGAGCTTGCCCATGGCCGTCTCCGCCGGGTCGCCCATGGCGGCGAAGAGGAGGCGGCCCTCGCCGAGTGCCTGGCCGTCGGGGGCGGTCGGGCCCGGCGTGTCCTCGTGAAGGGCGCAGTGGATGGGCGACACGAGCAGCAGCGGGGTCTCGGGGTGTCCCTCGCGGATCGTGTCGAGGAAGCCGTGCACGGCCGGACCGAAGGCGCGCAGCCGCATCGCGTCCTGGTTGACGATGTTGATGCCCATCTTGACGCTGATCAGGTCGGCCGGAGTGTCCCGCATGGCGCGCGCGGTGAACGGGTCGAGCATCGCGCTGCCGCCCAGTCCGAGGTTGATCAGTTCCACCCCGCCGCGCCGCGCGGCGATCGCGGGCCAGACGGCCGTCGGGCTCGCGGCGTCGGAGCCGTGGCTGATCGAGCTGCCGTGGTGCAGCCACACCCGGCGGCCCCGGTCCGGCACGGGCAGGACCGGGGCGTCCGTGCGCAGGGCGACCAGCTCGGTGGTCTCGTTGTGCGGCAGCCAGATCTCGACCTCCTTGTCGCCCTCGGGCAGGTCGGTGAAGCGGACGGTGCCGACCGGGCCCGGCGTGAGCTCGCCCTCCCAGGTGGTCAGGTCGACGGTCAGGACGTTGCCGCCGGTGCCCGAGGCCTGCCCGGCCGGGCGGCCGTCGACGAGCAGGTCGTACAGCCCGTCCGGGCGCGGCGGGAAGCCGGTGTACTCGCGTTTGGTGCGCAGCGTGTCCAGTTCGACGACGCTCGCGGCGCTGCGGAAGGCCAGGCGTACGCCGGAGGGCTGGGCCTCGGCCATCGCCAGCTGGGCGTTGGTGTTCTGCGCGCGGGCCCGGGCCGGGAGGCGGTGGGGGAGCAGGCCGTGCTCGGTGCGCTCCACGTCGAGGGCGCCGCGCAGCAGGTCCGCCGTGAGGGGCGTGGTGATCCAGTCGTGCTCGGTGTGCATGGGTGTCAGCCTCGGAGATCGGTAGGGGCCGCGGGCCGGTTCCGCAGCAGCGTGTCGAGGGCGTCGAGGATCCGGGCCCAGGAGTCTCGGTGTCCGGCGTCGCGCGGCTGAAACCGCCACCGGGCCACGCGGGCCGGGCGATCAGAGGGACTGGGCGCCCGGCGGGCGGGCCGGCTGAGTTTCGGGTCCCTGTCCACATCGACCACCGTGCCGCGCGGGAGCGGCGGGGCCGTCTTGCGCCGGGAGTACACCGGGGTACTGGCGTCCGAGTATGGGCGGGTGTCACTGCGGTGGTGTCGCGGTGCGGGCGTGTGTCACTGCCGTCGTCTAGGTTCACGGCATGACCGAGCCCTCCCACCTCACCGCGGTCCGCGAGTCCTACGACACCGTCGCCGCCGACTACGCCCGGCGCGTCAAGGAACCGGCTGAGCTCGACCCGGTGTCGCGCGCGATGCTCGCGGCCTTCGCCGAACTCGCAGCCCCCCTCGGGCCGGTCGCGGACCTGGGCTGCGGCCCCGGCAAGGTCACGGCACACCTGGCCGCTCTGGGAGTGCCGGTGTTCGGCGTGGACGTGTCGCCGCGGATGATCGAGCTGGCCCGGGCGGCGCACCCCGGGCTCCGCTTCACCGTCGGCTCGATGACCGCCCTGGACATCGGCGACGGCGAACTCGGCGGCGTCCTCGCGTACTACGCCACCCACCACACCCCGCCGCGGTGGCTCCCGGCCGTCTTCTCCGAGTTCCACCGCACCCTCGCCCCCGGTGGCCGCCTGATGCTGGCCGGCCATGCCGGCGACGGCGAGCACCTCCGCCCGACCCACGCCTACGGCGGCCACCCGGTGTCCTACGAGTCGTACCTCCTCCCACCCGACCGCATCACCGAACTGCTCCAACGGGCCGGGCTGGTGGTCACGACCCGGGTGGTGCAGGAACCGGAGGGCGCCTCGAAGAGGCGGGCGGGCACGTTCTTGGCGTACAAGCCGGAGTGACAGCCGCAGGGGGACGAGGGGTTCAGGTGCCCGGCTCGCCCTCCTCGGGCGCCTCGCCGGTCGACTCCGGCAGCCCGATGACGTACGTGCCCTTCGCGGGCAGGGTGGCGACGAGGCCTCGTCTGCGGAGCTCGACGACGGCGCGGCGCACGGTGCCGATGCTCACGCTGTACAGACCGGTCATGGTCCGCTCGCCCGGCAGTGCGGCGCCCTGCGGCAGCTTGCCGGACGCGATGTCCGCAGCGATGGCGTCGGCGAGTTTCACGTACTCGTAGCGCGGAAGCTCCATCATTTCTCCACCGTGCCGCAGCCCTACGCATGCCGCAGGAGCGGGACGCGTCCCACCGCGGCGGGATGTAGGGGGGTGCAGGGGGACGCGGTTACCGGTAGGGTCGACATGACGAGACCCCGGCGAGGTGAGCTAGACCTCCCGGGGCATGGCCAACGCTTACAAGGAGCGTCGACATGCATGACCTTATCCCCCGCGCCCTCCGATGGCTGCGCCTCCTCTTCGCCCCCGGCTACGGGGAACGGCGTCGGTGCCGCCCCCGCCGTCACGTCTTCGCCCAGGCGCATCCCACCCTCGTGCGTTGCCCCGCCGTCCCCCGGGGACCGGAGCTTCCCCGTCACCGCTCCCCGTACGGCCTGCACAGCCCTCTCGACGGCACGGCCTCCGCCCTTGTCCGCCCCTACCTCGCCGCCGAGATCGGTAGCGATCCCGGCCGGCATGTGATCGGCGCGCGGAAGGCGGCCGCCTGATGGAACGCCCCGCCGGTCAGACGCACGTCACGCCCCCAGCCCGGCTCCTGCCCTGGCTGTCACCCGACGGCAACCCCTGCTACCTGGTGACCGACGACAACGGCAGCCGCCTCTCTCGTCTCGCCGACGACATGGAGGCCGTCCAGCTCGCCACCGGCACCGATGTGCTCGGCCTCGCCCGCAAGGTGCTGGCCGACCCGGCCTCGCCGTACACGGAGGTGCGTTTCGCCGGCCTCCGTCTCGCGGAGTGCCTGACCGACGCCCTGCGTGTCGCCGAGTCCCGGGGGATGCGCGTGCCGGTACCGGACAGCGAAGACGCAGGGGAGATCTGACGTCGGTCACGCGGAAGAGGTCGGCCTCCGCGTGGCGTGGCGCACTATTGCAAGCGGGTGCTTGCAATAGTTAGCGGGGTGTTGCACTGTGGGCGCATGGCATCGCTCAACGTCGGCAATCTCGGTGACTACCTGCGCGAGCAGCGGCGCACGGCGCAGCTGTCGCTCAGGCAGCTCGCCGATGCCGCCGGGGTGTCCAATCCGTATCTGAGCCAGATCGAGCGCGGGCTGCGCAAGCCGAGCGCGGAGGTGCTGCAGCAGGTCGCCAAGGCGCTGCGGATCTCCGCCGAGACGCTGTACGTCCGGGCCGGGATCCTCGACGCCGAGCGGGACCGGGACGAGGTGGAGACGCGGGCCGTCATCCTCGCCGACCCGACGCTCAACGAGCGGCAGAAACAGGTGCTGTTGCAGATCTACGAGTCCTTCCGCAAGGAGAACGGATTCGGGACCGGCGACGGCTCGGACGCCTCGGACGCCCCGGACGGCTCGGGCGTCACGGGTGTCGTCGGCGTCGTCACCGGGGACGGTGCGGTGAGTGTCGACGGGGACGCTCCCGACGCCGGTACCGGGATACCGAGGACCGGCCCGGCCGACGGCGATCAGCCCGCCCGGCGCCGCAGCCGCAAGAGCACCGGCAGGAACGCCGGCAAGAACGACGGCGGTACGACCGCCACCCGCCGTACCCGCGAGGGCGAAGGCGGCAGCGACACCGATCCGCAGCAGACGGCCGGCTGAGCCGGACCAGGGCACCGGCCGTACCGCCGCGGATCACACCAACCCTCAGCCGAACCCTCAAACGAGACAGAATCCGGGAGGACCATCACCATGGCCATCACCGACGACCTGCGCAAGACCTTCAGCGACCCGACCCCGCTCTACTTCGCCGCAGGCACCGCCGACCTCGCCCTTCAGCAGGCCAAGAAGGTGCCGGCCCTGGTGGAGCAGCTGCGTTCCGAGGCCCCTGCGCGGATCGACGCCGTACGCAACACCGACCCCAAGGCCGTCCAGGAGAAGGCGTCCGCCCGGGCCAAGGAGGCCTCCGCCCGCGTCAAGGAGACGCAGGAGACCCTCCAGACCAAGGTCACGACGTTCATCGGCTCCCTCGACGCCGACGTCAAGAAGCTCGGCAGCAACCTCGACGCGGACCTGAAGAAGTTCGGCGAGAACGCCCAGGACTTCGCCCTGCGCGGCGTCGGCGTGGCCGCCGAGTACGCGGTCAAGGCCCGTGAGACCTACGAGAAGGTCGCCGAGCACGGCGAGCAGGCCGTTCGCACCTGGCGCGGCGAGGCCGCCGACAGCATCGAGGACGTCGCCGAGGGCGTCGAGGAGCTGGCCATCGCCGTCGAGCCGAAGAGCCAGCCGGTCGAGGTCAAGGAGGAGCCGGTGAAGCCCGCCGGTGCCGCCGTCCCCGCCCCGGCCAAGAAGGCGCCCGCCGCGAAGAAGGCCCCGGCGCGCAAGACCACCACCGCCAAGAAGCCCACCCCGCCGGTGAAGTAGGACGGCGGAGCGATCACACACGGACGGGCCGGGCACCCTGGGGGTGTCCGGCCCGTTGTGCGGGTACGGTGACCGCGTAGGGACGAGCCGAGTCAGGTGGTGGGCGTTGTGCTGATGCAGGGCTTCGCAGGGTTGATGTGGCTTCTGAACATGGCCCTGGTCGTTTTCAGCGGCTTCGCGCTGTTCGACGCCGCGGTGCGGCGGGAGGACGCCTATCGCGCGGCCGGCAAGAAGACCAAGCCCTTCTGGCTGATCATCCTGGGGCTCGCCTTGGTGGTGAACCTGCTCTTCTCGATCCTGTCGTTCCTGCCGATCATCGGCCTCATCGCGACGATCGTGTACATGGTCGACGTGCGGCCCGCGATCCGCGCGCTCCCGGGCGGCGGCCGCAGCCGGCGCGGCTCCAGCAGCGACGGCCCCTACGGCCCGTACAACGGGGGCCGGTAAGCACCCGCGGCGGCCGGTAAGCACCCCGCGGCGGCGCGAGCGCCCGGTCCGGTGCGCGGGCGTCCGGCTCGGTGCGGGGGCGTCCGGCTCGGTGCCGAGGGCGTCGGCCCGGTGCCTACGGCACCCGGTCCAGCAGCAGGACCGCCACGTCGTCCGTCAGCTCGCCGCCGTTGAGCTCACGGACCTCGTTCACCGCCGCCCGCAGCAGCTGCTCGCCCCGCAGGCCCTCGGCGAACTGGCGGCGGACCATCTCCGTCATGCCGTCCTGACCGAGCCGCTCCCGGCCCTGGCCGATGTGGCCCTCGATCAGACCGTCGGTGTAGAGCATCAGGCTCCACTCGGCACCCAGCTCCACCTGCATCCGCGGCCAGCGGGCGCCGGGCAGGAGGCCCAGGGCCGGTCCGTTGTTGTCGTACGGCAGCAGGCGGGCCGGTTTGCCCGGGCGGGCCAGCAGCGGCGACGGGTGACCCGCCAGGCACAGGCCCGCGCGGCGCCCGTCCGGCGCGATGTCCACCGTGCACAGGGTCGCGAAGATCTCGTCGTCGGCCCGCTCGTGCTCCAGTACCTGCTGGAGTGTGCCCAGCAGCTGGTCGCCGCACAGACCCGCCAGCGTCAGCGCGCGCCACGCGATCCGCAGCTCCACCCCGAGGGCGGCCTCATCCGGGCCGTGCCCGCAGACGTCGCCGATCATGGCGTGCACGGTGCCGTCCGGCGTCCGCACGACGTCGTAGAAGTCACCGCCGAGCAGGGCGCGCGAGCGGCCCGGGCGGTAGCGGGCGGCGAACCGCAGCGAAGAGCCCTCCAGCAGTGGCGTCGGCAGCAGGCCGCGCTCCAGGCGACGGTTCTCCTGCGCCCGCAGCCGGCCCTCGGCGAGCCTGCGCTCGGCCGACTCGGAACGCTTGCGCTCCACCGCGTAGCGGATCGCGCGGCTCAGCAGCCTGCTGTCCAGCTCGTCGCGGAAGAGGTAGTCCTGGGCGCCCACCCGCACCGCCTCGGCGCCGCGCTCGGCGTCGCCCGACGCGGTCAGCGCCAGGACGGCATGCCGGGGAGCGAGCTCCAGCACGTGCTTGAGCACGGCGAGCTCGTCCTCGCAGTCGCTGTGGCCCGGCGCGGGCAGCGCCAGGTCCAGCAGGATGCAGTGGACGTCGTCGGTCAGCAGCCGTCCGGCCTCGGTCAGATTGCGGGCCGTGCGGACGCGGATCGGCTTGCCTGCCTGGTCGAGCATGTCCGGCACGATCGGCGAACCGGCCGGGTCGTCCTCGATCAGCAGCAGCGTCAGGTTGGTGTGGGCGGTGTGGTTCTCCACCTTGTCCGTGGTGTTCCCGGCGGCGTCCGGCGTGCGGCCCTCCGGCGAGGTGTCCTTCATGGGCTCCTCGGCGGATCCGGCGCGCGGGGACGCGGCCTGCGCCTGACCACTCTCCGCGGCCGGGATCGCTCTCTGCCGCGGTATGGGTACGGGCATCGTCTTGGGTTCCTTCCCTCCCCCCGAGGGCATGGCGGGGGCGAGGGACCTCGACCCACCGACGGGGACCATAGCGGGTGTCGGCGCCGCATAGGAATGGTGTGAGCCACGCCGCTGCGCCACCGGCCAGTGTCATATGCCGCGATATGCCCCGCAGTTGGACAGCTCGGAGATGCTGCGGGGATGACGAACGTCACGTCGGCGCGCGGGGCGCGCGCCGGGGGGCGTGCGGTGGGTCACGTGGGCCAGGTCACCGAGGGTGTCCGGTATCCGGTGTGTCTCGTCCGGCCGCCGTCCGCGATCAGTTGGCGTCGGCGTCCGGCCGCACCACTCCCAGGATGGGCATGGTCCCGGCCCCCGCGATCGTCACGGTCCGCCCGGGCCGCGGCGCGTGCACGATCGCCCCGTCACCGATGTACATCGCGACGTGGCTGGCGTCACCGAAGTAGATGACGAGGTCGCCGGGCCGCATGTCCTGGACGTCGATGTGCCGCAGCTGCTTCCACTGCTCCTGCGAGGTGCGCGGGATGCCGCGGCCGGCCGATATCCAGGCCTGTGACGTCAGCCCCGAGCAGTCGTACGTCTCCGGGCCCTCGGCGCCCCACCGGTACGGCTTGCCGATCTGCGCCGTGGCGTACTCCACGGCCTTCTTGCCCTGCTCGGAGGCCTTCCCGTCGATCTCGTCGAGGATGCCGGAGTCGAGCCAGGCGGTCTGCGCCTTGTTCGCGGCCTCCTTCTCCAGCTCGGCGAGACGCTCCTGCTCCTCCTTCCGGAGGGCGGATTCGAGCTTCTCCGCCTGCGCGATCTGCTTCTCGATCTTCTTCTGCGCGGCGGCCTTGGCCTTGCGGCCCGCCTCCAGCTTCTTCCACTGCGCGGAGGCGTCCTTGGCGTACTGCTCCAAATCCTCCTGCGTCCGGGTCACTTCGCCGAGCAGGCCCTTGGTCGCGTGGTGGCCCTGGCGGACCCGGCCCGCGCCGTCGAGGAAATCCTGCGGATCGTCGCTCAGCGCCAGATGGGCCTCGGGCGGCAGCCCGCCGCCGCGGTACTGGGCGGCGGCCGCGGCTCCCGCGCGGTTCTTCAGCTTCCGCAGCTTCTCCTGGCCCTTGACCATCTTCTCGGCCAGTTGCACGACCTCGGCGGACTGCTTGTCCGCCTTCTCCTCGGCGGCGTTGTACTCCTCGGTGGCGCGGCCGGCGGCGCGGTACAGCTTGTCGAGCTTCCTGCGCACGGCTTCCAGGTCCTTGCCGGGCGTGAGTGCCGGGCCCGCGCTCGGGGCGGGTGAGGGAGTGGGGCTCGCGAATGCCGTGCCGGGTGCCGCCAGCACCGTGACCGCGCAGACCACGGCCACCGCCGTCGCGATCAGGCCACGCTTGCCCGTTCCCATACCTCGTCCCCCAAACTGATTAACCGTCAGTAACGTGCGGTTCGCCTGGGGATGCTGTCATGTCGGCCCGGAAAGCGACAGAGGTAGTACTTCCCGCCATCCGCTCGCCGGTATGCCCCGGCATGAAGATCTTCCACATCCCCCCGCCTGTGTGACGAAGGACTCAGAGAGATCGTTCCAGCCGGACCCGCCCCGTCCACGGGCTGCGGAGTCAGGCGCCGGGCCGCGGGAGTCAGGCCCCCGGGGCGAAGGGGTCAACCGCAGGAGTCAGGCCTCGGGTCGCAGGAGTCAGGCCTCGGGCGGAAGGAGTCAGGCGCCGGGCCGAAGGAGTCAGGCGCCGGGCCGCAGGAGCCAGGCCTCGGGCGGAAGGAGTCAGGCGCCGGGCCGCAGGAGTCAGGCGCCGGGCCGAAGGAGTCAGGCCTCGGGCGGAAGGAGTCAGGCGCCGGGCCGAAGGAGTCAGGCCTCGGGCGGAAGGAGTCAGGCGCCGGGCGGAAGGAGTCAGGCGCCGGGCCGTTGAAGTCAGGCGTGTGGGGCCAAGGCCTCCCACCGCACCGTCACTTCTCCCTGGCGCCACCGCGCCGGCCCGTCCGTCACCGGCCAGTCGGCCGTCAGGTCCCGCACCGTCCGGATCCAGCGCTGCCGGGCGCCGTAGGAGGCGTAGGGTGCGGCGGCCGCCCAGGCGCGGTCGAAGTCGCGCAGGAAGGCGTGTACCGGCTCGCCGGGGACATTGCGGTGGATGAGTGCCTTCGGCAGGCGTTCCGCGAGGTCCGAGGGGCGGTCCAGGGAGCCCAGCCGGGTCGCGAAGGTGACCGTGCGGGGTCCCTCCGGGCCGAGCGCGACCCACACGTGCCGGCGTCCGATCTCGTCGCAGGTCCCCTCGACCAGCAACCCGCCCTGCGAGCCGGTCGCCGGGTCGGCCGCCGCGAGCCGCCCGCACAGCCGCTGCCACACGGCCGCGACCTCGTCCTCCTCGTACTGCCGCAGTACGTTCGCCGCGCGGACGAGCAGGGGCCGCTGCGGGATGGGGATCTCGAAGCCGCCGTGCCGGAAGACCAGCCCCGTCCGCTCGTAGGGCAGCGCCGCCGCGACCCGGGCCGGTTCGATCTCGACGCCCACCACGCGCGCCCGTGGCGCGACCGTACGCAGGCGGTGCAGCAACTCGACGGCCGTCCAGGGGGCGGCGCCGTACCCGAGGTCGACCGCCACCGGGTCGGCGACGCGGCGCAGCTCGGCGCCGTGCGTGGCCGCGATCCAGCGGTCCATGCGGCGCAGCCGATTGGGATTGGTCGTCCCGCGCGTGACCGTGCCCAGGGGTCGGGTCGCCGCGCGGGATGTCATACGTACGAGGTTAAGGGCCCTCGGCTCCGGTTATGGGGCCGAGGTGCCGCCGCCGGCAGGCGGGACGCCCGGAGAGAGGACGGTCACTCAGCCCTGGCGGACGACGTCGCGGCCCGGGCCGCCGGAGAGCGTGTCCCGGCCAGGGCGAGCGGAGCGGCCAGGGCGAGCGGAGCGGCCGGCGTGAGCGGAGCTGCCAGGGCTGTGCCGAGTACCGGGGCCAGGACCGATGCGCGTAACGGGCGGTGGCGTCGGGCGGAGCCGGCGGTCATGGGAATCCTCCGTGAGGCGGTCGAGGCAATCGAGGCGGTCGTGGATCCTTCCGTGGGGGTGACAGGCGCGGCGGGCGCCCGGTTGTCCGCTCCACCGGAGTCGTCGGACGGAATTCACCTTCTGGTCGCGCACCCGGAGCCGACGGGCCCACGCCCTCTCGCCCTCGAACGGTTGAGCGACCGGCGGTAATGTTTCGGTAAAACTCCCGAATCAGGAAATGGAGTTCCTCCTTCCGGTGTTGGACCCCGTCGGAGGGCGCCGTGCGCTCTGCGACAGGCATGCCCCGAGCGAGGAGGAACGCCACGTGAGCCAGTACATCGGCAGGCTCGGCCGGCGCTCCGCGTCGTCCCCCGCGCGCCTGCGGCTGCACCGCAGGCCACGCCGCGTCGCGATGCTCTCCGTGCACACCTCCCCGCTTCACCAGCCGGGCACCGGCGACGCCGGTGGCATGAACGTCTACATCGTGGAGCTCGCGCAGCGACTGGCCGCGCAGGGCGTCGAGGTCGAGATCTTCACGCGCGCGACCGCCGCCGCCCTCCCCCCGACCGTCGAGCTGGCCCCCGGCGTCCTCGTGCGGCACGTCGACGCCGGGCCCTACGAGGGCCTCAACAAGGAGGACCTCCCCGCCCAGCTGTGCGCCTTCACCCACGGCGTGATGCAGGCCTGGGCCCATCACCGCCCCGGCCACTACGACCTGGTCCACTCCCATTACTGGCTCTCCGGCCACGTCGGCTGGCTCGCCGCCCAGCGCTGGGGCGTCCCGCTGGTCCACGCCATGCACACCATGGCCAAGGTCAAGAACGCCAACCTGGCCGACGGCGACACCCCCGAACCGGCGGCCCGTGTCATCGGCGAGACCCAGATCGTCTCCGCCGCCGACCGCCTCATCGCCAACACCACCGAAGAGGCCGACGAACTGGTCCGGCACTACGCGGCCGAGACCGACAAGGTCGCCGTGGTCCATCCCGGCGTGAACCTCAGTCGCTTCTCGCCCGCCGACGGCCGCGCCGCCGCCCGGTCCCGGCTCGGCCTGCCCCAGGACGCGCTGATCCCGCTCTTCGCGGGCCGTATACAGCCCCTCAAGGCCCCCGACGTGCTGCTGCGGGCCGTCGCCGTCCTCCTCGACGAGCGCCCCGAACTGCGTTCGCGCGTCCTCGTGCCCGTCGTCGGCGGACCCTCCGGCAGCGGCCTCGCCAAGCCCGAGGGCCTGCAGAAGCTGGCCGCGCGCCTGGGCATCGCGGACGTCGTACGGTTCCGCCCGCCGGTCGGTCAGGAGCAGCTGGCGGACTGGTTCCGCGCCGCTTCCGTGCTGGTCATGCCCTCCTACAGCGAGTCCTTCGGACTGGTCGCCATAGAGGCGCAGGCGGCGGGCACCCCGGTGCTCGCGGCGTCGGTCGGCGGTCTGCCGGTCGCCGTGCGCGACGGGCACACCGGCTTCCTCGTCCGCGGGCACGATCCGGCCGACTACGCGCGCGTGCTCGGCGCTTTCGCCGACGACCCGGAGCTGACCACCCGGCTGGGCGGGCAGGCCGCCCGGCACGCCCAGTCCTTCGGCTGGGACACGGCCGCCGCCGCGACGGCCGACGTCTACACGGCCGCGATGCAGGCGCACCGCCGTCGCGTACGCTCGCTGTATGGGTGAAACCGATCAGGAGCAGCGTGCGGCCCAGGTCGTCGAAGGAGTGCTGAAGGACGCCGAACTGGAGTGGGAGAGCCCCCAGCCCGGCACCTACGTCGCGCAGCTTCCGGGCAGCCGCAAGCTCAAGACCACGGTCTCCCTGATCGTCGGCCGCCACTCGCTGTCCCTGAACGCCTTCGTCATCCGCCACCCCGACGAGAACGAGCAGGGCTTCCACCGCTGGCTCCTTGAGCGCAACCTCAAGCTCTACGGCGTGAGTTACGCCGTCGACCAGCACGGCGACGTCTACCTCACCGGCCGCCTCTCCCTGTCCGCCGTCACCGCCGACGAGCTCGACCGTCTGCTCGGCCAGGTCCTGGAGGCCTCCGACGGCGCCTTCAACACCCTTCTGGAGCTGGGCTTCGCCTCGGCGATCCGCAAGGAGTACGAGTGGCGGGTGTCGCGGGGGGAGTCCACGCGCAACCTGGACGCGTTCGCCCACCTCACGCAGCGCCCCGAGCGCTAACCGGCCCGGTAACGCCCCGGCGGCACACCCACCAGCCTGCGGAAGTGCCGCGTGAGGTGCGACTGGTCGTAGAACCCGGCCGCCACCGCCACCTCGCCCGGTGAGCGCCCCTCCGGGAGCAGCCGCCGGGCGCGCCCGACCCGCAGGGACGTGAGGTACTGGTGCGGGGCGATGCCGTAGGCCGTGCTGAACGCCCGTACGAGATGGGAGGGATGGGCGCCGAGCAGCCCGGCGGCCTCCCGCAGTGCGACGCCCTCGACGATCCGCTCGTCCAGCAACTCGCGCAGCCGCCGCGCGAGAACGGGGTCGGCCGGCCGGGGGGAGACGGGATCGCCCCGCAGATGGCCGCACAACCGCTCCCCGACGAACAACAGCCTGCTCTCCGCCTCCAGTTCCTCACCGGGCCGCGCCAGCGCGCCGTGCAACTGCCCCACCCGCCGCCGCAGCAGCGGATCGCGCACATCGGGCCGGTCGACGGCGGCCCCGATGAACTCGTCCCCGAGATGCGTCCCGTCGAGGTACAGCACCCGCTTGCGGAAGCCCTCCGCGGTGACGGGGGAGCCGTTGTGCGGCACGTGCGGCGGCAGCAGCGACACGGTGTCGTGCGGGGTGCCGTGCTCGTGCCGGTCGAGTTCGTACCGCACGGCGCCGGCGTCCACGATCAGCAGCGTCCAGGCGTCGTGGACGTGCATCGGATAGGCGTACTCGGTGAACCGCGCGTGGAAGACCTCGACGACACCCTGGACGGCGGGCCGCCAGGCGGAGACGGTCCGCTGCCGGTCCGGCACGTTCGTGCGCGGGGACTTCGGTGTCGGTGCCCTGGGCGGGGAGACCATGCAAAAAACGTACAAGACCCCGGCAGGGGCCGCCGGGCACGCTCGGACCATGGACACGATCACCGAACCCCTGCGGCCGGAGCCGATCCGATTCGACACGAAGATCGCCGTGCTGCTGCGCGCGGACCTGGAGCCCTGGCAGCGCCTCAACGCAACATCGTTCCTGGTCAGCGGCTTGGGAACGCAGCTTCCCGAGGTGATCGGCGAACCGTACGAGGACGCGGACGGCGTGCCCTACCTCCCCATGTTCCGCCAGCCCGTCATGGTCTTCGAGGCCCCGAAGGAAACCCTGACCACCGCCCACGCCCGTGCCCTCTCCCGCGCCCTGCCCCGCGCGCTCTTCACCTCCGACCTCTTCTCCACGGGCAACGACCGCGACAACCGAGCCGCCGTACGGGCCGTGCCGACCGCGGAACTGGACCTCGTGGGACTCGCGGTCCACGGCCCGAAGAACGCCGTGGACAAGGTGGTGAAGGGGGCGCGGATGCACCCGTGAGCACCGGGCGCGGGGCGCGGGGACGACCAAAGTCGCGGACGCGTAGACCAACGGCCGACGACAGGGCGGTGGTCTCCCGCGGAGACTCGTGCCATGGAGGAAGCCAGGAACGCTCCCACGGTCCTGCTCGCCCCGGACGGCCTCGAACGCGCGCGGGAGCGCTGCGGCCTGAACCGGCGGCGCCTCACGGACGCCCTCACCGCACACGGCTACGCCTGGGAGGAACAGGACCCGTACCACGCCGAGTTCCGCCGCTGGGTGCCCGGCACCCCCGGCCTGCCCGCGGGCGCGGACGCTCTGCTGCGGGCCCGCGCCCAGGCCCGCGAGGACGAGCAGGCCGGCGAGGCCCGGGAGTTGCGCGGGGAACTGCTGCGGCTGGGTGTGGTCGTGCGGGACGAGGAGAGGCGGCAGTACGTCCGGGTCGTGACCGGGAGCCGTGCGGCCTGAACGGGCGGCTCCTCAGGGCGTACAGGCCGCGGCGATCGACACGCTGTTCTCGTACAGGTGGTGGCGGGTGATCCGTCCGCCCTCGACGGTGAGCCGTAGCGCGAAGGGCCCCGAGAAGGACTTGCCGGTCGCTCGGACGGTCCCGGAGAGGTGCCCCATCAGCACGGCGTCCGTCCCGTCGACCAGGAAGGTGTCGACGGACGCGCGGGCGTCCTCGGGGACGGTGTACCGGGCCAGCTCATCGGCCTGCGCCGCACATTCCGCGGCGGTGGACCGGGGCCGGATCCAGGGGACGGCGGGGTTCTCGGCGAGCATCCAGTCGACTTTGTCGGCGAAGAGCGCGGTGAGGCCCTCGGTGTCTCCGGCGAGGCGGAGTTCGAGGAACGTCCGGACGGTGGAGCGGGTGGCTTCCGCGATGTCGGCAGGCGTCATGGAACCCAGCCTGCCGGGGCGCCCGGGGCGCGTCGATTACCCGCGAGGTAAGCAGGGCCACGGCCACTGCCACTGCTGCTGGTGGGTTGGGGGGTTGCGTTCGGCGTGGAACCGGGGCGGGCCCGGGGATGGGTCCGGGGATGGGCCCGGAGCGGATCCAGGGCGGGCCGGGGTGAGCCCGGGGATGGGTCTGGTCGATGGGTCTAGGGAGGCCGGGGAGGTACCCGGAAGGGTCTGGGGAGGTCCCGGGAAGAGTCTGGATAGGGCCCCGGACGGGCTGGGGGAGGCCGGGGGTGGGCTCGGGGGGACGCCGAACCTAGAATCGAACGTATGAACGACCCAGAGTCGCGGCTCGCGCTGCTCCGCTTCCTGGAGCGCGTGCAGGAACGCGACCTGGCACGCACCCGTCGGTGGATCGCGGACGAGGAACGCCGCCAGGCCGAACGTCGACGCGGCCTCCCGGCCCGCCCTCCCGCGCCGGACTGGCTGATCGAGCGCGGCCTGTCCGGGCAGGAAGCCGTGTACGTCCACGTAGGGGGCTGCTGGAACGTGGGCGGGCGCAGCAAGGGCGTCGACCGTGACCGTGCCCGGCGGGCCCTCGCCGACGGGGTCAAGGCCTGCCCGCAGTGCCGTCCGGACACGGAACTCGGCTTCGTGGACGGCTAGAGCGGCCGTAGCGGAGCGGCCTGCGTCATCTCGGGGCGGAAGACCGGAACTTTCCGGCTCACCCCGCACCGACCTCCGGTTGCGGCCGCGCCCCCACCGACGGCTCGACCGCCTTGTCCTCCCCGGGCACCTGCCGCATGAGCACGGCGTACCCCGCCCCGGCCGCCGTCCCCACCACCGCGCACAGCCCCCACAGCCACTCCGCCCCGAACCGGTCGATGACGAACCCGGACAGCAGCGGGGCGACGAGGGCGGCCACGGACCAGGACATCGTGTACATGCCCTGGTAGCGCCCGCGCCCCCGCACCGGCGACAGCCGTACGACGAGACCCGTCTGCGTCGGCGCGTTGACGATCTCGGCCAGTGTCCACACGCACACCGTCAGCGCGATGACCGCCACCGACCCCGCGAAGGCGGTGAGCGCGAAGCCGTACCCCGCGAGGACGGACGAGACGACCAGCAGCCGGCGGGGATCCCGGTGTTCGATGAAGCGGGTGACCGGGATCTGGAGGACGACGATCAGCACGCCGTTCACGGCGATCGCCAGGCCGTACTCGGCCGGAGTGAAACCGGCCTCACCCATCGCCACCGGCAGCCCCACCGACCCTTGCTGGAAGATCAGCGCGACGAGGAAGGACAGCCCGACGACGCACATGAACCGCCCGTCGCGCAGTACGGTGCGCAGGCTCACGGAGTCGCCCCGGACACCCGCCGTCACCGGCGTCTCGACGGGCTTGGACTCCGGCAGCCGCAGGAAGACGAGGATCGCGCAGAGCATCGTCATCCCCGCCTCGATCAGGAACCCGGCGCGGTAGCTGACCTCGGCGATGAATCCGGCGGCCATTGAGGACACGGCGAAGCCGAGGTTGATGGCCCAGTAGTTGAGGGAGAAGGCCCGGATACGGTCCTCGGGCCGGACGATGTCGGCCATCATCGCCTGCACGGCGGGCCGCGAGGCATTGCTCGCCATGCCGACGAGGAAGGCGACCCCGGCGATCGTGACCGGGTCGCGCACGAAGCCCAGCAGCGCGACGGACGCGGCGGTCGAGGCCTGCGCGATCAGCAGGGTCGGCCGCCGGCCCAGCCGGTCGGTCATCACCCCGCCGCCCAGCGAGGAGATCACCCCGCCCAGCCCGTGCAGGGAGGCGACCAGACCGGCGTACGTGGCGGAGTAGCCGCGGTCGACCGTCAGATACAGCGCCATGAAGGTGGCGACGAAGGCGCCGAGCCGGTTGACCAGCGTGCTGGTCCACAGCCACCAGAACTCGCGCGGGAGACCGGAGACCGTCTCCCGGACGGCACGGCGGGCACGCAGGGCGTACGGCATGGATCCCCCCAGAGACAACTGGTGACGGCGTCGCTCGTGAGCAGCGCTCGCGGGCAGCGCGTGCAAGCCCCGCTTGTAAGCGGCGCTGTAGCCATGCGCAAATTACAAGCTCTCCATCGCCGCAGGCCACTCAATTAACAGATCCAGTCAAACGTCCGCCTGCCGGGCAGCCACGCGAACGGGCGAAAGCGTGGATTACGCTCTGAGGCATGGCCGACGCACCGTACAAGCTGATCCTCCTCCGCCACGGCGAGAGCGAGTGGAACGCGAAGAACCTGTTCACCGGCTGGGTGGACGTCAATCTCAACGAGAAGGGCGAGAAGGAGGCAGTCCGCGGTGGCGAGCTCCTGAAGGACGCCGATCTCCTCCCCGACGTGGTCCACACCTCCCTCCAGAAGCGCGCGATCCGCACGGCCCAGCTGGCCCTGGAGGCCGCGGACCGCCTCTGGATCCCGGTCCACCGCTCGTGGCGCCTGAACGAGCGCCACTACGGCGCCCTCCAGGGCAAGGACAAGGCGCAGACCCTCGCCGAGTTCGGCGAGGAGCAGTTCATGCTGTGGCGCCGGTCCTACGACACCCCGCCCCCGCCGCTGGACATCGACGCCGAGTACTCGCAGTTCTCCGACCCGCGCTACGCGACCCTCCCGCCGGAGCTGCGCCCGCGCACGGAGTGCCTGAAGGACGTCGTCGTCCGCATGCTCCCGTACTGGTTCGACGCGATCGTCCCCGACCTGCTGACCGGCCGCACGGTCCTGGTCGCGGCCCACGGCAACTCGCTCCGCGCCCTGGTCAAGCACCTGGACGGCATCTCCGACGCGGACATCGCGGGCCTCAACATCCCCACGGGCATCCCGCTCTCCTACGAACTCGACGCCGAGTTCAAGCCCCTGAACCCGGGCGGCACCTACCTGGACCCGGACGCGGCAGCGGCCGCCATCGAGGCGGTCAAGAACCAGGGCAAGAAGAAGTAAGCAGCACCGAAGAAGCCCCCTGCCTGCGGGTTGTCCGCTGGTAGGGGGCTTGTTGCTGTGCTTGGGCTGTCCCGTGAGTGCTGTTCAGCTCCAGCGGGAGCAACGACACATCGTAGTTCGCAAGCCCTCGGGCGCACTCACCAGTCAGGCAGGGGAGCTGCCGCCCTCGCCGGAACGCGGACCGTCTTGGCCGAGGCGATACTCGTTCCGGTCGCGCCGGCGTTTCCCGTCCCAGGTGATGAGTTGCACCGTGTCGACCTCGCACCACAGCGGCAGCAGTGGTGCGAGGCCGGACTGCAATGTGTCGTAGGCCGCGTCCTGGGTCGCCGGCCCTCGTGGTTCGCGATCGTCAGGTGGGGGTCGAGGCCGGGGCCGAAGATCCCCCGGTAGGGCACCAGTTCGGGCCGGCGCCGGGTGAGATCCGTGGTGAGGGCCTTGACCGGGGCGTGAGGGTGCGGGTCGAGGTAGAGGACACCGGGGTAACGGCCGAAGCCGGCGAACGTCAGGGCGAACGGAGGGTGCCGGGCGAGGATGCCGGTCCGTTCGCGGTGGACCGGGTCGTCCGGACGGCTTTCGTGCACGAACGGATAGAGCACCGTCACATGGGCCGGGAATCCGGCCCGGACCAGCGGATCGGCCTCCGGAATCCTGATCGTGAGCGCTGTGTCGCCCGGTATGTCCGGCCACCCGTCCGACGCCCGCTCGCTCCGCGCCCGCTCTCCTCCGCGATCACCACGCTTCTCATGATCACAGGAGTGTTGTCGGGGGGCTTCCGCGCCCCAGGAAGAAGCCCAGCCCCCAACCCCCGCCCTGTCCTCCCCCTCCCACGGTGATTCTCCGGGAGGGCCACGTCGGCATCGCGAGACGCGGACCCTTGACGGACATGGGCTGACGGTCGAGGCCGCGCAGGGCGGCTGACTGCCCGGAGTCGGGCAGGTGGGCTGCTCCCCCAGGGGTTTGCAGGTCGCCGACGGCCCGGAGGCGGGCAGGTCCCGGCCGGGTCCCGATATTCGGTGGCGGCCCCGCCCCGCCCGGTCCACCCTGCCCGCATGGCCTCAGGCGAGCACACCGGCGAAGCAGTGGCGTCAGCAGCCTCGGATCCGACTCGGTGGACACGGGCGACCGTCTACCCGGACATGTGGGTCGACCCCGACGACGACCCTCGTGAGACCGACGCCCAGCCCGTCGACGAACGCGGCATCCTCCTCGACTACCTGCGCAGCTACCGCCTCACCCTCGAGATGAAGTGCGCGGGCCTGGACGCCGAGCAGATGGCCCGGCGATCCGTCCCGCCCTCCACGATGTCCCTGCTGGGGCTGGTGCGGCACCTGACCGAGGACGAACGGCACCTTCGCCGGGTGATGGCCGGAGAGGACGCGCCGAAGCTCTACCGCACGGAAGAGGACCGGGACGGTGACTTCAACGGTGCCGTCGCCGACCCGGCGGTCGTGGACGAGGCCTGGCGGCAGTGGCGCAGCGAGGTCGAGCGCACCGACCGCTACCTGGCCGGCGTCACCGACCTCGCCACCCGCAACGCCGGCTACTCCGACTACGGTCCCGAGCCAGGCGGACAACTCCAGCTCCGTGACCTCCTGGTCGCGCAGATCGCGGAGTACGCCCGGCACTGCGGTCACGCCGACCTCCTGCGCGAACGGATCGACGGCCGCGTCGGGCAGTGAGCCCCCGCCAGAAAAAAACTTCGGCGGCGATGTCGAGAACCCGCGCCCGGCTCCGTCCCCGGGGTGAAGGCGGCCAAGATGGGTCGCACCAGCACCGAGGAGAACCACGATGGCCAAGTACCTGCTTCTGAAGCACTACCGCGGCGCCCCGGCGGCGGTCAACGACGTACCCATGGACCGGTGGACGCCGGAGGAGATCTCGGCCCACGTGCAGTACATGCAGGACTTCGCGGCCCGGCTGGAGAAGACCGGAGAGTTCGTCGACGGCCAGGCGCTCGCCCCCGAGGGTGCGTGGGTCCGGTACGACGGTGAGGGGCGTCCGCCGGTCACCGACGGCCCGTTCGCCGAGACCAAGGACCTCATCGCCGGCTGGATGATCATCGACGTGGACGGCTACGACCGTGCCGTCGAGCTGGCCGGCGAGCTGTCGGCGGCACCCGGGGCGGGCGGCAAGCCGATCCACGAGTGGCTCGAGGTGCGCCCCTTCCTCACCACGCCCCCCACCATCACGGAGTGACCCCACCCATGGACGAGGCACTGCTGCGCAGCCTCACACCCGGCGTGCTCACGATCCTCGTCCGCCGCGGAGCCGACTTCGCGGCGGCCGAGGACGCCGTGCAGGAGGCGCTGATCGAGGCGCTGCGCGTCTGGCCCGCCGATCAGCCGCGCGACGCCAAGGGCTGGCTGATCACCGTGGCCTGGCGGAAGTTCCTCGATCAGACGCGGGCCGACAGCGCCCGCCGCCGCCGTGAGGACCTCGTCGAGGAGGAACCGGCGCCCGGGCCCACGCCCGACGTGGACGACACGCTCCAGCTCTACTTCCTGTGCGCCCACCCCTCGCTGACGTCGTCGTCGGCGGTCGCGCTCACCCTGCGCGCCGTCGGCGGTCTCACCACACGGCAGATCGCCCAGGCCTACCTGGTTCCCGAGGCGACGATGGCGCAGCGCATCAGCCGCGCCAAGCGCACCGTCTCCGGCGTGCGGTTCGACCAGCCCGGCGATGTCGCCACCGTGCTGCGTGTCCTCTACCTGGTCTTCAACGAGGGCTACTCCGGCGACGTCGACCTCGCCGCCGAGGCCATCCGGCTCACCCGGCAGCTCGCGGCCCGCATCGACCACCCCGAGGTGGCCGGGCTGCTGGCCCTCATGCTGCTCCACCACGCCCGGCGCGCCGCCCGTACCGCACCCGACGGCAGCCTGGTGCCGCTCGCCGAGCAGGACCGCGGCCGGTGGAACACGCGTCTGATCGCCGAGGGCGTCACGATCCTCCAGGCGGCCCTGGCCCGCGACCGGCTGGGCGAGTTCCAGGCGCAGGCCGCCATCGCGGCCCTCCACGCGGACGCGCCGACCGCCGAGGAGACCGACTGGGTGCAGATCGTCGAGTGGTACGACGAACTCGCGCGTCTGACCGACAGCCCTGTGGTGCGGCTCAACCGGGCGGTGGCCGTCGGCGAGGCCGACGGCCCGCGGGCCGGCCTCGCGGCGCTCGCGGCCCTGGCCGACTCGCTGCCCCGCCACACCGCGGTGGCGGCATACCTCCACGAACGGGACGGCGACCTGGACGCGGCGGCCCGGCTGTACGCCGAGGCGGCGCACAAGGCGCCTCACCTCGCCGAACGCGACTACCTGACCCGCCAGGCGGCGCGCCTCAACGCCGGCCGGCGCCGCTGACGGGCCGCACGCGGTGGGTCACCGCACCGTCAGCGGCACGGGGTGCACCTCGTCCGCCTTGTGCCCGGCGCGCTCGTGAATGCGCTGGACCGCTTCGGCCGAGGGGGCCTCGGAGAGGCAGTAGACATGGCCGGACTCCGGGTCTGCCCAGGCCATCTCGAAGTGGACCTGCTCGTCCTTCTCTATCGCGAGGTCCGCGTTGTGGGCTTCACGCAGCTGTTCCTCCGTGATGCCCTTCATGCCGCGGTGGACATCCATGAACTTGGGCATGTCTCGCGCCTCCTTCCCGGCAGCGGCGCCGGCCCGCGCCGCGTTGCCTCCCTCCCATGCTCCGCCCGTACAGCTGCCCGGGCGACCCCGGGCTCCGCGCCGCAGGGTCCCGGCGACACGCCGGGGCCCTGAAGGACGTACGGACGACACTGCGTCGGCGTCAGCCGCACTGGCAGGGGCTGCCCGACTGGCAGCCGCAGCCGCAGCCCGATCCGCAGCCGCACGCGGCGATCAGGGGCAGGCTCGTGATCTCGGCGGGCTGATCGGTGTCGCGCTGCCGGGCGGGGTCGGGCGTCGTGCTGGGGGATTCGGCCATGGGTCCCTCCTCGAGGCTGGTGCCTGTGCCCATTGGATGCCCATGACGCTGGGCGCATCAACGGCGCATTGAGGCGCCCGCGCGCCCGGCCCCGACCCCTGGGCACGACCCCTGGCCCCGACTCCCGGGCACGACCTCCGGCCCCGACCCCGGGCACGACCCGTCAGGCGCTCTCCGCCCCCGGGACCGCCTGGATCTCCGGCTGCGCGTCCGCCTGGAGCTCGTCGGCGTGCTCGCCCGTCACCAGGTACACCACGCGCTTGGCGACCGACACCGCGTGGTCGGCGAACCGCTCGTAGTAGCGGCCCAGCAGCGTCACGTCCACGGCCGTCTCGATGCCGTGCTTCCAGCGGTCGTCCATCAGGTGCTGGAACAGGGTGCGGTGCAGCAGGTCCATCTCGTCGTCGTCCTGCTCCAGCTGGAGCGCCAGGTCGACGTCCTTGGTGATGATCACCTCGGCGGCCTTCGCCATCAGGCGCTGCGCGAGCTGGCCCATCTCCAGGATCGTGGCGTGCAGGTCGCTCGGGACGGCGCGGTTCGGGTAGCGCAGGCGCGCGAGCTTCGCCACGTGCTGGGCGAGGTCGCCCGAGCGCTCCAGGTCGGCCGACATCCGCAGCGACGTGACGACGATGCGCAGATCCGTCGCCACCGGCTGCTGACGGGCCAGCAGGGCTATGGCCCGGGCCTCCAGGTCGTGCTGGATCTCGTCGACCTTCTGGTCGGCCTCGATGACGTTCTCGGCCAGCTTCAGATCGGAGTCGAGCATGGCGGTCGTGGCGCGTCCGATCGCCGACCCGACCAGCCGGGCCATCTCCACCAGACCGTCGCCGATCGAGTCCAGTTCCTCGTGGTACGCGTCCCGCATCAGGCTTTCCCTCTCGTGCGTCTCAGTCAGGGGTCCAAGGGCCGGGGCCACCGGTCAAACGGCGGTACGACCGTCGCACTACCAACGGTCCGAACCCCACGCTCCCACGTTCCGGCCCGTACGCGTCCGTTTCCGTCATCCCAAATGAACCAATACTGGCTCCAAGGTGAACTCTGGGCGACGAGTGTTCGAGCTCGCACCCCGACGGCTGTGGAGGGCGCCCGAGCCATGCCTAACCTGGGTGCATGGACGTGAACGCGGCGGTCGCCGCAGCGGCAGCGATCGCCGGGGTGCTCACCGGCGTCATCGCCATGCTCGCGTTCCGCTGGAGTGAGCGCGAGCAGAGCCGCCCCACCCGTAGCTCCCTGCACACCGACGCGGTCCTTCCGCCGGGCGTGGACACGGTCCTGTCGGTCCTCAGGTCGTCGGCCGTCGTTCTCGACGAGGCGGACGCCGTGGTCAAGGCCAGCTCGGCGGCGTACGCCCTCGGCCTGGTCCGCGGCGGCAAGCTCGCTGTCGAGCCGATGCTGCGGATGGCCCGGGACACCAGGCGGGACGGCGAGATACGCCAGGTCGAGCTGGATCTGCCACGGCGCGGCACCGGACGCGGAGAGGCCCTGGCCGTGTCCGCGCGGGTCGCGCCGCTCGGCTCCCGGCTGGTGCTGCTGCTCGTGGAGGACCTGACCGAGGCCCGCCGCATCGAGGCGGTCCGGCGCGACTTCGTCGCCAACGTCAGTCACGAGCTGAAGACGCCCGTCGGTGCCCTCTCGCTGCTCTCCGAGGCCGTGATGGACGCCTCCGAGGACCCCGAGGCGGTCGAGCGGTTCGCCGGGCGCATGCAGATCGAGGCCACCCGGCTCACGAACCTGGTGCAGGAGCTCATCGACCTGTCCCGGGTGCAGAACGACGACCCGCTGGAGGACGCCGAGCCGGTGCGCGTCGACGAGCTGGTCGCCGAGGCCGTCGACCGCTGCCGGCACCAGGCCGGCGCCAAGCAGATCACCATGGCCGCGGGAGGCGCCGCCGACCTGAACGTATGGGGAAACCGCGGTCAGCTCGCCGCCGCCCTCGGGAACCTCGTCGAGAACGCGGTCAACTACTCGCCCGCCCGCACCCGCGTCGGCATAGCGGCCCGCAGGGTGCACGCGCCCGGCGGGGAATACATCGAGATCGCCGTCACCGACCAGGGCATCGGCATCTCCGACAAGGACAAGGAGCGCATCTTCGAGCGCTTCTACCGCGTCGACCCGGCCCGCTCCCGTGCCACCGGTGGTACGGGACTGGGGCTGGCGATCGTGAAGCACGTGGCCGCCTCGCACGGCGGGGAGGTCACGGTGTGGAGCGCCGAAGGCCAGGGCTCCACCTTCACCCTGCGGCTGCCGGAGGCCGGTGCGGCCCGCGACCGCGCACATCAGCAGCCCGCCCGAGAGATACGCGCAGGAGGCGCGGGCCTCGAAGAGGAGGCCGGGCGGTCCACCCTCACATCCCCCGAATCAACCGCGTACGAAACGCTTCCCGCCCCGGAGGTCCTTCCGTGACCCGTGTGCTCGTCGTCGAGGACGAGGAGTCCTTCTCCGACGCCCTGTCGTACATGCTCCGCAAAGAGGGCTTCGAGGTCGCCGTCGCGACCACCGGGCCCGACGGACTCGACGAGTTCGAGCGCAACGGCGCCGACCTCGTCCTCCTCGATCTGATGCTGCCCGGCCTGCCGGGCACCGAGGTGTGCCGTCAGCTGCGCGGTCGTTCCAACGTTCCCGTGATCATGGTGACCGCCAAGGACAGTGAGATCGACAAGGTCGTCGGTCTGGAGATAGGTGCCGACGACTACGTCACCAAGCCGTTCTCCTCGCGCGAGCTGGTCGCTCGCATCCGTGCCGTACTGCGCCGCCGCGGCGAACCCGAGGAGGTCACTCCGGCGGCCCTGGAGGCCGGACCGGTCCGCATGGACGTCGACCGGCACGTGGTCACCGTCGGCGGCACCAAGATCGACCTGCCGCTGAAGGAGTTCGACCTGCTGGAGATGCTGCTGCGCAACGCCGGTCGGGTGCTCACCCGCATGCAGCTCATCGACCGGGTCTGGGGTGCCGACTACGTCGGTGACACCAAGACCCTCGACGTCCATGTCAAGCGCCTGCGCGCCAAGATCGAGCCGGACCCGGGCGCCCCGCGCTACCTGGTGACGGTCCGCGGTCTCGGTTACAAGTTCGAGCCGTAGACCGGCCGCGTACGACGGACGCACGAAGGGCGGGACCTCTCTCCGGAGAGAGGTCCCGCCCTTCGTGCGTCTGCTCAGTGCCCGGCGCTCGCGCTCGCCGAGGCCGCGTCGGTCGGCGTGCCGGACGCCCCGGGGCCACCCGGCGTCTGGCCGGCGGCGGGGCTCTCCGGCGCGCCCGACTCGCCCTCGGCGGGAGAACCGGACGGGGACGCGGAGGCGCCCGGCGCGGCCGGCACCTCGGTCGGGCCCCACTCCTTGAAGTAGTGCTCGGCGGGGACGACGAACGCGCGCAGGCTCACGGCACCCGTCTCGCTGAAGGTGAAGGTGACCTTCTGGGCGTTGCCGTCCTGCACGGCCTCACCGCTGTTCGGCACGATCGCCGTCGCGTTGTCCTTGCCGCCCAGGACCAGGGAGCCGCCGGGCGGGATGCGGAGGCTGCCGCCCTCGGCGGGCTTGAGCTCGGCGGTCTTGCCGGTGCCGGGGAGGGTGATGGACTCCAGCGTCTCGGCGCTCTCGCCGGAGTTGAAGAAGGTCGCGGAGATCGCGGCCGGGCCGGTCGACTCGGGGTCGGGCTGCGTGATCACGACGGCGTTCTGGATCTTGATGTCACCGACGCTCGTGGCCGCGTTGTCCGGCTGGATCTGCAGGGTCTGGGCGTTGTTGCCGGCGCCGCATGCGGCGAGCGAGGCGATCGAGAACGCGGTGACGGCGGCGGCGAGGGCACCGCGTCGAAGGCTGCGGCTCACGGCGGAGGCAACTCCTTGACTCGAGCGGAGCGGCCGGTAAAGCCGCCCTAAGTGTCTGTCAGCGGGCCTTAGGTTACCGAGCCGCCCCTGCCGCGCCGCACCCGACCCCCCGGCACCACTGATCCGCCCCCGAGTCGGGGATGACTCCTGCGTCACATTGGGGCGGTGCTCGTCCGGCATTCGCATAAGAGTCCGGGGCAGTGCCGCAGATTTCCGTGAAGGAATGCGGGGCCACCTGGGAATTGATCACCGGTGGTCCGTCCGGGCGGCTCGTGATCAATTCTGGATTCGACCGGAACCCGGCTCGGACCTCCGAACGGAGTAGCGGAAGTCGATCACATGGAACCGGACATATGTGGATGTTCGGCCGTCTGGAGGATGCTCCGGATGCGTGTAACGTACGCGTTTCCCTCACCCCGGAGAGCCGCTCCCACCTGCGAATACCTTCTTCCACTCCCTGTCCGAAGCACGTTCCTGTCGGAGTTGTCAAGCCCCGAGATACGCCCTGACCTGCGAAAACGCCATTCAGAACCCGGGATTTCCGTGTTACCCTGGATAGCCACGGAAGGGGTACCTGTCACATGACGTTCAAGGTTGGCGACACCGTGGTCTATCCCCATCACGGGGCCGCGCTGATCGAGGCTATCGAAACTCGCCAGATCAAAGGCGTGGACAAGACCTACTTGGTGCTGAAGGTCGCCCAGGGCGACCTGACGGTACGTGTGCCAGCGGACAATGCGGAGTTCGTCGGCGTGCGTGATGTGGTCGGTCAGGATGGGCTGGACCGGGTCTTCGAGGTGCTGCGCGCGCCGTACGCCGAGGAGCCCACGAACTGGTCCCGCCGCTACAAGGCAAACCTGGAGAAGCTCGCCTCGGGCGATGTCATCAAGGTCGCGGAAGTCGTGCGTGACCTGTGGCGTCGTGAGCGCGAGCGTGGACTCTCCGCCGGTGAGAAGCGCATGCTCGCCAAGGCCCGCCAGATCCTGGTGAGCGAACTCGCCCTCGCGGAGAACACCAACGAGGACAAGGCCGAGGCCCTGCTCGACGAGGTGCTCGCCTCCTGAGGTGAAGCCCGTCGCTCAGCGCTCTGCTGATCAAGCGCGCGCCTGCACATCGAAATGCCGCGGTGCCCGATGACGAATTCCCGTCGCCGGGCGCTGCGGCATGTTCGCACTCCGACGCCGATGCGCCGCCACCCCGGGTTGTGTTATCACTCACGCCCCGATGCTTGGTGTGCCGGGCCCGGGCAGCCGGCTCGACCAGCGTCACGGAAGGGTCCGGTCGAGCGCGTCGCGCCCGGCACTCCTCCAGGCCATACCCACGCCAGGCCAGCACACAAACCTGACAGGAACCGATGTCTGACGATTCGCGTCCCTCGCCGTCCGCCGCCCCCTCCAGGGCCCGCACGGCGGCCGTGATCCCGGCCGCCGGCCGGGGTGTACGACTCGGCCCGGGCGCCCCCAAGGCGCTCCGCGCGCTGGGCGGCACCCCCATGCTGATCCACGCGGTCCGCGCGATGGCCGCCTCCCGCGCCGTCTCCCTGGTCGTCGTCGTGGCCCCGCCCGACGGCGCCGCCGAGGTCAAGTCACTGCTCGACGCGCACGCCCTGCCCGAGCGGACGGACTTCCTCGTCGTCCCGGGCGGGCAGACCCGCCAGCAGTCCGTGAAGCTCGGCCTCGACGCGCTGCCGCCCGGCCACGACATCGTGCTGGTCCACGACGCGGCCAGGCCCCTGGTCCCGGTGGACACCGTCGACGCCGTGATCGAGGCCGTACGGGACGGCGCCCCGGCCGTGGTCCCGGCGCTGCCGCTGGCCGACACCGTCAAGCAGGTCGACCCCGCCGGCACCCCCGGCGAGCCGGAGCCGGTCGTCGCCACGCCCGAGCGGGCGCGGCTGCGGGCCGTGCAGACCCCGCAGGGCTTCGACCGGGCCACGCTGGTCCGGGCGCACGAGACGGTCACCGGCGAGGTCACCGACGACGCGGGCATGGTCGAGCAGCTCGGCCTCACGGTCGTGGCCGTCCCCGGTCACGAGGAGGCCTTCAAGGTCACCCGTCCCCTGGACCTGGTCCTCGCGGAGGCGGTCCTGGCCCGCAGGAGGCTCAACGATGGCTTCTGACCAGCCCGTGCTTCCCCAGGTCGGCATCGGCACCGACATCCACGCCTTCGAGGAGGGCCGTGAGCTGTGGTGCGCCGGCCTGAAGTGGGAGGGCGAGGGCCCGGGCCTGGCCGGTCACTCCGACGCCGACGTCGTCGCCCACGCCGCCTGCAACGCCCTCTTCTCCGCCGCCGGCCTCGGCGACCTCGGGCAGCACTTCGGCACGGGCCGCCCCGAGTGGTCGGGCGCCTCCGGAGTCACCCTCCTGACGGAGGCCGCGCGCATCGTGCGCGAGGCGGGCTTCCGGATCGGCAACATCGCCGTACAGGTGGTGGGCCCCCGTCCGAAGATCGGCAGGCGCCGGGACGAGGCGCAGAAACTCCTGTCGGAGGCGGCCGGAGCCTCCGTGTCGGTGTCGGGTGCGACGACGGACGGGCTGGGCTTCCCCGGCCGGGAGGAAGGGCTGATGGCGGTGGCCACGGCCCTGGTCGTGCGCGTCGGCTGAGGGCGAGGCGCCCGGGAGGCCGATGGCCAATGTCACGAATACGCGCACCCCGAGGGGAAGGTCCTGAGGCACCCCCCGGGGCCCACTACCCTGGAGTGGTGACTATTCGCCTGTACGACACCAGCGCCCGGCAGATTCGTGACTTCTCCCCGCTCCGGCCGGGTTGCGTCTCGATCTACCTGTGCGGTGCCACCGTGCAGGCCGCCCCGCACATCGGGCACATCCGTTCCGGGCTGAACTTCGACATCATGCGCCGCTGGTTCGCCTACCGCGGCCACGACGTCGTGTTCGTGCGGAACGTGACCGACATCGACGACAAGATCATCGCCAAGTCGGCCGACCAGAACCGCCCCTGGTGGGCCATCGGCTACGAGAACGAGCGCGCGTTCAACGACGGCTACCACGCCCTCGGCTGCCTGCCCCCGACCTACGAACCGCGTGCCACCGGCCACATCACCGAGATGGTCGAGATGATGCGCGGCCTCATCGAGCGGGGGCACGCCTACGAGGCCGACGGCAACGTCTACTTCGACGTGCGCTCCTTCCCGGAGTACCTGGCGCTGTCCAACCAGGAGCTGGACAACCTCCAGCAGCCCTCCGGCGCCGGTGAGACCGGCAAGCGCGACCCGCGGGACTTCGCCATGTGGAAGGCGGCGAAGCCGGGGGAGCCCAGCTGGGAGACACCGTGGGGCCGCGGCCGTCCCGGCTGGCACCTGGAGTGCTCGGCGATGGCGCACAAGTACCTCGGTACCGCCTTCGACATCCACGGCGGCGGCCTCGACCTGGTCTTCCCGCACCATGAGAACGAGATCGCCCAGGCCAAGGCCTACGGCGACGAGTTCGCCCGGTACTGGGTGCACAACGCCTGGGTCACCATGAGCGGCGAGAAGATGTCCAAGTCGCTCGGCAACTCGGTCCTGGTCAGCGAGATGGTCAAGCGCTGGCGCCCCATCGTGCTGCGCTACTACCTCGGCACCCCGCACTACCGCTCGATGATCGAGTACAGCGAGGCGGCCCTGGGCGAGGCCGAGTCGGCGTTCGCGCGGATCGAGGGCTTCGTGCAGCGCGTGGTCGAGAAGGCCGGCCCGGTCGAGCCCGCCGCCGAGGTGCCGCTGACCTTCGCCGAGGCCATGGACGACGACCTGGGCGTGCCGCAGGCGCTCGCCGTGGTGCACACCACCGTCCGGCAGGGCAACAGCGCGCTCGCCGCCGACGACAAGGAAGCGGCCGTGGCCCGGCTCGCCGAGGTCCGCGCCATGCTCGGCGTTCTCGGCCTCGACCCGCTCGACCCGCACTGGGCCGGCGAGGGCGACCGCGGCGAGACCGGGCTCAACAAGAGCGTGCACGGCGTGGTCGACACCCTCGTCCGCATGGTCCTCGACCAGCGCGAGGCCGCCCGGGCCCGCAAGGACTGGTCCACCGCGGACGCCATCCGCGACCAGCTGAGCCAGTCCGGCCTGGTCATCGAGGACAGCCCGCAGGGGCCGCGTTGGAGTCTCGGCCCGCGCTGAGACCGGCCCCACGGCTGATCGACTGTGCCTCACGGGCCTCCGGGCGGCACACTGCAGAGACGGAACAGACGTACACAGACGTACGTACGAACACTTCACGGAGACGGGTAGCTCATGGCCGCGAACAACCGCCGCATGTCCGGCAAGAAGGGCGCGCAGGTCGGCAGTGGCGGCCAGCGACGCCGGGGCCTGGAGGGCAAGGGCCCCACCCCGCCCGCCGAGATGCGCAAGGGACACAAGAAGAACCGCGTCGCCAGCGCCAAGGCGAAGCAGTCCGTGCGCCGGCCCGTGGCCCGTGGCCGCGGCGGCAAGGGCACGTCCGAGCTGGTCGTCGGACGCAACCCGGTCCTGGAGGCGCTGCGCGAGGGCGTCCCGGCCTCCACGCTCTACGTCCAGCAGTTCATCGACAACGACGAGCGGGTGCGCGAGGCCCTCCAGGTCGCCGCCGAGCGCGGCGGTATCAACCTCATGGAGGCGCCGCGCCCGGAGCTGGACCGGATGACCAACGGTCTCAACCACCAGGGCCTGGTCCTCCAGGTCCCGCCGTACGAGTACGCCCACCCGGAGGACCTGGCGGCCGCCGCCTACGACGACGGTGTGGACCCGCTGATCGTCGCGCTCGACGGCGTCACCGACCCGCGCAACCTCGGCGCCGTCGTCCGCTCCGTCTCCGCCTTCGGCGGGCACGGCGTCGTCGTCCCCGAGCGCCGTGCGGCCGGTATGACGGCCGGTGCCTGGAAGACGTCCGCCGGTACGGCGGCCCGTACCCCGGTTGCCCGCGCCACCAACCTCACCCGGGCGCTGGAGGCCTACAAGAAGGCGGGCATCACGGTCGTCGGTCTGGCCGCCGACGGCGAGGCCGAGCTGGGTGACCTGGCGGCTCTGGACGGCCCCGTCGTCATCGTCGTCGGCAGCGAGGGCAAGGGGCTGTCCCGGCTGGTCGGCGAGACCTGCGACCACCGGGTGCGCATCCCGATGCCGGGCGGCGCCGAGTCGCTCAACGCCGGCGTGGCGGCCGGGATCGTGCTGTACGAGGCGGCCCGTCGCCGACGCTGAACACGCGTCCGGAACTTCACCCGTACGGGGTAATTCCGGTGTCATCGGGGCGATGAGGACAAGCTTGACGGGGTCCGGACAGATCCGGCGGGTCAAAGCAGTGTCCTAACCCGACGTCACTCGGTTAGATGAGTGTGGACACCAGAACACCCCGCACACCCACGGGGGACCGCTCGTCGGGACTCGACGACGCTCCCGCGCTGAGCATGGTGAAGGTGCCGAGCGACCCGGCGCAGGTCATCGTCAACCACGCGAGCTTTCGCGTGCAGTTGGGCGTTTCGACGCGTCGCGTCCAGTCCCCCCGGGTCGCACGGCATCTGACCGCCACCGAGGACACCGCCCGCGTCCCCCTCGTGGGGGGCGGGGCGGACGGGGCCACCGCCCGACGCCGGCCCGTCGTCTGGAGCGGCAGATCCGCGCCGGACGACACCGGCGCGCACCGGCTCCTTCAGGCCGTGCGGCACGAGAGTGTCCGCCACGCCGACGAGTCCGCCGCCGCCTCCGACACCGGAGCCACCCAGGTCATCGCCCGCGTGGGCCCGGGCTACGACGATCCCGGATACCGGGGCGCCGGCCGCAGCGGCGACGGCTACGAGGGCGACGACTACGCGGGTGACGGCTACGAGCGCGAGCTCGCCCAGACCGTCGAGACCCCGGTCGTCGGCCCCCAGCGCACCCGCGAGCCCGCCGACGGCACCCGGCTGCTGCCGCCCATGCGCACCGTCGGCAGCGCCTACGACGAACCGGCGCGCGACGACGGCGACTTCGAGGAGTCCGCCACCGGCGCGGACACCGCCGGGCGCCGGGCCAAGCGGCACGGCGACGACCCGGCCCGGCACGCCTACTACCCGGGCCGCCGGATGAACCTCGGCGTCGTCCTGCTCCCGCTGCGCGTCTTCCTCGGCTTCATCTCCATCTACGCCGGCATGGGCAAGCTGTGCGACCCCGTCTACTTCGAAGGCGGCAAGCGCGGCTCGATGGTCAAGTGGCTCAACACCCTGCATCCGTGGGAAGTCGCCGAGCCGCTGCGCCAGTTCGCCCTCGAGCACCCGGTCGGCGCCGGCCTGGTGATCGCCTTCGCACAGGTCATCGTCGGCGTCCTGACGGTGCTGGGCTGCTGGCAGCGCGTCGCCGCCTGTCTGGGCGCCCTGCTGTCGGCCGCGCTGCTGGTCACGGTCAGCTGGAAGAGCGTCCCCGTCTACCAGACGCCCGACATCATCTACCTCGCCGCCTGGTCCCCGCTGATCATCGCCGGCGCTCCCGTCTACTCCGTCGACGGCCGACTGGCCGGCAGCGCCTGGCGCCGCCTCGGCCCCCGCGCCGACATCTGGGGCCTGCGCCGCTACGTGCTGCGCCGCGGCGCCCTCGTCACCGCCATCGCCACCGGCGTCACCCTGCTCGTCGGCTCGCTGCTCGGCGGTGCCGTCCGCGACGCCGACCGGGTCGTCGTCCCGGGCCCCGGCGAGGCCCCGCGCAACGAACTGCCCGGCTCCCCACTCCCGGGCGAGCCCGTCAAGCGGAAGGAGAAGCGGACCCCGTCGGTCTCCTCCTCGCCCACCCAGGGCGCCACGGCCGGCTCGGCCAGCCCCAGCGCGGGTACCACGACCAGCCCCGGCGCCACCCGCGACACCGGCACCGGCACCGGCGCCGGCGCCGGCACCGTCACCGGCGGCTCGCCGAGCCAGACCCAGGGCACCGCGGGCCAGGCCCCGCCCCAACAGTCCACCCCGGTCGACCAGGCCCCGAGCACGACGACCGGCCCCACCTCCGGCGGCGGTACGGCAACGGGCGGCACGGGCTCGACCGGCGGCACGGACGGCGGCGACTCCTCCACGGGCCGCCCGGGCTTGGTGGGCAGGTTGTTGGGCTGACACCCGACCAGAACGCCGGAAGGCCCGAAGGCCCCGCATCACGCAGATGCGGGGCCTTCTCGCGCGTAGGGGGACAAGGGCCTCAAGGGCGCGGGGAACCGCGCGACAAGCCACGACGAGACGAGCGGTCAGCCGCCGACGGGGAGCAACCGGCCGAGCTACTCAGCGCGCCGGCGTCCTTGACGGCAGTCGGGCTTCTTGCGGACCG
Organism: Streptomyces sp. NPDC096046; assembly: GCF_040303285.1. Taxonomy (NCBI): domain Bacteria; kingdom Bacillati; phylum Actinomycetota; class Actinomycetes; order Kitasatosporales; family Streptomycetaceae; genus Streptomyces; species Streptomyces sp. NPDC096046. Next base: position 58,158 of record NZ_JBEOSZ010000013.1, on the reverse strand, counting down.
GTGCGAGCGGTGGAGCCGCAGTGACCGGGGTCGCCGGTTTGTTGGCGGGGTTCGTGAGGTTCCTCGTGGACCGGTGCGAGCGGTGGAGCCTCAGTGCCCCGGCGTGGCCGGCTTCTTGATCGGATTTGTCAGGTTCCTCGTGGACCGGTGCGAGCGGTGGAGCTGTCAGTGCCCCGGGGTCGCCGGTTTGTTGGCGGGGTTCGTGAGGTTCCTCGTGGACCGGTGCGAGCGGTGGAGCTCTCAGTGCCCCGGGGGCGTCGATTTGTTGGCGGGATCCGTGAGTCCTTCGCGGACCGGTGCGACCGGCGGAGCTCTCAGCGTCCCAGCGTCGCAAGCTCCTTGGCCGCCTCGGTCAGGTCCTTCGCCGTGTCGATGGCCCGCCAGTACGACCCCTGGGGGATCGTGAACCCGGCCAGCCGTCGCTCACGGGCGAGATGAGGGAACGTCGTCCGCTCATGGTCGCCCCGGTGCGGCAACAGCCCGGCGAACTCGGGGGAGAAGACGTACACGCCGGCGTTGATCTCGAAGGTCGACGGCGGCGCCTCGATGAAGTCGGTGATACGGCCGAAGCCGTCGGTCCGCACCGCGCCCCACGGCAGCCGGGGCCGGGCCAGCGCCAGGGTCGCGAGGGCGTCCCGCTCGGCGTGGAAATCGGCCATGTCCCGCAGCGAGAACCGCGTCCAGATGTCCCCGTTCGTCGCGTACCAGGGCTGGTCGGGGTGGGGCAGATGCGCCGCGGCGTACTTGAGGCCGCCGCCGCGTCCGAGCGGCTCGGGCTCGACGACCGTCGTGACGGAGACGGGCAACTCGGCCGTCTCCAGCCACTTCTGCAGCACCTCGGCGAGATGGCCGCACGAGACGACGACGTCCGTCACCCCCTCGTCGGCGAGCCAGGACAGCTGATGGCCGATGATCGGCGTCCCCGTCCCGGGGATCTCGACCATCGGCTTGGGCCGGTCGTCGGTGTACGGACGCAGCCGGGAGCCCTGGCCACCGGCCAGAACGACGGCTTGAACGGGGCGGGACGCGGCGCTCGGATCGCTCATGGACACGAACTGTACGTGGCGTCCCGCCCGGGACTGCGACCGACGACGATTCCCGTCGGCCGTGACGGACTTCCCACCCGGTGGCAGGGCGGTGGGCTCAGCTGTGCGCGGCGGCGACGCCGGTGGCGAAGGCGGTGTCGCAGACCGGGCGGGCGTAGGACTGGGCGCGGGTCGGGCCGTAGACCCGGACGGCGGCCTGGCCGAGGGCGCGGGCGATGGAGGCGCAGTGTTTCGCCAGCGACGGGCGGCCGTTGACGGCCTGCTGGAGGTGGGTGAGGGCGACGCCCGGGTTCTCCTCCTGCAGTTCGGTCAGCAGCTTGTCGCGCAGGACGTCCTGGGGGGCGCGCTTGGCGGCCCGTGGGGTGCCCACGGAGGTGTCCGCGGCGGTGAGCACCGGGTCGGTGGAGTTCCCCGACCAGTCGACTCGGGTGACCGCGAGGGTCCCGGAGAGCACCAGGACGACGGGCAGGACGAAAGCGAGGGTGCGGCCGATCCGGCGGGCGTGGCCCCGGCCGCGTCGCGTCTGTTGGTTCATGGAGTGCTTCACGCGTGTGAGGGTAGCGCCCGGTAATGGTTTGTAGACATTTAGTCACCGGTATGGGGGATGAGAGAGTGCCACTTTCCGGGTAAGGCGTTGACGCACACTGCTCGAAATGTCCGGTCTGCCGGGGTATTTGTCGACAACGAAGAGGGCCCGGCAGCGCGCTGCCGGGCCCTCTTCGTCAACCTGGGTGATTCACCCGGGACTTGTGCGATGCCGGTTGATCAGTCGGACAGCCGCGCACCGGTCGACGTCGCGAACACGTGGGCCTCGCCGGCGCGGGGCACGACGTGCAGCTGGCTGCCCTTCTCCGGGACGTCACGGCCGTTGACGCGGACGACGAGGTCCTTGGACTCGTCGCCGACCTTCGCGGTGCCGTAGACGTACGCGTCGGCGCCGAGCTCCTCGACGACGTTGACGGTGACGGCGAGGCCCTGCTCGATGTCCGACACCTCGAAGTGCTCGGGGCGGACGCCCACGGTGACGGTCTTGTCGGTGGCGGCGGCGATCGCGTCACGCTGCACCGGGACGACCGACTTGCCGAACTTCACGCCGCCGTCGGTGATCGGCACCTCGACGAGGTTCATCGCCGGGGAGCCGATGAAGCCGGCCACGAAGAGGTTGGCGGGCTTGTCGTACATGTTGCGCGGGGTGTCGATCTGCTGGAGCAGACCGTCCTTGAGGACCGCCACGCGGTCGCCCATCGTCATGGCCTCGACCTGGTCGTGGGTGACGTAGACGGTGGTGATGCCCAGGCGGCGCTGGAGCGAGGCGATCTGCGTACGCGTGGACACACGGAGCTTGGCGTCCAGGTTGGACAGCGGCTCGTCCATGAGGAACACCTGGGGCTCACGCACGATGGCGCGGCCCATGGCGACACGCTGGCGCTGACCGCCGGAGAGGGCCTTCGGCTTGCGGTCCAGGTACTCGGTGAGGTCGAGGATCTTCGCGGCCTCCTCGACCTTCTGCCGGATCTCCGCCTTGTTGACGCCGGCGATCTTGAGCGCGAAGCCCATGTTGTCGGCGACGGTCATGTGCGGGTAGAGCGCGTAGTTCTGGAACACCATGGCGATGTCCCGGTCCTTGGGCGGCAGGTGCGTGACGTCGCGGTCGCCGATGCGGATGGCGCCGCCGTTGACGTCCTCGAGCCCCGCGAGCATGCGGAGCGAGGTGGACTTGCCGCAGCCGGAGGGGCCGACGAGGACGAGGAACTCGCCGTCCTCGATGTCGATCTCCAGCGCGTCGACGGCGGGCTTGGTGGAACCCGGGTAGATCCGGGTCGCCTTGTCGAACGAGACAGTGGCCATGGTGAATGAACCCCTTCTACCGGCAGGAACGTGCCGGACGATCCGAGTAGGAAGGCGGTGCCACGACGGTCATTCCGTTGTGGTGTAGTCCACGCGTGTGAACTGGCTCAGGACGGTACCCGGCGTTCACACGTATGTCAGTAGTTCCGGGCGTGTGAACTTCGCGGAAACTTTCGAAGCGGCGTCTCAGGGCTGTCCGTAACGGTCCGCGAGCACCGAGACCGCCCGGGCGACGGCCTGCCGGAGGGCGGGCGGGCCGAGCACCTCCGCCTCGGTGCCGAGCCGGAGCAGGTCGCCCACGGCCACCGCCTCCGACTCCACGGTCAGCTCCACCTCGACCCAGCCGTCTCCGTCGGGCGGGCCCGCGCTCTCCAGGGCCCGTACGCCCGCCGCGCCGAACCACATCGGCAGCAGCCGCCGCGCGCGGGGTGAGATCCGCAGCCGCGCGGTGTCCTGCTGGAGTGCGGCCTCCAGACGCCGGGAGGAGTCGGCCCAGTGGGCGGCCAGGTCGAACCCCGCGGGCCGCTCGAAGATCTCCCCCGTCTCCTCCACGGCCAGCACACGCGACACCCGGTAGGTCCGTACGGCCTCCTCCGCCAGCGCCACCAGGTACCAGATGCCGCCCTTCAGGACGAGCCCCAGCGGACGCACCTCCCGGCGCACCTCGCCGCGCCGGCGCCGGTAGTGCAGCCGCAGCACCCGCCGCTCCCACACGGCCCCCGCCACGGCCTCCAGGCACGGCACCGGGTCGGCCTCCCGGAACCAGGCGGGCGCGTCCAGGTGGAACCGCTCCTGGACCCGCCGCGCCTGCCCGGACAGCTCGGCCGGCAGGGCCGCCTGCACCTTCAGCTGGGCACTGGCCAGCACCGCTCCCAGTCCCAGCTCCCGCGCGGGCCCGGGCATCCCGGCGAGGAACAGCGAACCGGCCTCGGCGTCGGTCAGCCCGGTCAGCCGCGTCCGGTACCCGTCCATCAGCCGGTAGCCGCCCTCCGGCCCCCGGTCCGCGCGCACCGGCACACCCGCCGCCCCCAGCGCCTCGACGTCCCGGTAGACCGTCCGCACCGACACCTCCAGCTCCGCGGCGAGCTCGGGCGCGGTCATCCGCCCGCGGTTCTGGAGCAGCAGGAGCAGCGAGAGGAGCCGGTCGGCACGCATGGGGGCCATTGTCGCGGCGCCCGCCGCCGTACCTGACAGGAGATGTCAGGTACGGCGTCCAGGCTGGTCACACACGTCCACCCGACCGAAAGGACCACCCATGCCCGGCCTCCGCACCACCACCGGTCACTTCACCTTCGCCGACTGGCAGGAACGCGTGATCGGCCCCGGCGAGGACGCGAACCCCCGACTCGCCCACGCCTCCGTCCGGAACTCCTTCACCGGCGGCATCGAGGCGACCGCGACCCACTGCGAGTACTCGATCGTCTACGTCACCGCGAAGACCGGCTCCTTCGCCGGCATGGAACTCCTCACCGGCCGCGTCGACGGACGCGAGGGGAGCTTCGCGGTCGAGGAACGCGGGTCCTTCGGCGAGGACGGCACCGTGCACTGCGCCTTCGAGGTGGTGCCGGGGTCGGGGAGCGGAGAGCTGACCGGCCTGGAAGGGAAGGGCGCCTTCACCGCACGGCACGGTGAGACGGCGGTGGAGTATCGGTTCGCCTACGAGGTGCGGTAGCCGGCCGGCCGCAACGGAACGCCGTGGCTCGGCGCAACGGGCTCTGTGTACAGTGGAGCCGCCTTCACGCGCGGCAACGCGACGCACGGCGCCCGCCTCCTTAGCTCAGCTGGCCAGAGCAACGCACTTGTAATGCGTAGGTCGTCGGTTCGAATCCGACAGGGGGCTCGGAGAAACCCCAGGTCACATAGCCCGTGACCTGGGGTTTCTGTCGTTCCGGGGATGGTGTGCCGGATGGCCGGGGCGCGGCGGGAGGGGCTGCGTGAGCGGTGCGTGAGCGGAGCCGCTCAGTGACCCCTACTTCTTGGGCTTCCGGCGCTTGGCCTTCACGGCCTCCTCGGGATGGGCTTTCGCCTTCGTCCTCGGCTTGCCGCCCTTGGCCCTGCCGGCGTTCTTGGCCGCAGCCTTCCTGGCCCTCTCCTTCTTCGCGGCCTTGAGCGCCGCCTTCTCGACCTCGGCCTTGCGCTGGAGGGGGACGAGCTTCGCGGTGGCCTCGGCGGCGCTCCTGCCGACGTGGGGCAGGACGCTTAATGGTGACGTCGGGTATTGAAACTGTCTGAATGCCCCAGCAGTCCTGATCGCGTACCGCTGCGCTGGAACGACGGCTAAGATCCACAGCGACATCGCGTGTCGGTCGCCGGCTGGGTGAGGCATGGAGGTGTCGGGAGGTGCCCTCGGAGGCATTCCTTGTCAGTTGAGTTGAACCACACGATCGTCCATGCCCGGGACAACCGGGAGTCTGCCGAGTTTTTCGCGGACCTGCTGGACCTTGAGATCACCGCAGAGTGGGGTCCGTTCATCGCGGTCGACCTGAGTAATGGCGTCACGCTGGACTTCGCCGCGATCCCCGCAGACAAGATCACCCCGCAGCACTACGCCTTCCTGGTCTCCGAGGCGGAGTTTGATGCGGCATACGCGCGGATCACACAGCGCGGCATCGAGCACTACGCCGACCCGCACCGGCAACACCCCGGCGCGATCAACCACAACGACGGCGGACGCGGCGTGTACTTCATGGATCCGGTCGGTCACGCCATGGAGCTCATTACCGTGCCGTATGGCGGCTGGCCGTCGTAAGCACATGCGCCGAGGGCTGCACCCTGCGTCGGGGTGCAGCCCTCGACTTCTGCTTGGCCGAGGATCGCAGTCAGCGTCTTTGCGTTCACCTTCCCGACGCCGGTCGTGATGATGAAGGCCATGGGGGCGGAGAAACACTTGCGCGTGGGCCGAGGTCGGCATCGTCGCCCTGGCTTGTGGGAGTGAAGAACGAACTATTGCCTCCCGGGCACGTAGCGGTGGCTGACTTCGGCGGCGTAGGTGGCCCAGTCGCCAGCGGAGAGGCGTTGCCAGGCGACGGCGACATCGGTGTGAATGCCCAGGGTGCGGGCGAGGATCGCGGCGGGGATCTCGGTGGCGAGCTGGAAGAGCGCTGTGCTGCGGGCCTGATTGGGACGGATCCCGAGCCGCTTCAGCCGCTGTGTCAGCTGTGTGGTGCTGATCGGCCGTCCGGGCTGTCCGCCGGGGAAGAGCCATCGAGACGGTGTCAGGGCGCCGATGGTCGCATGGCCCTTGCGGTTCGCCACGACGGTGCGGGCGAGGTGGGCGACGGGCTCGGGCAACTGGACGGGGGCGTCGCCGAGGTGGAGACGTACTTCCTGGACGCCGATCTCGACGTCCTCGGTGGTCAACCGGTGGATCGCCGACGGCCCTTGGGCGTAAAGGAGGAGAAGCAGTCCGGCGAGGCGGTCTTCGGGATTGAGGGTGTCGTCGTGCAGGAGCCGACGTGCGACGTTCCAGCGGTGTTCGTCGTCGAGTGGCTGGGTGGGGCCGTTCCAGCGGACGGCGGGGACGTGGACAGTGGTGAGCTTGTTGGTGCGGGCCCAGCGGATGAAGTGCCCGGCTGTGTGGCGGTAGGTGGCGGAGTCGTCGGTGAGCCACCGGTCGAGGTCAGCCTGTCGGCAGGTTTCCAGGGTGAGGCCGTGGGCCGTCAGCCAGTTCAGGAAGGCGACGGCCGCGTGGGTGCGTTGACGTGCGGAGGTGAACTGCTGCGGGGTAAGGGGGCGGCCGCTGTTGCGTCGGCGAAGTCGCCGGGTCAGGTGCCAGATCGCGTACCGGTGCAGGACTTTGCGTTGCTCGGGGTCCTGCTGGGATGCGAGGAGGCTGGTGAGGAAGCGTTCGAGGCGGACCATGTATTCGTCCCGCTCGGGCAGGGCACCGACGCCGACGAGGACTTGGCGGAGGTGGGCGAGGGGCGGGCTGTCGGGCAGCTCGTCGAGGGCCTCGTGAGTCAGGGCTCTTCTGCCGGCCGCGAGGTCGGCCAGGACCGGAGACACGGACGGCTTGTTCAGCCACCGCTTGGCGGGAGATCCCGCAGGGCTCCTCCTCGCCGCAGATACTGCAAGTCGCGGTGGGCAAGGAGGGGCAGCTTTGGCAGAGCGGGCCGTCCGACGTGCGGGTGTTCACAACCTTTCGTCGGCCGCAGTTGATGCAGGTCTCCAGGTTCGCCGGGTCGCTGACCAGGCAGTTCGGACACAGTGGCCGACCTTGGTCGTCGCGGGTGGCGGGCTCTCGGCGGGCTCCGCATCCCGAGCACTCCTCGATGCGGGAGTGGGAGATGCACATGCGGCAGACCCGCTGTCCATTCAGAGGCTTGTCGATGCGTACGGCTCTGTGGCAGCCGGGGCAGGACGGCCGGACGATCCCGGCGACGCCGGCGACGTGCAGCAGGTCGATCAGCCGGAGGATCGCGCGGTGGGGTGCGAGGTGGCCGTCCCCGGTCAGCAGGGTGGGGTTGGCTTCCAGGGCCCAGGCGAGTTTCTGCTGGTAGGAGGGACGGGGCGCCGACCGGCGGACCGCGTCGGCGATCACTTCCCGCCCTGCGTGCGGATCCAGTTCGGCGATCAGGGCGCTGATCACCGTGATGGGGTCGCGTCCGTCGGAGTCCGGGCACTTGGCGCATCGGGGTCGCCCGGCCCGGTCCCGCGTAGCGACCCGGCGGGTGTTTCCGCAGGCAGCACACGGCTCGGGCTGTGGTCCGCAGTTTCCGCAGTACCAGTCCTGGCCGCGGCGCTGGAGGGTTCGCAGTTGTCTGCCGCATTCGGCGCAGCACGGCGGCGAGACCGTCTGGGCTCCGGCCTCACGCAGGGCGATGAGCAGGTCACCGGCGGCTCTGGGCGCCGGCGAGCGGCCGTCGGCAAGCACGCTGGGATGCTCGGCCAGATGCGATGCGAGGCGGCGTAACTTCGCGCGGCCGCCCGCGACGCCGGTGACCACGGCGCGGATCCGGTCGGGCTCCAGGCGGTGTTCGACGGCTGCAACCAGGTCCACGATCAGACCGATCGGATCGCAGACGGCCCGCTCGAGGTGTCCGGGTGCCGTCACGGCCGCTCGACACCGCGGATGCGGGCCCGCTTGGGCCGCAGGTCACCGACACCGCTTTCGGCGCCAACAGCCTTCTTCGTCCGGGTGGTTGATCCGGCACCGGCTGCGGCGACGGGTTCGATGAGGTCGTCCATGGTGCAGTCGAGGATGTCGAGCAGGGCCATGAGGATCTTCAGGCTGAGCCGTTCGGGGCGCTCGACGACGAGCCGGTAGACCTGGCTGGACGACAGGGTGATGCCACGTTCGTCCAGCAGCGGGATGAGGTCGGTGGTGGAGAAGAGCCCGCGGTCGGCCATGACCTTGCGCAGGTGCCATTGGTAGTCGAGCTTGGCGGCCATCAGCGGTCCTTGTCTGCGGAGGTCGGGGCGAGCGCGGGAGCAAGTGCCTTGTGGAGCATGGTGTTCATGAAGTCGTCACTGACGTGGGTGTAGATGGCGGTGGAGCTGTCGTTCTTGTGACCGACTTGCTGCTGCAGAAATCTCCGGTCGACCCCGTCCTCCGTGAGGTGGGTGACGTAGGCGTGGCGAGCGGAGTGGACGGTCAGCTCCTTCGGGAGCTTCAGGGCGTCGCGGTAGGCGACGAACCGGGCGTTGATCTCCGTCGGCTTGACCCGGCCGCCCCGCTCGGTCACCCACAACGCGGGGTGGTCCTCGCAGCCGAACCGGGGACGGACGTTCTCCACATAGTCGGCGACCGCCTCCACTGCCCAGTCCATCACCGACAGCACGTTGCGACGCCGGGGCGGCTGGCCCTTCTTCGCCTTGCCGTAGCGGACGTTGAGCGTGCCGTACCGGCCGAACTGCGGAGCCTTCGCATTCCGCCCGAAGTCGACCACATCCAGCTTCGATGTCTCCGTCCGGCGAAGCCCCCACCCGTAGATGACCTTGAAGAGGGTGGCATCGCGGTAGGCGGCGAGGGCTCCCTTGCGCTTGGCCCGGACTGCTCGATCGACCTGGTCGTCGGCGTAGTCGAGGAAGCGTTGGATCTCCTCGCGGGTCAACGGCCTCGCCTCGGGGCGCCCCTCGTAGTCGTTGAGGTGGGCGATGGTGTTCCACTCATGGCAGATGGCCACCGGGTGAGTGCCGAAGGCATCCTCGCAGGCCACCGACCACCCGTAGCGGCCGTCGATCAGGAACTCGCTGAACAGGCGCAGACTGCCCTGATAGCTGCGGATCGTGGACGGTGCAAGGTGCTTCTCGCTGGTCAGCCACAGTGACCACTCGTCCACGTGGCCCGGCGTCCAGCCCCACGGGTATTCGTTGGTGTGCTCCAGAAACCGGCGTACGAGCCGTTCCCGGGCCGTGACCGTGTCCTCACGGAGCCCACGAGCGGCCTGTTGGGCCCGCCAGCCCCGCACCATCGCTTCGACCATCGCGTCCTGCGGACGCAGCTGGGCCACCCCGGAGACCAGTTCCAGGTGAGCTGCCCCCGCCAGGTCGGCGCGTCGCTGTAGACCCACTTTCACCCTCCCCTCCAGAGGGCAAATCCTGCATCAGATGGGATCTGATCGCCAAACTCCCAGCTCAAGCCGCCAAGTTGCAGGAGGATAGAGTCCTCGTCGGCCCCTGCCCTGACCTCGCGACCTGCAATTTCTCGCCCGTCTGATGCAATTCCCAAGGGTTCAGGTAGATGTCCCGTGTGATCCGGGTGTCGCTGTGGCCGAGGGTGTCCGACACGATCTTGATGTCGATGCCGGCAGCGAGCATGAGTGTCGCCGCGCCGTGGCGCAGATCGTGCAGCCGGATCGGCGGGAGGCCGGAAGCGGCGACGAGGCGCTCGAAGAGGTCGGTGACCTTGCCCGGATGGAGCCAGGAGCCGTCTTCCTGGGTGAAGACGTGGCCGGTCTCGATCCAGGCCGTACCCCACTTCTCGCGGTCGCGGCTCTGCCGTTTGCGGTAGCGCTTCAGGACGTCGACGGTGTCGTCGTCGAGGGCGACCACGCGGTAGCCGCTGTCTGTCTTGGGATCAGACGCCTCGATATCCCAGCCGTCCTGCACGAGCTGCGAGGAGACCGTGAGGGAGTGGGTGTCGAGGTTCGTCTCCGACCAGGGCTGCCCGCACGCCTCGCCCCGCCGCAGGCCGCGGAAGGCGATGAGGTGCCACATCGCGTACGGCTCAGCTGCTGCCCGGCAGACGGTGCTGGAGACCTTCCATCGCCTTGGCACGACCGGCGAGGGCATCGAACGCTTCCGCATGGTGGCCCTGGATGTTCCCCCGGAGGCGGACCTGCCGAAGATCCGAAAGCTTCTGGAGCACGGTGCGGCAAAGGAGTGGTGGCACTGGGAGGAAGGGTGTGTCACCTCCGCTTGGGAAAATGCCGTCTGAATCAGCAAGAGTTGGGCCCTCGGTATGGGCAAGCCGATTGTGTCCTCTGGCAGGTTCTGACGGTCCCTCGTGGCTCATGTCGATCGGTTCGCGGTGTCCTTCGTGATCTGCGATCGTCGGGAGAATCCCTTCCGGCCTCAGCGCGGGGTAGCGTTTCCATGAGGTCGACGGAGAGGACGCTCGCAACCATGCCGATGCCCGCCGGTACCCCCGAGCCCACAGCCCCGCGCGGGCTCATCCTGGACTTCGCCGGAGTGCTGACCGCCGATCCCCGGCCGACCCACCGCCTCTGGGCCGAGGAGGAGGGCCTGCACGCGGAGGCGTGGCGCGCCACCCTCAACGACACCGCCGAAGGACGACGCCTGTATGCGGCGCTGGAGATCGGACAGCTCGGCCAGGTCGAGTGGAACGCGCAGACTGCTGCTCTGCTCGGTACGAACGTCGACCCGGTGAACCTGATGGGCCGTGCCTGGTCCAAAGTGCCGGCGGCACCTCGGATGGCAGCCCTTGCCCGCGCGGCCAAGGAAGCGGGCTACCGGCTCGCCCTCCTGTCCAACAGCTTCGGCCTGGACCCCTTCAACCCGTACGAGCACGTCGGCATCTGGGACCTCTTCGACGTACACGTCATCTCCGAAGTGGTCGGCATGGCCAAGCCGGACCCTGCGATCTACCAACTCACCTTGGACCGCCTCAGTCTCCCCGGAACGGCGTGCGTGTTCGTCGACGACCATCCGGTGAACCTTCCGCCCGCCGAAGCCCTCGGGATCACCACCGTCCTCGCGACTGACGAGGACTCCGCAGTCGCCGAGCTGGAGCACTTGCTCGGTGTGACGGCGACCCTCGCCGTGCAGAGCTGATTCCAGCCACACCAACGGGTCCCCTTTCGGAGAAGGGGTGTTGGCCCTCCCTTCGCCATGGGTACGGTCAACTCCTGGCGGACCAGAAGGGGAAGTGGCTCTCATGCAATGGTCGGAGTACACCACCGCCGAGAGACTCAAGGCGCTCCGCAACGGCATGACGCAGGAGCAGTTGGCCGAGGCCGCCGAGGTGTCGGTCGGCGTCGTAAGGAAGCTGGAACGCGGCGGCACCGCCTCTCTTCCTTCACTGCTCTCCATCGCTTCCGCCCTCGGCACCGACATCGCTGTGCTCTTCGGACAGCAGGCGCCTCGTCGCTCCATGGATCGCGACGAGCGAGCGGCCCTGCGGTCCCTGTCCGGAGCCACCCACGACGCCGCCCTCGGTATCCCGGCCGAGGTCGAACCGGGGACGGTCGACGAGCTCCGGGCCGTTGTACAGGACGCCGACGCCGCCTACTGGGCGGGTCGGTACGCCGAACTGGGGGTTCTGCTCGGCGCGCTGCTGCCCGAGGCCCGCGCACGGTACGACGCATCGAACACCGACGAGAAGACGGCAGCCGCCGGCGTTCTGGCCGACGTCTTCCAGACCGCCGCGATGGCCGCGAACGTCTGGGGCTCACGGGACCTTGCATACGCGGCGCTCACCTACGGCCGACAGATCGCCGTACAGGCGGGCGACGACCTTCGTGACGCGCACCTCGCCGCCACCACCGCATGGGTCAACCTCCGCGACGGTCGGACCGCGCAGGGGTTCTCGCTCGCCGCCACCCAGGCGGACCGGATCGAGCCGAAGATGTCGGAACACGACCCGGATCGGCTGGCGGTCTACGGCCAGCTCGTCACCAATGCAGCCGTGGCGGCTTCCCGAGGCGGCTCCTCCGCCGAGACCGCCCGCGAGTACCTTTCTCAGGCTCACGCCGTCGGTGCACGGCTCGGTTCCGAACACGCCCGTGGAGGGCACGCGCAGCCCTACGGTCCCCTCTACGCCGCCACCCAGGCCATGAGCATCGCCGTTGCTCTCGGCGACATCCCTGGAGCGCTGCGCCTCATGGATACCGTCAAGCTCGACGACACCGTCCCTCTCGCCACCCGGGCCCGGTACGGCCTCGATGTGGCCCTGACTCATGTGGAATGCCGCCGCTGGGACCAGGCCGCCGACACCCTCGAAGCCGTGTGCGGCATGGCGCCCGGCTGGGTGCAGCACCAGATGCTGCCCGGCGTGATCATCTCCCGCCTGGCCGGCGTGTCCGTGGGTCGCCTGCGTGGACTGGCCCATGCAGCGGGAGTACCCCTGGGCGTCCGCTGACTGCCACGACCCGTAGCAGCGGGGCGACAGGAGGCGTGACTACCGCCACGTTTCGTGGCACTGGACCGCCCCACCGGGAGTCACGGCCGTTACGTGACGTGGCGGCACCCGTACATACGGTCCGCTCCACAGCCACGGGGCGTGCCTGTTCCGTACGGAGCCCCAGCAGCACGCTTGGGGCGTGCCGAACACTCCGCTCGGCGGCGTCGGACATGTACCGGTAGCCGTCTACTCCTGCGCCACCTCCACTCATGCCGTACGCGAGGTCGAGCGCCGTGCCCGCCACTACGCCGATGCCCGCCATTGGCACGTGGCCGGCGCGTGGACAGACCGCGACCCGAGTGCGCCCCTGGGGTCTCGCCTGGGCTGGCAGGCCATGACGGGCGCTCTGTCGTCCGGCCTCGTGCGCGGTGTCGTCGTGGCGACCATCTCCCACGTGGCGCTCGACGCCGCGCAGTTCGCCGCCCTCGGCGTTCTCGTCAGGGATCGGGGTGGCTTTCTCGTGGAAGCGACTGCCGGGCCACAGCAGCGCACCCCGGGCCAGCCCGAACACCGCCCCACCCTCTTCGAGGGAGCCGCCCGACGGTTCTCGTACGGACACCTCGCGCCAGAGGCGTCGTGGTGAACACGACGCGGGCCGAGGTCGGCGACATCGTCGAGGATGCCGAAGGCCAGCAGGCGATCGTGACCGACATCAGGCAGAACGTGACCTGGGTCCTGCGCCCGAGGCAGGGACCGACGACGGCCCAGTGGGACACAGCCGAACCTGACTCCCTCCGAGTCGTAATGAGCCGCGCCTCCCGCCTTGACGAAGAACACGGCCTCTGGTGACCGAGCGCGCTCTGCTCGTCGAACCGAGTGATCAGTTGGCATGCCCACCCCCTCAACGGAAGGAGGACCCCTGTGTGCACGTCCGGCCTGCGTACTGACCAGAACCCCCTCTTGCTCGGCCTGGCGATGATCGCCGCCCGGGCACTGTGCGCCCTCACGACCGATCTCGCCCTCGCCCACAACGTGCTGCTGGCCCACTTCGCCAAGCCTGCTGGCTTCGGATCCATCGGCGTTGCGCGCCGTACACCGCTCCGCGCGTCGCGCATGACAGAGAAGGCCGGCCGATGAGTCCGCGCGCGGTCGTCCGGCACCAGCAGTGGACGCTGCAGGCCGACCGGGAGCCGGACGCCGAGCCGACCAGTTACGCAATGCAGTGCGCAGTGTGCGGAGATATCTCGCCCACGGGCACCGAATTCACGGCCTCGCAGAACTGGGTGTTTGCGCACGGCGGGCGCAATCCGACGCACCACACGTACCGGGAGGTCATCACTCGCCCGTGGAGGGCGTGGTGGAAACCGTGACCGGCCGCGTCGCCGCCCAGATCGCCAGGCTCGCCCACTACACCGGACCGCTGCTCGTCGTGCTCGTGTCCGCCTCCTGCGGCTTCGTGATCGGCGTGACTGCTTCGACCGTACGGATCGCGCTGACCTGCGATGGATGAAGAGACCGACCAGCCGGGGGAGCACTGGAGTGTCCACCGCGCCCGACCCTGCACACCTAACCCGTGGAGGTCCCATGACTGCAGTGAGCACCCGCCCCCAGGAACCGAGGAGCGGATCGGTTCCGCGGCTCGTGGCCAGCCCGTTCCTCGCCCAGTACCTGCTCGTCCAGCCCGGCCGGGCGGCTGGTGTCCGCATTCCGGAAGTCCGTTACGAGGAGCTACGGGCCGCCAGCACGGAAGGCCGCCCCGCCCCGGCCTGGCTGACCGACGCGGCGAAGGAGGCATGGGGCGCCGAACTGCCCGAGGCGCCGCTCGGTGACGTCGTCCTGGTGCGCGAGCGGTCCCAGTACGGGTATGGCAAGGCGTCGTGGGAGATCAACCTCGGCTGCGACTACGACTGCGAGTTCTGCTACCTCGGCGAGAAGCGGTTCGAGGGCCTGGACTGGGCGGGAAAGCAGACCTTGCTCCGGACGCTGAGGGACGCCGGGGTCCTGTGGTTACAGATCACCGGCGGCGAGGCCCTGATCGACAGGGAGTTCGGCGCGGCCTACGAGTACGCCCACCAGCTCGGGATGATGGTGCAGGTCTCCTCGAACGGCTCCTCGCTGCGCAAGCGACCGATCCGGGACCTCTTCGCCCGCCACCGGCCCTACCGGCTGACCCTGAGCGTCTACGGCGCGACTGCCGAGACGTACGACAAGGTCACGCGGAATCGCGGGGCGTTCGGCCGGTTCATCCAGGGCCTGGACGCCGCCCGCGAGGACCGGCTACCGGTCCGCCTGAACGTGATCGTCTCGGACGACAACGCGCACGAGGCCGACGCGATGGTGCGCCTTGCGGAGTCGTACGGCTTTCCCAACCAGGTCTTCACGAACATGTCTCCGACGATCGACGGCGAGGCGAACCCGCTGGCCACGCAGGCGGAGAGCCACCTCACGGCCCGCAGTGTCTTCACTGGCTGCAACGCGGGCCACACGTTCTTCCACGTCAATCCACACGGCATCGCGTCGATCTGCAAGGTCGGCCGCGACCCGAGCGTGAACCTCATCACCGAGGGCGTCGAAGCCCTCCCCCGACTCGGCGCGATCGCCGAGTCCCTACAGCTCCGCACCGGTGGATGCTCCGGCTGCACGAAGGTCGGCACGTGTCGAACGTGCCGACCGCTGGCCAAGCTCTACCAGGACGCGGGGGACCGACGAGATCTCTACTGCCAGCATGGAGGCTACGGAACATGACCCTTTCCACCGCAACCCTCGCCCCGCCGCGCGAACCGGTGCTGCTCACCATCGGACAGATGCTGGCCACCGGCCCCACCGGAGTCCTGCCGGTGCCACTAACCGCCGCGCCGATCAAGGACGACGAGATCCAGATCATCGCTGACCTGGACGAGGCCGCCGAAGGCGCCGAGTGCAGCTGCTCGGCTGGTGACGACCAGCCCTACTAGATATCCCCCACAGAGGGTGTTCCCAGCGCTGCCCATCGCGCCCTCTGAGTGCCGCCTCGGCCGTATCCTGGCCGAGGCGGCACTCTCTATACCCCAGCACCTGAGGAACCGCGCGTGTCCATGTCCCGCATCCCCTTCGAGCAGCTACCCGCCGACGTCCGGCAGGCCATCGTCGACAAGACAGGCCGCGTGCACGCGGCGCGGACCGTGCGGGGCGGCATGAACTCTGGCATCGCCTCCGTCCTGGAGACCGAGAGCGGCAGTGTCTTCGTGAAGGGCATCCCGGCCGACCACCCGCAGGTCGGCGCGCAACGCCGCGAGGCGGCCATCGCCCCGCACCTGCCGGCATCCTGCCCTCGCCTGCACTGGCACTTGGAACTCGACGGCTGGAGCCTCCTCGGCTACGAGGTCATCGACGGCCGCCACGCCGACTACGCGCCCGGCTCACCCGACCTTCTGCTCGTGGAAGCCGCTCTCACCGACCTGCAGCAGGCCACGGCCCCGACCGACATCGAGATCAAGGATGCCGTGGATCGGTGGGCTGAATACGCCCCACCAGGGACTTTGCATTATTTCGGTGGCGATGCGCTGCTCCACACCGACTTCGCCCCGGACAATGTTCTGATCGCGGGCGGGCGTGCCCGCCTCGTTGACTGGGCGTGGCCGACGCGGGGCGCTGCCTGGATCGACCCGGGGGCGCTGGCCCTGCGGCTCATGGAGGCTGGGCACACGGTGGATGAGGCGGCGGCCTTCGCGGGGCGGTTCCCCTCGTGGCGGGAGGCCGAGCCGGAAGCCCTCGCGGCATTCGGCACAGCCACGGCGGCACTGTGGAATGAAATCGCTGACGAGGCCGAGGCACCGTGGAAGCGGGACATGGCACTGCACGCAAAGGCTCTCGCGCATGCCCTTGGTTGAGGCTTGCTGTGCACCTGCCCGGACGAAAGCTAGAGAGGAGAAACCAGCGTGCCAGAGGTAGGCAAGCGCTAGGGTTCCGGCCATGGACTGGGGAAGTGCACCTGCCTGGGCTGCGCTGGTAGTAGCAACAGCAGCCTTCATCGTGAGCTTCAAAGCGATGCGGAATGGAGCTCGAAGCGCGAAGGCTGCGGAGAATTCCGCTGCAGCCTCACTGAGATCTGCTGCCGCGTCTGAGGCAACGCTCGCTGATCGGCGGGCGGAGGCTGACCGCGAGAACCGCGAGCGGGAGGAAGCAGCGAAACCTCGGTCGGATGTGCATATCGAATATGTCAGCGGCGACACCTGGGCCCTCCGGAATACCGGCACCACCGTTGCTGACGGTGTGACGGTGACAGAGCGAGGTTGGCCGCAGGCAACGACTCGTCCCGAGAGCTGGAGCCTGGCGGCCGGGGAAGCGAAGACGTTCCTCATGGCGGGGGACATGTCTACACCGGTACCGCCTCAGCTCTGGCTCACGTGGGCGGGCCAGGATGAACCGGTAGCGAGGGCGGTACAACCTCGAACACCACGGGTACGGAAATCAAAGTAAGGGAAAATTTTAGGAGAGTTGCATGACGGATTGGCACCCTCTACCGCTTGGGTCATCGCTTAACGATGCACCGTCGGCTCCTATGCCCGCGCCAGTAATCGGAAAGCTTGAGCTACTCCCCTTTAACGATCTTTCGTGGGAAGACTTCGAGCGTATTCAATGGCGAGTGATGCGCGACGTGGAGGGCCTCCGCCACGCGCAGTTGTACGGAGAGCGTGGCCAGGCACAGTATGGGCTCGATGTCGTGGCTCTGGCACCAGATGGTAGCGGAACCGCGCTCCAAAGCAAGAAGTATAAGCAGTTTGGCCCTGCACAGATAAAGGCAGCCGTCAAAAAGTTCCGCACGACAAGGCGCCCCTTCTCTGTCGACCGTCTCATCATCGGTGTAGCCCGCCCAGTTCGAACTACCAAAGCGATCGAAGAGTTTGCGGCTCAGCGTAAACTTATCCAGCCTATCGAGTTGGATTTGTGGGATTCGCAGGAGCTATCGTACCTCCTCAGAGGGCGTCCGGAAATCGTTATTGAATTTTTCGGTATGCCCACCGCCGAAGCATTCTGTCTTCCCTTTAAGGTGGACGTAACCGTTGTTCCTCGTGCAGAGGTAGTGGCCGTCCGAGAAGCAATCGCTCGGACGCCCGAAGTTACCACTGGTGCTCAAAGGGACTTCGATGATGCAGCAGAATCATCCGATTCTGCGCGAGCGCTCTCGCTGGTCGAGGCGGGGCAAGCGAAACTACATGACGCCGGATTTTGGCCACATGCACGGCAATACAACAAAGAGCGCGTTCGATTGTTGGCGAAGGTAGGGCGCACTAACGAAGCCGCGCGGCATGTACTGGATGAGTTTTGGGCCGCTCTAGACCAGGGATTGTCGGGAACCGCGCAGATCGCCAGATCTCAACTCGATGAGCTGTCACGACTTGATAAGGAAAACGATCATGTCAATCTCTATCGACGCGTCATCGACAAAGCGCTAGATCTCTACAATAATCCCACCGCACATGTTCCGGACATCAAGTCTATTCTAATTGGAGATCCTCTCGACCGGATTCGCCTCGCGCTACTCGCTGGCGAGACAGCTTTGGCAAACGACTACCAGGATTGGCTTACGCAAGCCGCTCCGGAATTTGTCGCACTCTCAGGAAACGATGCAATTGATCGAGTTTTTCGTACACGACTCAGACTGCTCCTGGCGGACGCTACTGGAGTCTGGGCAGAGCTACTTTCCGACGCCCGCAGGCTAAATCTCGGCCATGGTCTTTTGGGGCTGGTAACGGCACGTTACGCTCGACATCTCGCCTTGCAACAGAAATTTGAGGAGGCTGACCTGGCGTGGGATGAGGCTTCGGGCTCCGCGTCGCTGGCACAGCAATGGAGCGAAGCATCGACTTGGATCTTCAGCCGTCGAGCCTTTCGAGGCCGCTGGAACCCATTCACTGGTGACGGCTTGCTTCCGCTGCAGACGGCAATCCGCGGGATGGGAACTTCTTCACCCTTTCTTCCTGTGGCCGCTGGAGCACATGAGGACGCGCTGACTGCGTTGAGTGAGCAGAAACTGCGGGCTGGAGCAATTTCGGCCCAGCGTGCGCTTCGTGATGCTGTGTCAATCAGTGACTGGGTCGGAGAGGAGCGCGCCCGCCGGGTTCTCGCCGCAATTCTCGTGAAATCCGATGAGCCTGTGCTCGCTGCTCGTCACCTAATTCGAGCTGGTGCTGCGAAAGCTATCGAGGAGCTTGGTAAGTCTCTTCCTCGCGATTTTATCGACATTATCGCTGAACTGGACGCACCCAACTACTGGTCTGTCGGAACAAGCTATCGCCTGCTCGCTACCCAGTCAGACATTATTCCAGACAGCCTTATCGATATGGTGTCACAGCACCTCGTCGGAGAGCTAGTAGCGGACCGCAAGCCGGACCTTCCAGCATTTACTGCGTCGAGATATAATAATGCAGTGAAAGCTCTGGCCGGCATTTCCGAGCGTCTCGATGCGAGTCGCGCCAGTGCTATGTTGAGTCATTTTGAGAAGCAGTCGCCCGTGGAAAAAAATCATTATCGATATCATGACGAGGATGAAGCTGTCGCGGTCGCCAAGGTTGCGCTCACCCACATTCCTCTCTCGGCGCGTGCCATCTCGCACCTGGTAGCCTTGCTCGGCCGCTCTCAAGCTGCGCGTAACAGCATCACTCTTGGTGCGATCGACAAGAATCAACCCCTCGCTCACGACGCACTCACTAGCCTCGCGGCAGCAGGTAATCAATGGGCGAGCGAGATGCTGTCATTTGAGGGGTCTAAGTATTTGGATGCAAATGTCACTCAGCAAGCTCTGACCAGACTCACAACCCCACTCAAACACGCGACTGGCGTTTACTCTACTGGGACGAATGCCATTGGCGACTCGCTTCTAATTCGCCATCACGCTCCCGATTCCATCAATGCAGCCGTCGGCGAGCTCCTGTCACGGGCTGACGACCCTCATATCGGATCGGCGGACAGAGGTGACTACCTTATTGCCGCGTCTAATCTGATCCCTCACCTGGAGGATTCTAGGCGGGAAGAATATTTCGAGGTTGCGGTGCGAATGGCCACCTCGCCCAAATCCTCGGATCACGATAAAATCGACGATCAATTTAGACATAAACTTGGCGGTTTTCGGATTGATGGAACGCCGCGTGACAGTCGTGGTCAGGCGGTTGTGCTGGCCGCCACTCTGGCGAGAGATGCGGAGCAGCGTGACCGCGTGAGAAACCTGGTGTATTCGCGGTTGGGTGAGGAGTCCGACTTCTGGCCGACCCGAGCTCTGCAGCAGCTCGGTGACACCGTAAAAGGTGATCTTGCCTTTCTCGCCAGTCAAGGCTGGGCGATCCGTAGCCTTGTGGCAATCTTGTGGGTTGAGCATGGGGAACCACCACATTTGGGCCTGCGGCTGGCAGCAGATCCCGACGTGCGCGTCCGTCGTGCGTTTGCCGGCGCTCTGAGTCGAAAGGGCGACTCGTCTCACGCCGCCGTTTTTGAGGAATTGGCAGCGGACCCGGCCTACAGCGTGAGGTCGGCTCTCGGTATTTCGTTCAGCGAGTCGCGTTCCGCAGAGGCCAAGTAAGCGAAGCGGTCGCAGGGCCCGCGAAGCTCTGAGTAGTCGACGAGGCGCTGGTGATGGCAACTCGGTATCGACCCCAGCGCGTGGGGGCGTGAGCGATGCGTGAGCGGACGGTCCGGCAGAGGGAGGCTCGATCTGGATCGGTTGTCAGGGTGAGTTTCCCTGACCAGGCAAGTCAGGACGGCGTAGCAGCGTCCGGACTCGCACGGCAGAAGATCGCCAGCCCTAGTAATGCGTAGGTCGTCGGTTCGAATCCGACAGGGGGCTCCGAGAAACCCCAGGTCAGATACCAGCTGACCTGGGGTTTTCTGTTACTCGAGGGCTCGCCCCGGCACGGGAACCTCTCCCAGGCGCGTGGGAGTGAACGTCAACACGGTGGTACGCGGTCTACGAGCGCTGCGCGACGAGGGAGTGCTGGAGTTCCGACGGGGCCGAGGCCTGAACGTGGCCCACGGGGTGGAGCAGCGCTCAGCACTACTGGATCGGGTACGCGATGTCGTGGCCGACGCGGCGGGCCTCGGATGCGGCGAGGACGACCTCGTCGACATGGTCAGGGGGATTTCGTGACCGACCGAGCAGGGCTGAGGAGCAGTGCGGCGTGGAGTGCCGCCGGGTGGGCCGTAGGAGTCCTGGTGCTGCTGGTGGCGCTGCCCCTGGCTGCCGGCAGCCGGCTGTCGGACCGGCTGGCGACGCACTGGGATGCCGGCTCCGGCAAGCCCGACAGTTCCATGCCGCTCTGGGCCGCGACCTTCTTCCCGGCGCTGATCTGGGGGGTGATGACGGCGCTCGTGGCGTTGGCTCTGTGGCGGGCACGCGGCAGTGCGAAGGGTGCGACGCCCGGTTTGGGTCGGCGCGGCCCTGGGGTACGGAGGTGTGACACTCCTCGGCGGGCAGGCGTCTGTCGTGCGGGCGAACCTGGACCACGCGGACTGGCACGAGGCGGACTCGGTGAGGTCGCGGCGAACCAGAACCTCAGCGCCGAATGCCGGCTCGTGGGCGGTCCCGTCACCGCCAACGGCATCAGCCACGACAAGTGGGTGCTGCCGTCGGACGGCAACTACATCTGGGGCGGCCTGCTCAAGGGCAACGAGGTGGGCAACGTGTCCAGGCCCTGCTTCTGACAGACCGGCAGCGTGCCGCGGTACCCGGCGAAGGGGTACCGCGGCGCAGCTGTTCCCGTCCTCACCTCCTGCTCGTTTTCCGCCTCTCCGCGCGTGTCAGAGGCCGCGAGCGCGCAGCCGCCGGGCGATCTCCAGCTGGGCGTCGTCGACGGGGCGGCCGTCCTCGATGTCCCACAGGGTGTTCTGGAGGAGGCGGCCGAGGGTCCAGGCGTGGGCCCGGGGGCGGTCCAGGGCGAGGATGCCGGTCATGGCGTCGAAGCGCCAGACGATGTCGTCGGGGTCGAAGTGGTTGTCGAGGGCGGGCCACAGTTCGAAGCCCGGGTCGCCCGCGAGGGGCTTGGGGTCGATCGCGAGCCAGGGGGCGCGGCCCGAGGCGAGGACGTTCTCGTCGTGGAGATCCCAGTGCAGGAGCCGGTCGCCCGGCTCGTCGGCGACCTCGCGCACGGCGGCCGCGCAGTCGGCGACGAGCCGGCGGGCCTCCGGGTCGGGGATGCGGGTGAGGGCCGAGGGGGTCCGGTCGAGCATGGCCCCGGCGATGTCGCCGAGGCGGCGCACGTCGGGCGGGGCCGGGAAGGACGTGAGGTGGGCCAGGAGCTCGGCGATGGCGACCACGGCCTGATGGGCGTCCGGCACGTGGGACAGCATGCGGGTCTCGTCGAGGCGCTCCAGGAGCAGGGTGCCGGTGGGCTCGTCGTGGTCGAGGAGGCGGACGGCACCATCGCCGTTCCAGGCGCGCAGTGCGACCGGTTCGCCCTTGGTCTCCTCGTCGGGGATCTGGAGTTTGAGCACCGCCGCGGTGCCGTCGGCGCGGACGACCGGCAGGACCAGGGCGGAGACGCCGTGCATGGGCGGTCCGTCGGGTCTCAGGTCCCAGTGGTCGAGGAAGCGCTCCGTCCGCTCGGGGAGTCCGGCGATGAAGGCGCGGCCCGCCTCGCCGTTGAACTTCTCCTGTGACGCCGCCAGTTCCCGGGGAATGTCGATCACTCCCGGCACGGTAGTGGGGCTTGCCGGGTGGGGCATGTGGAGAGTGCGCTGAGGCGTGGGTGGGCTTGCGCCGGTCGTCCTCGGGCATGTCGAGGTCGCGCTGGGGGGCGGGGAGGGCGATGGCCGCGAGGGGCGCTGTCCCCGGTGGTGGCCAGGGCGAAGCGGACGCGCTGGGCCTGGCCGCCGGAGGGTTCGGGTGAAGCGGCGGCCGGGCCCGGGGAGATGACCGCCCGGCCCCGGCAGCGGCGCGGACCGGTGTCCACGGGAGGGCCGGGGCGGTCCGCTGCCGCGGGTTCGTTGCCGTCGGCTGGGCATCAGGTCATGGCTCCAGAACCACCTTGCCGGTCGTGCCG
Organism: Streptomyces sp. NPDC096046; assembly: GCF_040303285.1. Lineage (NCBI taxonomy): Bacteria > Bacillati > Actinomycetota > Actinomycetes > Kitasatosporales > Streptomycetaceae > Streptomyces > Streptomyces sp. NPDC096046. The sequence continues at coordinate 35,731 of NZ_JBEOSZ010000013.1, read as the reverse complement.
CGGGTCTCCAGCGCCCGGTGCGCGGCCGCTGCCTCACTCAGCGGGTAGCGCTGTACGGCCGGGGTGAGCCGGCTGGCCGCGGCTTCGGCGAGGGCGCGCAGTTCGAGGGTGCGGACGGGGTCGGGCCCGCCGGCCTTGCCGAGCATCACCGGGCCGAGGACTTCCTCGGAGACGCCGTCGACCAGGTAGGGGCCGCCGTCCCGGATGCCCTCGCCGGACCAGCCGAAGACGATGTGCCGGCCGCCGGGTCCGAGGAGTTCGACGGCTGCGCGGGCGACGTCGCCGCCGACGCCGTCGAAGACGATGCTCGCGCTCCGGCCGCCGAGATGGGCGCGGACCTTCGCGGGCCAGTCGGGGTCCGTGTAGTCGACGGCGAGGTCGGCGCCGCCGCCCCGCACACGGGCGGTCTTCTCCGGTCCGCCCGCGAGGCCCACGACGGTCGCGCCGGCGTTCTTGGCGTACTGCACGAGGAGGGTGCCGATGCCCCCGGCGGCGGCCGGGACGACGACCACCGAGTCGGGGCCGAGGTCGGCGAACTGGAGGATCCCCATCGCCGTGCGGCCGGTGCCGATCATGGCGACCGCCCCGGCGAAGTCCAGGCTGCCGGGGATCTCGTGCAGGCGCTCGACCTCGGTGACGGCCAGTTCGGCGTAGCCGCCGGGGACGAAGCCGAGGTGGGCGACGACCTTCTTGCCCAGCCACAGTCCGTCCACGCCCTCGCCCAGGGACTCCACGACACCGGCGACCTCGCGGCCCGGGACGGTGGGCAGCGGGGTCCGCTCATCCGCCGGGCCGCCCCGCATGCCCTCGCGCAGGGCCGCGTCCAGGAGGTGGACGCCCGCCGCGCGCACGGCGACACGGACCTGGCGCGGACCCGGGAGCGGGTCCTCCACTTCCTCGTAGGTGAGGTTCTCGGGCGGGCCGAAGGCGTGCAGACGGATGGCGTGCATGGCGACTCCTCTGGTGGGGCGTTCCGGGTGCGGCACCAGCCTTTGACCTCAAGCTTGCTTGAGGTCAAGCCCAGGCCGGCCCAGGGCCAGGGAGACGGCCGTCAGGGCGCTGTTGAAGGAGACCTCCGACAGCACACCGGGGGCCGCGACCTGGTCACCGGCGAGGTAGACCCCGTCGCCCCGGTCCACGGCCGGGCGGTCCCGCCAGCTGGTGCCGGGCGGATCGACCGCACCCGTACGGCCGTTGGCCACCGCCTCGCGCCGCCAGGTGACGCGCTCGCGCCAGCCCGGGAAGCCCAGGTCGAGCAACTGCTCGGCGCGGGCGGTGCCGTCGGCCTTGGACTCGTGCGGGGCGAGGGGGACCTGACCCTGGATCAACTGCTCACCGGCCGGGGCGAGAGTGCGGTCCTGGGCGGTGAAGCGCTCCAGCCAGCCGGGCGCGTCCAGGTCGGAGACCGCGAAGGCGTCCCCGCGCCGGCTGCGCAGGGCCAGGTCGACGAGGGCGGTACGGCCGCTCGGCCAGCTCAGGGAGTCGTCACCGAGCAGGCGGCGGGCGGCGTCGAGGGAGGTGGCGACGACGACCGGCGTGTCGGTGGGGAGCGTGTCGACCCGGGACAGCGTCTCCATCCGGACGCCCAGGTTCCAGGCGCGGGAGGCCATCCGGTCGATGAGGCTCCCCCAGCCGCCGCGCGGGTAGTGGGCCTCGGGCGGCAGCTTGGTGGCCCGGCGCAGCCGCTCCTGCACGAACGCGGCCGACAGCGACCCGGGATCGTGGTGGAACAGGGCGACCGCCGCGTAGTGGGCGGCGGCCCGGGCTCCCTCCTCGCCCGCGATACCGGTCGCCCAGGACAGGAAGTCGGCGTCCACGGGAGCCTGCCGGACCGTACGGCGCAGCAGCTTCAGCATCGGGAAGGGCGGGGTGCGGCGCAGCACGCCCTGGTGCCGCAGCCTCAGCCGGGCCGCCTCCAGGGGCGGGAGCGGAGCGAGCGGGCCGATCAGGTCGCGCTGCTTGAGCCAGGCCCAGTGCGGGCCGCCGTTGTAGAGGGCGTGCGGGCCCTCGTTGGCGCGGTAGGGGCCCTCGGCGGTGCGCGCCCGGCCACCGAGGGTGTGGTGGGCCTCGTGGACGGTGACCTTGGCGCCCGCCTCGGCTGCGGTGATGGCCGCGGTCAGGCCGGCGAAGCCGCCGCCGATGACGGTGATGCGGTGCATGGCTGGGGATCTCCCTCGTGTCGGGGTCGCCTTCTGGGAGTACGACAGATCGAGGGCCCCGGAATGTGACATCACCGGTGTCCGCGCAGGTCAGGGGCGTTGTCAGTGGTGGGGTGCAGCATGGGGGCATGGCGAGGAGAGCGGCGGGCGGTACGGGTGTGAAGGGCGCGCGGCGACCGGAGGTGCGGCTGCCGGTCCTGGAGCCGTACGAGGGCGGCGGGCTGGAGCCCGACGGGGACTACGACGGGCTGGACTTCCGCGAGGCCGATCTCTCCGGGCAGGACGGAAGGGGCGCCCGCTTCATGGACTGCGCCCTGACGGGCTGCGCGCTGGGCGAGACCCGGCTGCGGCACGCCCGATTCCTGGACTCGGCCCTGACCGGCGTCAGGGGCGTGGGCACCGACCTCGCCGAGGCGACCCTGCGCGATGTGGAGCTGACCGACGCCCGGCTCGGCGGACCGCAGCTGCACGGGGCGGTGCTGGAGCGGGTGCTGGTGCGCGGCGGCAAGATCGACTACTTGAACCTGCGCACGGCCCGGCTCAGAGACGTCGTCTTCGAGGGCTGCGTCCTGGTCGAGCCGGACTTCGGCGGAGTCTGGAGCGTGTGGAGTTCGTGGACTGCGCGCTGAAGGGCGCCGACTTCCACGCGGCGACCCTGACGGACGTCGATCTGCGGGGGGCCGCGTCCCTGGAGATCAGCCGCGGGCTGGACCGGCTGTCGGGGGCGGTGATCAGCACGGCGCAGCTACTGGATCTGGCACCGGTGCTGGCCGCGCAGTGGGGGATCCGAGTGGAGGGCTGAGCCGGGCGGCGGCTGCGGGTGGCGGCGCCGGGTGGTGGTGGCTGCGGGCGGTGGCGGACGGACATCTGCTGCGGGTGGCGGCAACCGGCAGTGGCTGCGGACAGCGGCGACGGGTGGCGGCTGCGGGGGGCGGCGCCGGACGGATGTGGCGAACCGCGACAACCGGCGGTGGCTGCGGACAGCGGCGACGGGTGGCGGCTGCGGGGGGCGGCGCCGGACGGATGTGGCGAACCGCGGCAACCGGCGGTGGCTGGGGTTGGTGGCTGCGGGTGGCGGCAACCGGCAGCGGCGGCGGACAGCGGCGCCGGACGAGGGCTCCAGGCGGCGGTTGCGGACGGCGGCAACGGACAGCGGCGACGGACGGCGGTCACGGGAGGCGATAGACGGCTACGGGAAGCGGTAGGCGGTCACGGGAAGCGGTAGGCGGCTACGGGAAGCGGTAGGCGGTTACGGCCGGCGGGGGAAGCGGGCCTGGAGGGTCCAGATCGCCGGGTTCTCCGCGAGGTCGTCGTGCAGGTCGGTGAGGTCGGCGATCAGGTCGTGCAGGAAGTCCCGGGCCTCGCGGCGCAGTTCCGAGTGGGAGACGGTGAGCGCGGGCTCCTCCGCGCGCATCCAGTCGGCCTCGATGTCCACCCACCCGAAACGCCGCTCGAACAGCATCCGGTCCGTCGACTCGGTGAAGTCCAGCTCCGCCCGCTGCGGCCGGGACGCCCTCGAACCCGCCGGGTCCCGGTCGATCCGCTCCACGATGTCGCACAGCGCCCACGCGAAGTCGAGCACCGGCACCCATCCCCAAGCCGTGGACACCTCGTGATCCGTCTTGGTGTCCGCCAGATAGACGTCCCCGCAGAACAGGTCGTGCCGCAGCGCCCGGACGTCCGCGCGGCGGTAGTCGGTCTGCGGCGGGTCCGGGAAGCGGTTGGAGAGGGCGTAGCCGATGTCGAGCACGGAGGTGATGGTGTCACGTGATCGTAGGATCGCGAGCGTGGCCCGATCTGTACGTCTTGTCCCCCCGCTGCCCGCGCCCGCCCTGCTCGCCTGCGCTCTCGTGCTCACCGCGTGCGGCGGCGGGGTGCACGGCACTCCGGGCGGCTCGGGCGTCCGCGACCCGTACTTCCCGAAGGCCGGCAACGGCGGCTACGACGTCGCCCACTACGGCCTGCGCCTCGCCTACGACCCCGAGGCCCACCACCTCACCGGCACGGCCACCCTCACCGCCCGCGCCACCCAGGACCTCTCCGCCTTCAACCTGGACCTGCTCGGCATGGAGGTCGAGCAGGTCACCGTCGGCCAGGGGATCGCCCGCTGGAACCGCGCCGGGCAGGAGCTCACCGTCCGGCCGCACGACGACATCGACCGGGACGAGACGTTCCGCGTGACCGTCCGCTACTCCGGAGCGCCCGAGACCGTCACCGACCCGGACGGCTCCCGGGAGGGCTGGCTGCGCACCACGGACGGGGTGCTCGCACTCGGCGAGCCGACGGGGTCGATGGCGTGGTTCCCCGGCAACCACCACCCCTCCGACAAGGCGGCGTACGACCTCGAGGTGACCGTGCCGAAGGGCCTGCGGGCCGTGTCCAACGGACAGTTGCGAGGCGAGACGACCGCGCGGGGGCGTACGACGTTCGTGTGGCACTCGGGTGAGCCGATGGCGAGCTATCTCGCCACGCTCGCGATCGGCCGCTTCGAGATCAGCCGCTCCAGGGCCGGGGAGCTGCCCGTGTACACGGCCGTCGACCCGGCCGAGGCGGCGGCGAGCCGACCCGTGCTCCGGCGGATTCCGGAGGTGCTGCGGTGGGCGGAGCGGCGGTTCGGGCCGTACCCCTTCTCCTCCACCGGCGCGATCGTCGACCGCGCACCCGATGTCGGCTACGCCCTGGAGACGCAGAGCCGCCCGGTGTTCCCCGGCGCTCCCGACATGACGCTCCTCGTCCATGAACTCGCCCACCAGTGGTACGGCGACTCCGTCACGCCCGAGAGCTGGCGGGACATGTGGCTCAACGAGGGGTTCGCGACGTACGCGGAGTGGCTGTGGGAGGAGGACCACGGCGGGGACAGCGCCCGGGAGACGTTCGACGCGCTGTACTCGGGTGCGTACTTCGACACGGAGGAGGCCGGGGAGGAGGTCTGGGAGTTTCCCCCGGCGGATCCGCCGAGCGCCGCGCGGATCTCCGACCCGCCGGTGTACTGGCGGGGGGCGATGGTGCTGCAGAAGGTGCGGGAGGCCGTGGGGGACGCGAGGTTCTTCGGGATTCTCCGGGGCTGGGCGGCGACGTACCGGCACGGGAACGCCGACACCGCCGACTTCACCGCCTATGTCGAGAAGAGGGCGCCCGGGGAGGACTTGGCGGGGGTCTGGGACGCGTGGCTGTACGGGGAGGGGAAGCCGGAGCGGCCCTGAGGTCTCACGCCGGAGCCCCCGGTCCGATACCCGCGACGCTGTTGGTGCCAACAGCGTCGTCCGATACCCGCGGCCGGGGGCTCCTCACGTCACACGTGGACGGAGGGCGTCCGTCAGACGTTCACGCCGAAGTCCTGGGCGATGCCGACCAGGCCCGAGGCGTAGCCCTGGCCGACCGCGCGGAACTTCCACTCCGCGCCGTTGCGGTACAGCTCGCCGAAGACCATGGCCGTCTCGGTGGCCGCGTCCTCCGACAGGTCGTAGCGGGCGATCTCGGTGCCGCCGGCCTGGTTGACGATGCGGATGTAGGCGTTGCGCACCTGGCCGAAGTTCTGCGAGCGGTTCTCCGCGTCGTAGATCGACACCGGGAAGACGATCTTCTCGATGTCGGCGGGGAGGCCTGCGAGGTTGACGTTGATCGCCTCGTCGTCGCCGGCGCCTTCACCCGTGCGGTTGTCACCGGTGTGGACGATCGTGCTGTCCGGCGTCTCCTTGTTGTTGAAGAAGACGAAGTGGGCGTCCGAGTAGACCTTGCCCTGCGTGTTGACCGCGATCGCCGAGGCGTCGAGGTCGAAGTCCGTGCCGGTGGTGGTGCGGACGTCCCAGCCGAGGCCCACGGTGACGGCGGTCAGGCCCGGAGCCTCCTTGGTGAGCGAGACGTTGCCACCCTTGGACAGGCTTACAGCCATTGTTGGGAGTCCCTTCCCTCGTTTATGTGCGGCAAAGACACTGCGGCATCGAAGCTACAGCTACCTCCATGAACGTGGAGAGGGGTACGCGAGGTTCCAGCTCCTTTACTTTCTTTACCGGCGATTATTCGAGTGACGTGGACGGGTCAGGAGCGGGAACATGGAGGGCATGTCCGGTCCTCACGTCATCCGCGGCTCCGTCTCCCTGCCCGAGGCCGAGCTCATGTGGCGTTTCTCGCGGTCCTCGGGGCCGGGCGGGCAGCACGTCAACACCAGCGACTCCAAGGTGGAGCTGAGCTTCGACCTGGCGAAGACCGAGGCGCTGCCCGCGGTGTGGAAGCAGCGGGCCCTGGAGCGGCTGGCCGGGCGCCTGGTCGACGGGGTCGTCACCGTGCGGTCCTCCGAGCACCGCTCCCAGTGGCGCAACCGCGAGGCCGCCGCCGTACGCCTCACCGCGCTCCTGGCCGAGGCGACCGCACCCCCGCCCCGGCCCCGCAAGCCCACCCGGATCCCCCGGGGCATCAACGAACGCCGGCTGCGGGAGAAGAAGCAGCGCTCGGAGACGAAGCGAGGGCGCTCCGCGCGGGACTGGGGCTAGGACTCCCGATCGCCACCGGCGACGGCCATCAGGCCGGCTCGAGTACGCCCACGGTCTCGCCTTCGCTGGTCTCGCCGTTCGGGCGGAAGCCCAGTCCCAGGTAGAACCGTTCCGGGCCGTCGGGCCCCGGGTGCCAGGTGACGTAGAACTCTGTGCCGCCGAGCCGGCGCAGTTCGGCCGCCACGGCCTCGACGGCGAAGCGGCCGTACCCCTTGCCCCGCTCCTCAGCCGCGATGTTGAGCCGCCACAGGCCCGAGCGGCGGACGCCGCCGTTCTCGTACCAGTCGATGCCGAGGAAGGCCATCAGGAAGCCGACCGGGCGGTCGCCGTCGAGGATCAGGCGGGGCCAGGCGATGCCGGGATGGACGTAGGCCTCGGCGAGGGACTTCACGACCGGGGCGACCACGTGCTCCTGGTCGGGGCGGACCCGGATGCCGAGGGCGGCGTCGAGATTCGCGGGGGTGATCCCTGCGAGGCGCGGGCCGGTCGTGGTCATGCGCGCACCCTGGGCGGGCCGCACGCGCCCGGGCCAGTCGGTTTCCTTGGGGTGCGCGTGCGCCGGGACGCCGAGGGCGTGCTCGTCCCCCTGCGGCAACCCCTAGCCCAACTGCCGGTACCGGCCCCGGAAGTACGCCAGAGGGCCGCCTTCCGCGCTCGGGACCCGGGCGGTCAGGACGTGGCCGACGACCAGGGTGTGGTCGCCCGCCCGGACGCGCTGCTCGGTGCGGCACTCCAGGACGGCCAGGGCGCCGCCGACCAGCGGGGCGTGGGTGTACTCGCCGCGTGTGTACGGGATGTCCGCGAACAGCAGACGGTCGCTGAGGCGGCCCTTCATCGCGAAACGGCCCGCGATGTGCCGCTGGCTCTCGGAGAGGACCGAGACCGCCCACAGCTCCTGCTCCTCCAGCAGCTCGTCCATGCGGGAGCCCTCACGCAGGCTCACCAGCACCAGGGGCGGATCCAGCGACACCGACATGAAGGCCGTGGCCGTCATGCCCACGTCCTCGACATCCGGCGCCGAGGGGTCGTCCGGGTCGAGCGAGGGCTCCTGCGCGGTCACCAGGACCACGCCCGAGGCCAGCCGGGACATGGCGGCGCGGAACTCGTCGTTGCTCACCCCCTCAGCATGCCCGGAGAGGGGCGACGGAATGATCGGGGACGTGGCGGCGGGAGTTTTCGGCACGGGGAAACGCTAATCTCCGCCGTGCGAGCCCCGCATCGGACTCCCGCCCGATCAGGGTCTTAGGACTCGCGACGGACATCGGCGGTCTGGCGACGGGCACGACGGGCGCGACGGGCGCGACGGGAATACGGGTGCACAACCCGACAAAGTCTGCGTTCGGTGGCCGCATGTGAAGAACGCAGAAACTCCACTCAATTGTTCAGCTTTGCCTGTGACTTGAGTCACAGGGGGCAGGAATTGTTGACCCTGTGTACCGAGTGAGCAGCGCGCTGTGATTCAGTGGCGGGGAAGCTGCCAGGGCGATACGCCGACGAGACCCTTGAATCGCTGCGAGTACTCGGGGGGAGGGCGAGCATGGAGACCGAGTCGGAGCCCTACGTCCGTCTTGCGTCCCTGCGACAACTGCACCAGGTCATGGCCGACATGAACACGGCCCGCAGCCTGGCGGACACACTGCAGACCGTCGCGGAGGGCGTCGTGGCGGCCCTCGGGTACGAGCTGGCGTGCGTGAACCTCGTACGGCCGGACGGCGACCTCGTCGTCGCCGCCTTCGCCGGGAACCCCGCCGCCGAGGCCCTCATCACCGGCCGGGTCGGCTCGCGCGACTCCTGGGAACGCCGCCTCGGCATGGGTGAGCACTGGGGCGACCTGGTGTTCATACCGCACACCGAGGGCTGGGTCCTCGACGACGACGACGTCCCGCAGTGGTACACCGACGGCCCCGCTCCCCGCTTCGAGGACGAGTGGCACCCGGCCGACCGGCTCTTCGCCCCCATGTACGCGCCCGGCCCGCAGGGCAGCGGGAACAGCGGCGAGCTGGTCGGCGTGCTCTCCGTGGACCGGCCGCGCAACGGCCGCCGCCCCGGCGCCTGGGGCCGCGAGGCACTCCAGATGTACGCCTTCCAGGCCGCCATCGCGATCAGCAACGCCCGGCTGCGTGCCAACATGCAGCGCGCGCTGGTCCGCCTGGAGCGCGAGCAGCAGGCGCTGCGGGCGAGCGAGGAAAGCTTCCGGCAGGCCTTCGAGTACGCACCGTCCGGCATGGCCATCGCCGAGATGGGCGGCGACCAGCACGGCCGGATCCTGCGCACCAACGACGCCCTGTGCCGGCTGCTGGGCCGCCCGGCCTCCGCGATGCGCCGCTACTCGTTCTCCGACCTGGTCCACCCCGAGGACATAGGCACCCTGCTGCGCACCTCGGCGGAGGGCGGACGCGCGGAGCTCCGCCTCGGCCGCCGGGACGGCACCTACGTCTGGGTCAGCCTGCGCAACAGCGTGGTCGCGGACGCCGCCGACGGGCCGCGCTTCCTCCTCACCCACGTCGAGGACATCGAGGAGCGCAAACGCCGCGAGCTCCAGCTCGCCCACCGCGCCTCGCACGACTCCCTCACCGGCCTGCCGAACTCCGCGGAGCTGCGCTCCCGCCTGTCCGCCCGGCTCTGTCAGCGCGCGACGGCCCCGCACTCGGTCGTGGAGTCCGTCGACGCGGCCTACGGCCATTCCACGTTCGACGTGGTCGGGCCCGGCTTCGACTTCCGGCAGGGCGCCGAGACGTTCGACGCCTACGACCACCATGTGCACACCGTCGCCCCGGACGGGGACCACGACGACGGCACCAAGGGCCTCGCCGTGCTCTTCTGCGACCTCGACGGCTTCAAGTCGATCAACGACCGGTTCGGGCACAACGCGGGTGACGCGGTGCTCGTCGAGGTCGCCCGGCGGCTGAGCAACGGCGTCCGCGACGGTGACACGGTCGCCCGGCTCGGGGGTGACGAATTCGTCATCCTCGCCGACGGGCTCGGCCGCGCCGACGCCCAGGACCTCGCGGTCCGGCTGCGCAACGAGATCATCCAGCCCATCCGTGCCGAGGGGCGGGCCGTCCGGGTGGGCGCCAGCTTCGGCATCGGATGGGCACACTGTGGAATGACGGCGGACGAAGTGTTGAAATCCGCTGACGAGCGGATGTACGTCGAGAAACGATCTCGTCCCAAACAACACAGACGCGCCGGGTGAAGCCCTGGTCAGTGAGTTGATGCGGTCTGAGTCACCCTTTTGGGTCTCTGGGAGCGGGTAGGCTCGCTTACTCACCCGTGTACCGCATGCACCGCACCTGACTGAGGAGACCAAGGGATGACGCCCGGCAACAACGGCGCGAGCACGCCCGAGGACGACGACCCGTTCGGCTATCTCTACGCCGACGGGCAGGCCAACGGAGCCCAGCCGCCGTCCGGGGGCTACGGCTACCCGAACTCCGTCAACCGAGTGCGGGCGGTCGGCACGCGCCCCTATGGCCAGCAGCAGTCGCAGGCCGCTCAGACCGCGCCCTACGGTCAGGTCCCGCAGCAGGGTGGCTACAACCGGCCGAACGCGCACTACGCGGCGCCGGAGACGCTGCCGGGTGGCGCGCAGACCGCACAGCACCAGACGCCGGCCGGCGGCGGTGGCGGCCGGGGCGGCCGCGGCCCCAACACCAAGGGTCTGCTGATCGGCGCGATCGCGGTGGTCGGCGCGGTCGTCATCGGCATCGGCGTGGCCATGCTGGGCGGCGACAAGGACAAGGACGACGCGTCCGACAAGGTGGGCACGAGCCCGACCCAGTCCGAGGACCCGAAGCCGAGCCCTTCGCCCAGCAAGGCCGGAGCGGCCGAGCAGGATCTCCCGAAGACCGACGCGAAGGCCCTGAGGCTCAGCCCCGGCATGACGACGGCGTCGGACTTCAAGGGCGCGAAGGCCGACGGCGGGGTCTACGTGACGGGCTTCAACCAGGTCGGCGCCAAGGTGACCTGGACGGTCGACGGTATCGAGAAGAAGGGCAGCTACCGGCTGTATGCCCGCTACAGCGTCCCCGGTGTCGACGCCAATGTGACGCTGCTGGTGAACGGCAAGCCGAACACCCTGCCCATGGGCCTGAAGAACTTCATCAAGTCACCGAAGGGCGACTGGGAGAAGGGCTGGCAGACCTCCTGGGCTCCGGTGACCCTGACCAAGGGCACCAACACGATCGAGCTCGCCTGCAACGAGGGCAATCAGTGTGACGCAGTGCTCGACCAACTCTGGGTGCAGTAGGGCGCGGACAGCGGAACGGTCCGCCGGTACACCGGCGGACCGTTCCTTTGAGGCTCGGGCTGTGCCGCACTAACCTCCGTAGACCGCGATCCCGGTGACGGTGCCACGGGTGTCGTCCGAGTAGGTGCGCGGCTTCACAGTGACCAGCTTCGTGCCGACTCCGCAGCCGGTGCCGGGGGTGATTTCTTGGCCAAACTGCCTGGTGGGCGTGCTCGGAGAGGGTGTACGGCTCTCAGGCCGCTGACACCGCGCCGGTCACCGTCACCCGCCCCAGCAACTCCTCATACACCCCCCGGTCGAACTCCCCGGCGACCGGTGCCGTCACCGTCGCCGCTGCCAGGGCCGTGGCCCTGGTGAGGCGGGTTGGCCAGGGGAGGTGTTCGGTCAGGGCGGACAGCAAGCCGGCTACCACCGCGTCGCCGGCGCCCGTCGGGTTGCCGCGTACCGGGGTGGGCGGGACGGCTCGCCAGCGGCCCTCGGGGGTGACCGCGAGCAGGCCCTCGGCGCCGAGGGAGGCGACCACCGCGCGGGCGCCCCGGCGGCGGGCGTCCTGGGTGGCGCGCAGGGGCTCGTGCGAGCCCGTGAGCTCCGCCAGTTCGTCGGTGTTCGGCTTGATCATGTCGGGGCGGGCCGCGACGCCCCGGCGCAGGGCTTCGCCGCTCGTGTCCAGGAGGACCGGGACCCCGGCCGCCCTGGCCGTCCGGACCAGGCCCGCGTACGCGCCCACCGGGACGCCCGGCGGCAGGCTGCCGCACAGGGCCACCGCCGACGCCGAGGGGAGCAGGTCCGCGTAGGCCTCCTGGAAGGACGACCACTCGGTGGGTGTGACCAGGGGGCCCGGCTCGTTGAGTTGCGTCGTGTCGCCGGTGCGCTCGTCGACCACGGCGATGGTGCGGCGGGTCGCGCCGGAGATCGGGACGAACGCGTCCATCACCCCCGGCACCGCCGCGAGCCTCTCTCGCACGACCCGGCCCGTCGCCCCGCCGGTGAACCCCGTCACCGCCACCTCGTGTCCGAGGGCCGCGAGCACCCGGGCCACGTTGACGCCCTTGCCGCCGGGGCCTTCGGTCACCTCGGAGACACGGTGGGAGGCGTGCGGCCTGAGCGACCCCACGCGGTAGGTGATGTCGAGAGCGGTGTTCAGCGTGACCGTGAGGATCACCTGGGCCGACCTCCCCCGATGTGCTTGCCGACGTGAATGCGCGGATAGTCCGATCATGCCAAAGAGACGGCGGTCGGCCCAGTCCTGGAGTCGGCCGCCGTCTCTCGACTGCGGGACGGATCAGCCCAGTTGGGGACCGACCACCCATTCACCCCGGCGCATGACGCCCTTCAGCTCGTGATCGGCGTCCAGGAGCAGCAGGTCGGCGAACTTTCCGGGCTCCAGTGAGCCGATCGTGTCGTCCATGCCGAGCAGGCGGGCCGGGTTGGCGGACAGGGCCGTCACCGCGTCCTCGACCGACAGTCCGTCGACGGTGACCGCCCGCTGGAACGCCCGGTCCAGGGTGAGCGTGGAGCCGGCGATCGTGCCGTCCTCCACGAGACGGGCCACGCCGTCCGCGACCTCCACCTCCAGCGGCCCCAGCCAGTAGCGCCCGTCGCCGAAACCGGCCGCGTCCATCGCGTCGGTGATGAACGCGACCCGGTGGGCGCCCGCGTGGCGGAACGCCATCCGGAGCGCGGCGGGGTGCAGGTGGGTGCCGTCGTTGATCAGCTCGACCGTGATCCTGTCGTCCTCCAGGAGCGCGGTGACCGGGCCGGGGGAGCGGTGGCCGAGCGGGGGCATCGCGTTGAAGAGGTGGGTGGCGACCGTGGCGCCCGCGTCGATGGCCTCCACCGTCTGCTCGTAGCTGGCGTCCGTGTGGCCGATCGCCGCGATCACGCCGTGGTCGGCGAGGAGGCGTACGGAGTCGAGGCCGCCGGGCAGCTCGGTGGCCAGGGTGACCATTTTGGCCCGGCCCCGGGCCGCGTCGATCAGCTTGCGGACCTCCGCGGGGTCCGGGTCGCGCAGCAGGGCCTCGGAGTGGGCGCCCTTGCGGCAGGGGGAGATGAACGGACCCTCGAAGTGGACGCCGGCGATCTCGCCCTGCTCGGCCAGTTCGCTCAGCAGGCCCGCGCGCCGGGTGAGGAAGTCCATGTCGCCGGTGACGGTGGAGGCGACCAGGGTCGTCGTGCCGTGCAGGCGGTGAGTGTGGATGCCCTTGAGGATGTCCTCGGCCGAGCCGGAGGTGAAGGAGGCTCCGCCGCCGCCGTGGTTGTGGAGGTCGACGAAACCGGGGATGACGTAGTGGCCGGTCACGTCGATGACCTGGGCGTTTTCCGGGGTGACCCGGGTGATGCGGGTGCCGTCGATGGCTACCTGGCCGTTTTCAACGGTTCCGGTGGGGAGCACCACGGTCGCGCCGGTGAGCACGGTGGGGGTCCCCGGTGTAGCGGGGTGCGGGTGCGTCGTGGCTGGTCGCGCAGTTCCCCGCGCCCCTTGCGGCGATGCCATCAGGGCGTTACCTCCATGCGGTCGGTGTGGTCGAGGAGATCCCAGGCCAGGAGCCCGGCGCCGAGACATCCGGCCGTATCCCCCAGCGCCGCCGCGACGAGTGTCGGCTGTTTCTGGAAGGTGACGCGGCCGCGGATCGCTTCCCTGAGCGGCGTGAACAGGGTTTCCCCCGCCTCCGCCAGTCCGCCGCCGATGATCAGAGTGCGGGGGTCCAGCAGCGTCAGAGCCGTGACCAGGCCGTCGGCCAGGGCGTCGACCGCCTGCTGCCAGACCGCCGCCGCCTTCGGGTCGCCGGAGACCACCGCCTTCGCGCAGTGCGCCGCGTCCGCGTGCGGATCGCCCGAGGCGGCGGCCCAGGCCTCGCTGACGGCGGCCGCCGAGGCGAAGCGCTCCAGGCAGCCGTGCTGCCCGCACGGGCAGGGCGCCCCGCCGGGGCGTACGACGATGTGGCCGATCTCGCCCGCGAAGCCGTGCGCGCCCGCCTCGACGCGGCCGTCGACGCCGATGGCGCCCGCGATGCCGGTGCCCAGGGCCACGAACAGGAACCGGTCCGTGCCCCGGCCCGCGCCGAGACGGCCCTCGGCGAGGCCGCCGGTGCGCACGTCGTGGCCGAGGGCGACCGGGGCGCCCAGCCGCTGCGCCAGCAGGTCGCGCAGGGGGACGTCGCGCCAGCCGAGGTTGGCCGCGTAGAGCGCGACGCCGCGCGCCTCGTCGACGATGCCGGGGACGGCCACACCGGCGGCGCACGCGGGCGTGCCGAACCGCTCGGCGCCGTACGCGCGCAGCTCGGCGGCGAAGTCGAGGATGCCCGCGACGACGGCGTCCGGGCCCTGGGCGCGCCCGGTGGCCCGGCGGGCCCGGTGCAGGACCTCGCCCCCGGGCCCGGCCAGCGCGGCCTTCATTCCGGTGCCGCCCACGTCCAGGGCGATGACATGTCTCACGGGGAACAGTGTGACCCGGAGACCCGCAAGAGGTCTAGTCCACTCGCGTGGTGTAGACCTTGTTCCGGATATCGAAATGTTTTCGACGGCGGAGACACGCCCGAGTGTGGCGGGTGACGCCGGGGTTGGGGAAGAACAGCAGTGCAGCGGCGGCGGATGGCAGGAACGATCGCGGTGGTGTCCGCACTGGGCATGACGGCGGTCCTCGGCGGCTGCGGAGTCACGGACGGCTCGGGCGACGTGACCCTGAAGCTGGTCGCCGCCGACTACGGCGACAGCGCGGCCAACAGCTCGAAGAAGTACTGGGACAAGCTCGCCGAGGAGTACGAGGCCGACCATCCCGACGTCACCGTCGACGTCAGCGTCTACTCCTGGAACGACGTCGACCGCAAGGTCAGGGAGATGGTCGCCGCCGGTGACCCGCCGGACATGGCGCAGATCGGCGCGTACGCCGACTACGCCGCCCAGGACCAGCTCTACAAGGCCGACGACCTGCTCTCCATACGGACGCAGGCCGACTTCGTCGGGCAGCTGGCCTCCGCGGGCCAGGTGAAGGGCGTGCAGTACGGCCTGCCGTTCGCCGCCTCCACGCGCGTCCTCTTCTACAACAAGACCCTCTTCGCCAAGGCCGGCATCACCCCACCCGAGTCCTGGGACGACCTGGCCGAGGACGCCGAGGCGCTGAAGGCCAAGGGTGTGAAGTACCCGTACGCGCTGCCCCTCGGCCCGGAGGAGGCGCAGGCCGAGACCATGCAGTGGATGCTCAGCGGCGGGGGCGGCTACACCGACGGCGCCGACAGCTACGGCATCGACTCCCCGGAGAACATCGACACCTTCTCCTGGCTGAAGGAGGACCTGGTCGGCAAGGACCTGACCGGGCCGGTCGCCCCGGGTGAGCTGAACCGGGCCGCGGCGTTCGCCGCCTTCGCCAAGGGCGAGGTCGGCATGCTCAACGGCCACCCCTCGCTGATGAAGATCGCCGCCAAGAACGGCGTCGAGTACGGGATGGTGCCCACGCCGGGGAAGGAGGGCCCCAGCAGGTCCACCCTCGGTGTCACCGACTGGATGACGGCGTTCCGCAAGAACGGCAACCGCGACCAGGTGGGCGGGTTCCTCGACTTCGTCTACAGCGAGAAGAACGTGCTGGCCTTCTCCCGCGAGTACGACCTGCTGCCGGTCACCACCTCCGCGTCCGGCACCATGGCCTCCTCCGGCGAGGACCGGCACCTCAGGCCGTTCCTGGAGGAACTGCTGGCCTCCGAGCTCTACCCGGTCGGCAAGACGTCCTGGGCCGCCGTCAGTTCCCGGGTCAAGCAGCAGATCGGCAAGGCCGTCGCGCCCGGCGCGAGTCCCTCGGGCATCCTGGGCCACCTCCAGGCGTCGGCGGTCCGGGCGGAGAGCGCGGAGTAGGCGCTGTCGGTGGCGGGCGCTACCGTGCCGGTCATGGACGAGGAGTACGACGGGACGCGGCTCGGGCGCAGGGAGCAGGACATCCTCGCGCTGGAACGCCGCGGCTTCTCCGGGCCCGGCGCGAAGGAGCGGGCCATACGCGAGGAGCTGGGCCTGGCCCCCGTGCGCTACTACCAGGTCCTCAACGCCCTGCTGGACGACCCCCGGGCCCTGTCCCACGACCCGGTGACGGTGAACCGGCTGCGGCGGATACGGGAGACGCGCCGGTCGGAACGCTGAGGGTCGGAACGCTGAGGGTCGGCGGGCTTGCGCCCCGTCGCGGGGTGCGGCTGCGTTGTGGTCGTTCGCGCAGTTCCCCGCGCCCCTGGGGTGCGTGCCCGTTCAGTCGGTCCGGTTCGCCAGCGCGGCCAGCAGGTCTACGACGCCCTCCGGGCCGTTCACCACCAAGTCCGCCCGCTCTCTGAGCTCGGTCACCTCGTCGCTGCCGCTGCACACCAGCAGGCCCGGGGTGCCGTCCGCGCGCAGGGTGTCGACGGCGGCGTAGGCGGGCAGGTCGCCCAGGTCGTCCCCGCCGTAGAGGACGGACCCGGCGCCGATCTCGCGGGCGAACCCGGTGAGCGCGACGCCCTTGTCGATGCCGGGCGGGCGCAGTTCGAGGACCATGCGGCCGGGCTCCACGATCAGGCCGTGCCGGGTCGCCAGGGCGGTGAGCGGTACGCGCAGGGCCTCGAAGGCTGCCTGCGGGTCGGGGGCCCGGCGGGTGTGCACGGCCACGGCCCGGCCCTTGTCCTCCACCCAGGTCCCGGTCCCTTCGAGGAGCACGGGCAGCTCGGCGCGGACGGCGTGGACGCCGGGGTGCGGGTCGGGGGCGGTGACCTTGCCGCTGCGGGCGTCCCACCGCTCGGCGCCGTAGTGGCCGAGGACGACGAGGCGCTCCAGCCCCGGTGTGCCCGCGAAGCCGCCGTTGCGCACCGCGACCGCGGCCGGCCGACCGGTGATCACCGCCACGGCGGCCACCTTCGGCGCGAGCGCGGCCAGCGCGGGCAGCGCCCCCGGGTGGGCCCGGGCCCGTTCCGGGTCGGCCACGATCGGCGCGAGCGTCCCGTCGAAGTCGAGCGCGATCAGCGCCTTGTCCGGGCGCGCGAGGAGGGCGGCGAGCCCCTCCTGCCCGGCCCGCGTGACGGGCGTGGGCAAGGGCTCGGCACCGCGCGTGTCCGACCCGCCAGGCCGGATGGAAGCGTCCGGCCCCTTCGGCCGGTTGGGGGCGTCCGGTTCGTCCGGCGGGGTGGAGGCGTCCAGTCCGTTCGGCTGGTTGGGGGCGTCCGGTCCGTCCGGCGGGGTGGAAGCGTCCGGCCCGTTCGGCTGGTTGGGAGCGTCCCGTCCGTCCGGCGGGGCGGGAGCGTCCCGTCCGTCCGGCGAGGTGGGGGCGTCCGGTCCGTCCGGCCGGGTGGGAGCGTCCGCCCCATCCGGCCGGGTGGGAACATCCGGCCCACTCGGCCGGGGCGTGGCGCCTCCGCTCGTCTGGCTGCTCATCCGGCCCTCAGCCCCTCAACGCTGCGAGCTGGTCCACGAACCACTGCGCCGGCGGCAGCGCCGTCGCCGCCGCGGCCAGGCGCTTGCAGCGCTCGGCGCGTTCCTCCGGGCGCATCGACAGGGCCTCGTGCAGGGCCTCCGCCGTGCCCGTGACGTCGTAGGGATTCACCGTGATCGCGTCCTCGCCCAGCTCCTCGTGCGCCCCGGCCTCCCGCGACAGCACCAGCGCGCAGCCCGCGTCGGAGAGGAGCGGGACCTCCTTGGCGACGAGGTTCATGCCGTCGCGGATGGGGTTGACGAGAGCCACGTCGGCCAGCCGGTAGGCGGCCAGCGAGCGGGCGAAGTCGTCCTTGACGTGCAGCACGACCGGCTTCCAGCCCGGCGTGCCGTACTCGGCGTTGATCTCGTCCGCGACCCGCCGCACCTCGGCCGTGTAGTCCCGGTAGACGGCGAGGTCCTGTCGCGAGGGGTACGCGAAGGCGACGTGCACCACCTGCTCGCGCCACTCGGCGTGGGCCTCCAGCAGCCGGCGGTACGCCAGCAGGCCGCGCACGATGTTCTTGGACAGCTCGGTGCGGTCGACGCGGACGATGGTGCGGCGGCCCTCGCCGATCTCCTGCCGCAGCGCGGTCATCCGCTCCTCGACGTCCGGCTGGTGGGCCCGCTCGCGCAGGAAGTCCGCGTCGGCCCCCAGTCCGTGCACCCCCACCCGCGTGCCGCCGAGCCCGCCGGCGAACTTCTCGGCGCACGCGGTGAACGCCTCCGCCCAGCGTTCGGTGAGGAAGCCCAGCCGGTCCGCGCCGAGCATGCCGCGCAGCACCTGCCCGGCCACGTCGTCCGGCAGCATCCGGAAGTACTCCGGCGGCGCCCACGGCGTGTGCGAGAAATGGCCGATCCTCAGGTCCGGGCGCAGTTCGCGGAGCATGCCCGGCACCAGCGTCAGGTGGTAGTCCTGCACCACGACCGCCGCGCCCCGCGCCGCCTCCTCGGCCAGCGCCTCGGCGAACGCCCGGTTGTACGTCTCGTAGGACGCCCACTGGCGCCGGAACTCCGCGTCGAAGACCGGCTCCAGGGGCGTCTGGTACAGCATGTGGTGGACGAACCACAGGACCGAGTTGGCGATGCCGTTGTACGCGTCGGCGTGCACATCGGCCGGGATGTCCAGCATCCGCACGCCGTCCGCGCCGACGCCGCGCCGCACCGCCTCCCGGTCGCCGTCGGACAGCGCCGAGCACACCCACAGCGCGTCCGCGTCCGAACCGATCGCGGAGAGCCCGGAGACCAGGCCGCCGCCACCCCGTCTGGCGTCCAGCGAACCGTCCTCGCCCACCGTGTACGAGACCGGACCGCGGTTGGAGGCCACCAGAACCTGCGCAGCACCGTACGTTGAAGCCATAGACCTCAACCTAGCCCGGCCCGGAAACGCTCAAACGTACGGATCTGCCGCGCGCGGCCGAAAACGGGCCCGGTCAGGCCGCTCTCCGCGCCTGGTATTCGGCGATCTCCACCATCGGCGGACGTTCCTCGGTGTCCACGCGGTACGTCCGGGGCTCGAAGCCGTCCTCGCCGCGCTCGAACTGCGTGAGGGACGGCCGGATCATGTGCCCGCGGGCCAGCCGCAGCTGGGCCGTGCGGTAGATCGCGGCGGCCATCCGGCCCAGCGCCTGCCCGTCCTGGTGCCGGTGCTTGCGCATCCCGACGTCCACCTGGGCGAGGGCGTCCAGGCCCGCCAGGTGCAGGGCGTCGACGAGCATGCCCAGCTCCACGCCGTAGCCGACGGGGAACGGCAGCCGCTCCAGCAGGGAGCGGCGGGCCGCGTACTCGCCGCCGAGCGGCTGCACGAAGCCGGCCAGCCGCGGCCAGTGCATGTTGAGCAGCGGGCGCGCCATCAGTTCGGTGACCCGGCCGCCCTGCCCGGCCGCACCGGCCAGCGGACGGTCGTACATGGCCTTCACCAGGTCCACGTCCGGCTCGGTGAGCAGCGGGCCCACGATCCCGGAGACGAAGTCGGACGAGAAGTCCCTGAGGTCCGCGTCGACGAAGCAGACGATGTCCCCGCGGGTGACGAGCAGGGAGCGCCACAGCACCTCGCCCTTGCCGGGCGCGGCGGGCAGGCGCGGGAGTATCCCGTCGCGGTGCACCACCCGCGCGCCCGCGGCCGCGGCCACCTCGGACGTGCGGTCGGTCGACCCCGAGTCGACGACGACCAGCTCGTCGACGAGCGGGACCTGCCGCATCAGGTCGTGGCGGATGACGGCGACGATGTCACCGACCGTCGCCTCCTCGTTGAGCGCGGGCAGCACGACGCTGACCGTCCGGCCCGTGCGCTGCTTGGCGGCCAGGATCCGGTGGAGCGGGCGATCGTTCGCGGACCAGGAACGGGTGCTCAGCCACCGCTCGACTTCTTCCAGCACCGTGGCGGCTCCTCTGCGTACTTCAGGCGGGACGGACTGCCCGCCGCGCTAGCGGCTGACGGGTACAGTCATCTCGCGGTTCGGACGACTATCTCAACTGTCCTGGTCGTCGGTTACAGTCTTGAACAACGCGGATGACCATCGCATGTCCGGGGTCACCCGCCGCCTACAACCACATACAGCTCATCCAGAGGGGCAGAGGGATACGGCCCGATGAAGCCCCGGCAACCCTCCAGTCGGTTCTCGTAGGTCACTGGCGACCACATCGCGAGGCTCCCGGCTAGGGAAGGTGCCAAATCCGTCTCACGGCGAAACGCGTCGTGAGGAAGATGAGGAAGGGCCTCGCCTCACATGGCTGTGCAGACTGTCGCAAGCACCACTGACTCCACCGTAGACCTCGGTCCCGCCGCGGCGCTCAGCTGCCGCGAGTGCGGTCACCGCGTCCCCCTCGGCCCGGTCTTCGCGTGCGAGGAGTGTTTCGGTCCGCTGGAGATCGCCTACGACTTCTCGTCCTACGACGCCGAGGAGCTCCGCAAGCGCATCGAAGCGGGCCCCGCGAACATCTGGCGTTACGCCCCGCTGCTGCCGGTCCCGGCCGACGTGGCGGACAAGCCGAACATCAACCCGGGCTGGACCAAGCTCGTCAAGGCCGACAACCTCGCGCGCGAGCTGGGCGTCGACGCCGGCAAGCTGTTCGTCAAGGACGACTCGGGCAACCCGACGCACTCCTTCAAGGACCGCGTCGTCGCCCAGGCCATCGAGGCCGCCCGCGCCTTCGGCTTCACCACGCTCTCCTGCTCCTCCACCGGCAACCTCGCCGGTGCGGTGGGTGCCGCGGCGGCCCGCGCCGGTTTCCGCTCCTGCGTGTTCATCCCGCACGACCTGGAGCAGGGCAAGGTCGTCATGGCCGCGGTCTACGGCGGCGAGCTCGTCGGCATCCAGGGCAACTACGACGACGTGAACCGCTTCTGCTCCGAGCTGATCGGCGACCCGGCCGGGGAGGGCTGGGGCTTCGTCAACGTCAACCTCCGGCCGTACTACGCGGAGGGTTCCAAGACCCTGGCGTACGAGATCTGCGAGCAGCTCGGCTGGCGGCTGCCGGACCAGATCGTGGTGCCGATTGCCTCCGGCTCGCAGCTCACGAAGATCGACAAGGGTCTCCAGGAGCTGATCAAGCTCGGTCTGGTCGAGGACAAGCCGTACAAGATCTTCGGCGCGCAGGCGCTCGGCTGCTCGCCCGTGTCCACGGCGTTCAAGGCCGGGCACGACGTGGTGCGCCCGCAGAAGCCGGACACGATCGCCAAGTCGCTGGCGATCGGCAATCCCGCGGACGGGCCGTATGTGCTGGACATCGCGCGGCGGACGGGCGGTGCGGTGGAGGACGTGAACGACGAGCAGGTCGTCGAGGCGATCAAGATCCTGGCTCGGACCGAGGGGATCTTCGCGGAGACCGCCGGTGGGGTGACGGTGGGTGTGACGAAGAAGCTGCTGGAGAACGGGCTGCTCGACCCCACCAGGACCACTGTCGTGCTCAACACCGGCGATGGACTCAAGACGCTGGACGCGGTGGCGGGCACGGGTCTGACGGCGACCATTCGCCCCAACCTCGAGTCGTTCCGTGAGGCCGGGCTCGTCTGAGCGTCGTTGTTCGCTGCGGGCCGTGGGGGCTGGTCGCGCCCACGCGGCGGAGCCGCATATCGACACAGCCCCGCGCCCCTAAGGGCAGGTGCGTCACCCGATCCGGAGGTTTGAAAGTCATGAGCGTCACCGTTCGCATCCCCACCATCCTGCGCACCTACACCGGCGGTCAGGCCGAGGTCGCCGCCGAGGGGGCGAATCTCGGCGAGGTCATCGCCGATCTGGAGAAGAACCACACCGGGATCGCCGCCCGGGTGCTGGACGACCAGGGCAAGCTGCGCCGGTTCGTCAATGTGTACGTCAATGACGACGACGTGCGGTTCGAACAGGGGCTGGAGACGGCGACGCCCGACGGCGCCGGGGTGTCGATCATTCCCGCCGTCGCCGGCGGCTGAAACCGGTCGGCCGACCCGTTTATTACCTTCGGTAACCGCCGTCACTGTGAGTTCATCGAATTGCCCCCTCCGTGAGAGAAGCGGAGGGGGCAATTCTGTGTGATTGAGCGCGGTACAGTTGGGGAACGCGATCCAGATCCTCTGATCGGAACCCTGAATTCCTGCCGCGAGCCCGACAAGATGTAGCCAAAGTGTGCGCATCTTTTGCGGCTTTTGTTCCTTTTGTGGAGCCCGACTTGCCCTGAATTCGGGCGAATTCTCCCTACATTCCGGACCGTGTGCGTCCAGAATTCTCGTCCGATTGACCTGTTGCAGACGGCAGTTGGACAGATACATTCAGCCGCGGTCGACGCGTTCCGGCGCACGCCCCCAACCGTGGGGGGTGAGGTCTGACCCGGATCCGCGAAGTGTGGATCTGTGCAAGGGCCAGTAATAGGGGAGTTAGGCATGGCTCAGGGCACCGTCAAGTGGTTCAACGCGGAGAAGGGGTACGGCTTCATCGCGGTCGACGGTGGTGCGGATGTTTTCGTCCACTACAGCGCGATTCAGATGGACGGCTACCGCACCCTTGAAGAGGGCCAGCGGGTCGAGTTCGAGATCTCGCAGGGCCAGAAGGGACCGCAGGCCGACATGGTTCGCGTCTCTGCCTGAACGCGCACCACGACCAACGCTCAAGCGACCGGTCTTCTCAGAAGGGCCCGTACCCCCCGGGGGTGCGGGCCCTTCGGCCTGTTCGAAGGGGTGCCGGACGGTGTTCGAGGGCGGCCGGCGCCCTTGCCCGGCCCGGGGGGCGCTCGCGCCCGCCCGTCACCCGACCGCCACCCCCCGAGGAGCACTCACTACGCGAGCGCGCCTTGCACTCTCGGGGGTCGAGTGCTAATCATTGCGTTAGCACTCTGAAGGTGAGAGTGACAACGTAAGGACCGGGTCGGTGAGGCCCACGGACCGGATGGGGCAAGGAACCAACCGGTCGGGGGCCGTCCGTCGCGGGCGCGGGCGCGGTCCGAAGTAATCACCCCCAGTCCTGGAGGGACCACTTCACATGGCCAAGATCATCGCGTTCGACGAGGAGGCGCGGCGCGGCCTCGAGCGCGGCATGAACCAGCTCGCGGACGCCGTGAAGGTGACGCTCGGCCCCAAGGGCCGCAACGTCGTCCTCGAGAAGAAGTGGGGCGCGCCCACGATCACCAACGATGGTGTGTCCATCGCCAAGGAGATCGAGCTCGAGGACCCGTACGAGAAGATCGGCGCCGAGCTGGTCAAGGAAGTCGCCAAGAAGACGGACGACGTCGCCGGTGACGGTACGACCACCGCGACCGTGCTCGCCCAGGCCCTGGTCAAGGAGGGCCTGCGCAACGTAGCCGCCGGCGCCAACCCGATGGCCCTCAAGCGCGGTATCGAGAAGGCCGTCGAGGCCGTCTCCGCCGCCCTGCTGGAGCAGGCCAAGGACGTCGAGACCAAGGAGCAGATCGCCTCCACGGCCTCCATCTCCGCCGCCGACACCCAGATCGGCGAGCTCATCGCCGAGGCCATGGACAAGGTCGGCAAGGAAGGCGTCATCACCGTCGAGGAGTCCCAGACCTTCGGTCTGGAGCTGGAGCTCACCGAGGGTATGCGCTTCGACAAGGGCTACATCTCGGCGTACTTCGCCACCGACATGGAGCGTATGGAGGCCGTCCTCGACGACCCGTACATCCTGATCGCGAACTCCAAGATCTCCAACGTCAAGGACCTGCTCCCGCTCCTGGAGAAGGTCATGCAGTCGGGCAAGCCGCTGCTGATCATCGCCGAGGACGTCGAGGGCGAGGCCCTGTCGACCCTGGTCGTCAACAAGATCCGCGGCACCTTCAAGTCCGTCGCCGTCAAGGCCCCGGGCTTCGGCGACCGCCGCAAGGCGATGCTGCAGGACATCGGCATCCTCACCGGTGGCGAGGTGATCTCCGAGGAGGTCGGCCTCAAGCTGGAGAACGCCACGATCGACCTCCTGGGCAAGGCCCGCAAGGTCGTCATCACCAAGGACGAGACCACCATCGTCGACGGTGCCGGCTCGGCCGACCAGGTCCAGGGCCGGGTCAACCAGATCCGCGCCGAGATCGAGAACAGCGACTCGGACTACGACCGCGAGAAGCTGCAGGAGCGCCTGGCGAAGCTCGCCGGCGGTGTCGCGGTCATCAAGGCCGGTGCCGCCACCGAGGTGGAGCTCAAGGAGCGCAAGCACCGCATCGAGGACGCCGTGCGCAACGCCAAGGCGGCCGTCGAGGAGGGCATCGTCGCCGGTGGTGGCGTCGCCCTGCTCCAGGCCTCCTCGGTCTTCGAGAAGCTGGACCTGGAGGGCGACGAGCTGACCGGCGCCAACGCCGTGAAGCTGGCCCTGGAGGCCCCGCTCAAGCAGATCGCCGTCAACGGTGGTCTCGAGGGTGGCGTCATCGTCGAGAAGGTGCGCAACCTGCCGGTCGGCCACGGCCTGAACGCCGCGACCGGTGACTACGTCGACATGATCGCCGAAGGCATCATCGACCCGGCGAAGGTGACGCGCTCCGCTCTGCAGAACGCCGCCTCCATCGCCGCGCTGTTCCTCACCACCGAGGCCGTCATCGCCGACAAGCCGGAGAAGGCCGCCGCGCCCGCCGGCGGCGGCATGCCGGGCGGTGACATGGACTTCTGATCGACCTGAGGGTTGATCGGCGTCCTTACCGAGGGCGGCACCTCCTGTTCGACGGGAGGTGCCGCCCTCGGGCGTGTCCGGTGCGCCCGGACGACGGGGCGTGACCGGCATCACAGTCGGTGCGGGATGGTGGGGGCGGGCCGCGGGGTTGAAACGTAAGTCCTATGCGTATGCACATACCCTTCGGTATCCAAAAGGGAGCCCCCCCCACATGACTGTCGCCGCCTCCGCTTCCCGCGCCGCCGCAATGCTGTCCCGGCCCGTATCGCTGGGCGGCCTGACCGTTCCGAACCGGATCGTGATGGCCCCGATGACCCGCATGTTCTCCCCGGGCGGTGTGCCCGGCGAGGACGTCGTCTCGTACTACGCGCGCCGCGCCGCCGCCGGAGTCGGCCTGATCGTCACCGAGGGCACCTACGTCGGCCACGAGTCGGCCGGGCAGAGCGACCGCGTGCCCCGGTTCCACGGCGAAGAGCAGCTCGCCGGCTGGGCGAAGGTCGCCGAGGCGGTGCACGCCGCCGGCGGCACGATCGTGCCGCAGCTGTGGCACATCGGCATGGTCCGCAACCAGGGCGAGCCGCCGTTCGCCGACGCTCCGGCCGTCGGCCCCTCCGGCCTGCGCATCGGCGCGACGGAGCCCACCGGCAAGGCCATGACGCAGACCGACATCGACGCCGTCATCGGAGCGTTCGCCGAGGCCGCGGCCGCCGCCGAGCGCATCGGCTTCGACGGCGTCGAGATCCACGGCGCCCACGGCTACCTGCTCGACCAGTTCCTCTGGGAAGGCACCAACCGCCGCACCGACGCCTACGGCGGCGACCGGGTCGCCCGTGCCAAGCTCTCGGAGGAGATCGTCGCGGCCGTCCGCGCGAGCGTCTCCGCGGACTTCCCCGTCATCTTCCGCTACTCGCAGTGGAAGCAGGAGGCCTACGACGCCCGCCTCGCCGAGACGCCCGAGGAGCTGGAGGCCATCCTGACGCCGCTGGCCGCCGCCGGTGTCGACGCCTTCCACGCCTCCACCCGCCGCTACTGGGTCCCCGAGTTCGACGACTCCGACCTCAACCTGGCCGGCTGGACCAAGAAGCTCACCGGCAAGCCCGCCATCACCGTCGGCTCGGTCGGCCTGAACGGCGACTTCATCAAGGCCTTCCAGGGCCAGAGCGCCGAAGTGGGCGACCTCGACAACCTCCTCGACCGCTTCGAGCGCGACGAGTTCGACCTGGTCGCCGTCGGCCGCGCCCTGCTCCAGGACCCCGAGTGGGCCCGCAAGGTCCTCGACGGCCGCTTCGAGGACCTCGCCCCGTACGACCCGGCGTCGCTCAAGACCCTCAGCTGATACCCGTCACCAGGGTCTCTGGATCTGCTTGCGTCAGCCAAGGACACTGGCCGGAACGCCTGTTCACCGGCATTGAGCGAGGAGATCCAGATGACGACGACCGAGTCCCGCCCGTCGGCGGGCGGCCCTTCGGAGGAGCCCGCACCGGTGGTCCGTACGACCGCCGGTGCGGTGCGCGGACGGAGGGAGGAGGGACTCGCGGTCTTCCGCGGCATCCCCTTCGCCGCGCCCCCGGTGGGCGAGGACCGCTTCATGGCCCCGCGCCCCGCCGACGCCTGGAACGGCATACGGGACGCGTACGCCTTCGGTCCGCCGCCCCCGCAGGATCTCGGCAGCCTGGGCGGCCCGGGCCTGATCGAGGTGCCCGACGGCGACGAGTGGCTCACCGTCAACGTCTGGACGCCGGATCCCGACCCGGCGGCCCGCCGCCCGGTCATGGTGTGGATCTACGGCGGTGCCTACAAGCTCGGCCACTCCGGCAGCCCCGGCTACGACGCCCGGCACCTCGCCGCGGACGGTGACGTGGTGGTCGTTTCCCTCAACTACCGCCTGGGCATGGAGGGTTTCGCGTCCATCGAGGGCGCGCCCGCCAACCGAGGGCTGCTCGACCAGGTGGCCGCGCTGGAGTGGGTGCGGGACAACATCGCGTCCTTCGGCGGCGACCCCGGCCGGGTCACGGTCTTCGGGGAGTCCGCGGGAGCCGGTTCGATCGCCTCGCTGCTCTCCATGCCGCGCGCGGCCGGTCTGTTCCGGCGGGCGATCGCGCAGAGCGTGCCGGGGACGTTCTTCTCCGACGCGCTGGCCCGGGACATCGGTGCCGACCTCGCCGCCGAGCTGGGCCTGCGCCCCACGGTCGCCGACCTCACGACGGTCGATCCGCGCCGGCTGACGTCGGCCGGGGAGACGCTGAGCGCCAAGATGCTCCAGCGCGTCGACCGCTGGGGTCAGGCCGCGCCCACGGTCACCCCCTTCTCCCCGGTGGTCGACGGCGAGATCCTGCCGACGACCCCGTGGCAGGCACTGGCGTCCGGTGCGGCGAGGGACATCGACCTCCTCGTGGGCCACAACCGCGACGAGTACCGCCTCTTCATCGCCATGGCGGGCCAACTCGGCCGCATCACCGACGAGAGGGCGGCCTCGGCCCTCCGCCTCTTCGCTCCCGGACCCGATGGCGAGCAGGCCTACCGCACGGCCTTCCCCGACGCCTCCCCGAGCGAGCTCTACGAACGCGTCCAGACGGACTGGCTGTTCACCATGCCGTCCCTGCACCTGGCCGAGGCCCAGCGCGCGGGCGGCGGCAGCGCGCACGTCTACGAACTCACCTGGCCGGCCCCGGGCAACGGCGGCGCGCTCGGCGCCTGCCACGGCCTGGACATCCCGCTGCTGTTCGGCACGTACGGGGCGGACCTGGGGCTGCTGCTGTTCGCGGGCGCGGAGCCGTCCGCCGAGGCCGAGGCGCTGTCGTCCCGCTTCCGCTCGTCCTGGACGGCCTTCGCGAGGACGGGCGACCCGGGCTGGCCGGCCTACGACGACGAGCGGCGACTGGTGCAGGTGCTGGACGCGGAGTCTGTCGTCACGGCGTACCCGGAGGAGCGGTCGCGGCGGCTGTGGGAGGGGTACGAGTTCCGCCCGCTGCCGCTGCTGTGATCCCGGTTGGTCAGAGGTTGCCCATGGGCTCGATGTCCATCTTCACCGGCGTCCCCCACACCCGCAGCACCTCGTAGTCGGTGAACTCGTGCACCAGCCGGTACGCCATGGCGGCCCGGGGAGCCTTGCGCTGGGCGGTGATGAACAGCTCGGCCTCGCGCCGGTCGCGGCGCGGGGTGCCGCACAGCTGCCAGGTCTGGCCGTTCCACAGCTCCGCCAGCCAGCGCTGCTGGGGCTGGGGACGGTCGCCGCGTACGCCGTAGCGGGACTGGACGGGTTCGGTGGGCTGGTACTGGGGGGCGGGGCCGTTGAACTCGTTCCGGCGGGCCGCCCTGCGCCGGGTCTCGCACAGCAGGCACCGGTCCGGGGCGCTCTCGTCGACCGGGCCGGTGGGGTGCTCCGGGCAGCGGGTGGTGGGCGCCGCGGTCGCGACGCTGTCCTCCAGCAGGTCCAGGGCGCGCTTGAGGTCGGCCTTGACCTCGTGCAGTTTGGCGTCCGGTGTGTCGGAGCCGAGGGCTTCCCCGTGCTCACCGAGAAGACGGAGGGCACGGCCTAGGGCGGTGAGCTGGGCGTGGTTCATGGTGCCCATTGTCCTCAGTCGGCGTAGTCCTTGAGCTTGTCGGTGTCCAGGGTGATGTTCACGGGGGCGGGCAGCTCGACGGTGGCCCCCCAAGGGTGCGGGGAGATCCGCTGGTAGCGGCCGTCTTCCGGTTCGCTGAAGACCGTGAGGGTGTGGTTGTCACGGTCGATGAGGAGGTAGACGGGGATCGAGGCTTCGGCGTAGCCGATGGGCTTGTCGATGCGGTCGCGCTGGTTGGTGTCGCGGTCGCGGGAGGTGATCTCCACGGCCATGAGGGAACCGTCGGGGTCGGACCACTCGCCGTCGCCCTGGAAGTGGTCCACCGGCACGAGCGTTCCGTCCGTGCGAGCGCGGCCCTTGCGGTAGGCCTCGGCCTTGACGCCTGACTCGGGTACCAGATCCAGGTCAGGACGGTGCTGCATGCACTGGCGCAACAGCCACATGAAGATGGAGCGATGGTTGCCGTCCGGCATCGCCTTGACCTCTAGTTTTCCGTTGATGTACTCGAGCCGCACGGTCTCCGGGGCGCGGCGCTCCAGCTCTTCGAAGTCCTCGACGCTGAGCGAATCCTTCGTGCGGACGTGACCGTCGACGTACTCGAGTCGCACGCCCTTCGGGGCCACGTCGGCCAGCTCCTCGAAGTCCTCGAAGGGCAGCAGCGGACGGTCAGCGGTACTACCAGGGGTCATGGTGGTGCCTCCTCCCTTCCATCGTGCCCTCAGGGAATGACGCCGCACCGTAGGAGCCGTCATGTGTGTGCCCTCTCTTGTCGTCGTCGGGACATCGCAGCGCGGATCTGGGCCGCGTGGTCGTGGACCGTGGGGGCGGGCAGAGGTGCGGGGGGTTGCGCGGGGGCGCGTTCGCCCCGGCAGGCGCTGCAACGCCCCCCTGGCAGGGTTTCCGGACGCCCCGGGGCGCCGCAGTTCGCGCACTCCAGGACCCGGAGGGGTGCACGCGGGGCGGGTGGAGGCGGAAGTTTGCTGGTCAGACGCTTGCGGACCAGAGCGGCGGGGTGGTGGACGGGCGTCGGCAGACCGGCTGTGAGCGCGCGTAGTACGTCGTCCTCCGAGGCGCCGCGCACGAACCAGTCCGTCACGAGGGGGGCGAGCGTCGCGCAGTCGGTCTGGGAGAGGGACAGCACGGGCGCCGTGCGGCCGAGGGCGGCCAGGAGGATGTGAGCTCTTGAGCGGGTGGGGCGTGCTGCCTGCGGTGGTGCGTCGCCGCGGGTGAAGGCGGCCCACCAGTCGTCGTCCCGGGCGGTACGGGACCACCACGATCGGGTGATCCAGCGGGAGCTGCCGTCGTCGGCCGTGATGCACTCCCGGCCCCGACGCAGGTGGCCGGCCCGCTGGATGCGGTTGAGGGCCGTACCGAGGGCGCATTGTCCGTAGGGCAGTTGCTTGGCCAGCGTCTTTACGGAGATGTCCGCGCCGTCGGGGAGCCGGTCCAGGTAGGCGGCGATGGCGGCTTCGCGGGGTGGGAGGTGTGCGAAGTCGTGCTTTGTGCGCGGGGGTTGGCCGGGGGTCGTGCGTTTGCCGTAGCCCGGGTTCGCCATGGGGTGCGCGGATGGGTCGGCGGCACTAAAGTTGGCGTCAGCCATGGGATCGACTGCTTTCGATCTCGTTGGTTAAGCCCCCGCAGGTGTTGGCGCACCGGGCGGGGGCTGTTGCTTGTCGAGGAACGGTAGAGGCATATGACTGTCCGTGGCAAACCGGATGCGTCGCGTCAACTCGCCGGGTGGGAGGGTGGGTTGAGGCCCTCCACCCGTTCCTTGAAAAGAGGGCTCGAAGCCCGGGTCCCGAAGCTCAGGCCGTCTCGTCCTTGAGGTTTTCGACGAACGCGGCCCAGGCGGTGGCCCGGAACACGAGCTTCGGGCCGTGGGGGGTCTTGGAGTCGCGGACGGGGATGACATCAGGGAGTGCCTGGGTGACTTCCAGGCAGTTGTCGCCGCTCCCGCCGCTGTAGCTGGACTTGTACCAAGTACCTGTGCGCAGGTCGGAGTCAGGAGTGTTCCTCATGCCTGTAATCCTGGGCCATTGCTTCGAGCAGGGCTAGAGACTTCTCCGGCGATAGTGCGGCGGCCGCGAGGAACTCGTAGTAGAACCGGTACTCCGCGACGGTGGCGGGATCGTCATCCAGTCGCCCGGTGCCGACGCCTTCCAGGTACGCCAACGGAGGCGCGTCGTCGAAGTCCATCAGCTTGACGCACCCCTGCATGGCCGGGTGCGCCCCCGCGTCGAACGGCAGCACCTGCATGATGGCTCGGCTTCGGCGGGCCAAGCCGATGATGCGCTGTAGTACCTCTGCCATGACCTGCGCTCCACCCGTCACCCGACGCAACGCGAACTCGTCAATCACAGCCCACAACAACGGCTTTGTTGGATCGTCGAGGATGTGGGTCCGCTCCATGCGGGCGGCCACCCTCTTCTCGATCTCCTCATCGGGGGCGGTCGGCTGGTATGCCCGGCACACCGCCCGGGCGTAGGCGGCGGTTTGCAGCAGGCCGGGAATCAGCATCGACGCGTACTCCCTGATGGCCGTAGCCCGGGCCTCCGCCTCCGCCGCCTCAGCGAAGTGCTCCGGATACTTCGACTTCGCCGCAGCCCCACAGTTGCGCAGGAAGAAGTCGCCCGTCCTCAACTCCTCGTCCAGTAAACGGGCGTACTCCGCCTGCAACCTCCGCGTCCCCGCCTCCAACTGCCCGATGAACGACCCGCTCACGAACAGCCGCTGCCCCAGTTCCTCCTGGCTCAGGCCGGCCTTCTCGCGGGCGTGGCGGAGTTCGGCGCCCAGGAGGGCCCGAGGGGAGGAGGACGGGTCGAGGTCCCTGGAACCGGGCATGGGCAACTCCCTGTCGTACAGATGGGGTTGTTGGACCGCCGTATATGGCCAGGTTAGAGACGCGTCGGACACGCTGTGTGGTGAATCACAAACTCAGCGTGGAGGTAAGAGGAAGTGCGCTCGACCGAAGAGATCGTGGAGTCGCTGCGGGACGCCCTCGCCGGAGTCGGGGTGGTGCTGCCGTCGCTGGGCGTCGATCCGGTGACCGGCGCGAGCGACGAGCCGTTCGCCCTGGTCGATCTGGGGCGGTGCAACGTCCGGACGGCCGAGCACCTGACCGACGTGCTCCGCTCGCTTCCCGTGGGGGAGACGCTGCGGGCTCGTGTGAGGCGGGTCAACCGGGAGCCGAAGTCGCGGTGAAGTGGTGGCCAACGGTTGGGCGAGGTGCTGCACACGCGGGGGCGTGACGGCTCAGCCGGTCGCCGCCAGGGCCGCCCGCAGGTGGCCGTCCGACTCCGCCAGGAGGCGTGCGGCCGTCGGGCCGTCCACACCGGCCAGGATGGTCAGGATCGCGTTCTTGACCTCGCCGTCCGTGGCGGTGAGGGCCTCCTCGATCTCCTTGTCCTCGGCGCCCGTGGCGAGGGCGACGATGCGGTGGGAGCGGGCGCGGAGCTTGTCGTTCGACGCGCGGACGTCGACCATCAGGTTCCCGTAGGTCTTGCCCAGCCGGATCATCGTGATCGTCGACAGCATGTTGAGGACGAGCTTCTGCGCCGTGCCGGCCTTCAGGCGGGTGGAGCCGGTGAGCAGTTCGGGGCCCACGACGATCTCGATGCCGTGGTCGGCGGCGGCCGCGAGCGGGCTGCCGGTGTTGCAGGCGAGGCCGATGGTGAGGGAGCGACGGGCGCGGGCGTGCTCGACCGCGCCGATGGCGTACGGCGTGCGGCCGGAGGCGGAGATGCCGACCACCGTGTCGTCGGGTGTCAGGGCGAGGGCCTTGAGGTCCGCCTCGGCCAGTTCCCGGGAGTCCTCCGCGCCCTCCACCGAGGTGACCACGGCGTCCCGGCCGCCCGCGATCAGGCCGACGACCCGGGAGGGGTCGGTGTTGAAGGTGGGCGGGCACTCGGAGGCGTCCAGGACGCCCATCCGGCCCGCGGTGCCCGCGCCCGCGTAGACCAGGCGGCCGCCCCGGGCCATCCGCTCGGCGACGGCGTCGATCGCGGTGGCGATCTGCGGCAGCCGGGCCGCGACCGCCCCGGCCACGGTGGCGTCCTCGCCGTTCATCAGCCGCGCGATGTCGAGGGTGGGCAGCCGGTCGATGTCCGCGAGTTCCGGCCGGAAGGCCTCGGTGGTCAGGGACTCCAGCGCGGTCCTGAGGTGACGGGGGTCGGAGGTGGAGGTCATGAACGGCTCTTTCCGTGTCTTTCCGGTGCTGCTGCCGGTGCCGGTGCTGGTGCTGGGCGGGGCGGCCGGCTCAGGAACGGTGCCGGTGGGCCAGCGCCTCGTACGACGCCGACAGCGCGGGAGCCGCCGTCTCGTACGTCCGCTGCGCCACCCCCACGAACAGGCAGTCCACCACGAGGAGCTGTCCGGTCCGGGACGACATGGCCGCGGGGCGCAGCTCGCTCTCGCGGGCGGTGGAGGTGGTCAGGACGTGGTCGGCGTACTGCGTGACGGGGCCGGTCGGGCGGCCGGTGATCGCCACGGTCGTGGCGCCGCGCTCGAAGGCGACCCGCAGCGGTTCGATGACGTCGCCGGTCGACCCGGAGTGTGTGACGGCGATCGCGACATCGCCCGCGCGCAGTTGCACGGCGTTGGTGACGGCGAGGTGCGGGTCGCTGTGGGCGTGCGCCATCAGCCCTATGCGCAGCAGCTTCTGGGTGAGGTCCTGGGCGACCAGGCCGGACGCGCCGACGCCGTACACATCGGTGCGCCGGGCCGTGGCCAGCGCGGTGACGGCCGCGGCCAGCTGGACGGTGTCGAGCCCGGCGGCCGTGTCGGCGAGGGTCTGCTGCTCGTCGTAGGCGAGCTTGGCGACCACGTCGGCGATCGGGTCGTCCACCGCGATGTCCGTCGTGATGGCCGGAGCGCGGCCCGACTGCTGCTGCGCGGCGAGACCGGCGAGGGCCAGGCGCAGATCCCGGTAACCCGGATAGCCCAGCAGGCGGGCGGTGCGTACGACGGTCGCCTCGCTGGTGCCGGTGAGTTCGGCGAGGCCGGTGACCGTGAGGGCCGCGCAGCCGGCCGGGTCGCCCGCGACGGCCTCGGCGACGCGCTGCATGGAGCGGGTCATCGACGGTCCCAGCGTGCGGACCTTGGCCGCGAGGGCGGCCGGGGCGGGCGGGGTGCCGCCGGTCCCGGGGGGTCCGCCGCGCTCGCTCGCGAAAATTTCCTTCACGTCTCGGGTCACCCGTGAAAGGTATTTTCGGCTCGGCGCCGGGGTCAAGAGTGCGCACAATGGGGGCATGGACCCCATCAGCCCTCTTGAGCAGGCACTGCACGCCGCGCGCGCCCTCGTGCTGGCCGACCTCGTCGCGGGACGCGTCGCCGAGGCGGACGTCGTCTCCCTGGTCGAGGACTCCATCACGCAGCGGCGCTGGTGGGTCGAGCAGTGGCCCGAGGGCGCCGGGTACGTGGCCGGACTGGTCGCGCAGGACGTCCAGGACGCCCTGCTGGAGCGGTACGGCCGCTGGCCGCTGTGCCCGGTGTGCGGCACCGGCGAGCCGCACGCGCTGGACGTGGAACCGGAGTTGGGGCCCGACCCGCACTGGGTGTGCGGCGAGGCGGGCGTGAAGGTCGCCGCGGTGGGAGCGCTGGGCGAGGCCATCGGCGGCCAGGCGTCCTCATGAGGTTCCGGTGACGATCTACATCGACCCGCCGACCTGGCCGGGCCACGGCCGCATGTGGTCCCACCTCGTCAGCGACGTCTCCTACGACGAACTGCACACCTTCGCCGCCCGCCTCGGCGTCCCCCGCCGGGCCTTCGAGCGCGACCACTACGACATCCCCGCCCAGCGGTACGCCGACGCGGTGGAGGCCGGGGCCGTGGAGGTCAGCAGCCGCGAGGTGGTGCGGCTGCTGCACGGGGCGGGCCTGCGGCGGCGCAAGGGGCGCTATCCCTCATCGGGTTCGCGCAGCTCGTAGGTCAGGTGCTCGGGGTCCTCGGCGGGCACCTGGGTGAATCCGGCCCGGGCGAGCACGTTCTGCGACGGCAGATTGTCCCGCTCGACGTTCGCCACCACGGTCCGCGTCTCCCGCCGGCCCAGCGCCCAGGCCGACAGCGCGCGCAGCGCCTCGGTGGCGTAGCCGTGGCCGCGGGCCCCTTCGACCAGGTCGTAGCCGACCTCGACCCGTCCCGCCGCGTCCGGGACGCCGTGGAACCCCATGGCGCCGATCGCGCGGCCGTCCTCGCGCCGGACCAGCGCGTACATGCCCCACTCCGGCCGGTGGACCCCGTCCTCGTACTGCTTGTAGACCAGCCCGGCGCCGATCCGGGTGCCCTCGACCGGGCCGCCCTCGATCCACGCGAAGCCGCCGTCGCCGACCGTGGACAGATCGGTGGCCGCCGCCGGTGTGACGCCCTGGAGGGTGAGCCGCTCGGTGCCGATCACCAGGTTGTTGCTCCAGCGCCAGTGGGTGACCGGCGCCCGGCCGGGCAGCTCACCGCGGCCCGTCGCCCACAGCAGGGTCGACCACGGGGTGGGCCCGGGCTGGACGTGCGGGAAGATCCGGGTGAGCACGAAGTCGCACAGCTCGGGCGCCGGTTCGTACGACAGGCCCAGCCCTTCGGAGATGTCGTGCGTGTGCAGCAGCACCTCGGTCACGCCCATCGCGGCGAACCCCTCACGGTTCGCGCTGCGGAACGGGTACGGATGGAAGGCCCGCACCTCGCGCGGGGCGGTGCGGATCGCGGCGGCGAACAGGGCGCCCATCGTGCTGATCACCCGCAGGGCGCCCGTGTTGCCGGCCCCCTCCTCCAGTGACAGCTCGAACGGCGTGTACGCGTCCTGCTCCCGCCCGGCCAGCTGTCCCGCGTAAGCGATGAGGTCCTCGGCGATGTGCACCGCCGTCTCCCGGCAGTCCCACTCCAGCCGCCCGGCCCGTACGCCTTCCCAGGCCCGGTCGGTGACCGCGCCCAGCAGGCCCACGCACTCGGCGACGGCCTGCTCCACCTGTTCCGCTCCCGTTGTCCACATGATGGTGGGCAGGCTACGAGGGGCCGGAGGCCGGAAGCGACAGCATTTCCAGCTCGGCGGTCAGGTTGTGGCGGGCCGTCGCCTCCCACTCACTCGCACCGTACGGCGTCCTGAACAGGCGCGGGAGATCCAGGAGTTGGCGCAGAACCGCGGCGCGGCCGGTGCGGAAGGCGTCGTTCGGGACGAAGTGGTACTCCTCGCGGACGGCCGTCGTGTACGCGGCGTACGCCGACGGGGGCGAGGCGAGGATCGCGAGGTCGGCGTCGCACAGGACCTGGCCGTCGGGGTCGTCGTCGGCCGGGTCGTGGGTGACGGTGAGCCGGACCAGGCGGGCCACCTCGGCGGTCCTCGCGTCGGGAAGCCCGGCTTCCGCGAGGGCGCGTTCGGCGAGGCGGGCCGAGCGCTCCTCGTTCTCGGAGCGGTCGGGCAGGTAGACGGCGTCGTGGAACCAGGCGGCCAGCCGGACCGCGTCCGGGTCGCGCGCGTACCGCTCCAGCAGGTCGACGCGGTCGAGGACCGCCGTGAGGTGCTCGGCCGTGTGGTAGCGCCGCTGGGGCTCCTGCCAGCGGGTGAGCAGGTTGTCGGCGTACGGCGCCGGGTCCGGGCCGCCGCCCGGGCCCCGGGCCGCCTCCAGGGTGCGGGTGAAACGGGTGCGCAGGGAATCGAGGTCGGCCATGGGGGCATTCTCCCGCCGAGCGGGGCCGGGCACCTAGTGCCGCGGCAGGCAACGTTTGCCCGTCAAGGAGCGGCGTCCGGTGCGTGCTCTCGGCGTGCCGGGTGCAAGCCCTCGTACTGGGTGTACT